>JBBQWB010000045.1:0-21466 GCA_038210985.1 Bacteroidales bacterium
AGTATTGTCTATCATGTTTATAATCGAGGAAACAATAAAGAAAATATCTTCAAGGAAGAAAAAAACTATGAATATTTTCTCTCTTTACTAACAAAACATTTGTTGCCTATTGCCGATGTGTATGCTTATTGTTTGATGAAAAATCATTTTCATTTTGTTATAAGAATAAAAGATGCTCAATTTTTAGAAGATAAATATAAAAAAACCTCATCTTGCTTTTTCCAATATGTTTAATGCTTATACAAAGTCGATTAACAAAATGTACAATCGAACAGGTAGCCTTTTTCAGGAACATTTACAACGCAAACGTATAGAAAATGAAGAATACCTGAAGCAACTTGTAGCATATATCCATTTAAATCCTGTAAAACATAAGTTTTGGGACAACTTCAAATTATACCGAAACTCTTCATACATGGCATTTTTATCAGGCAAATCAACTGTCATAAGTCGCAATTACATTATTAGTTTGTTTGGTGATTTAAGAAATTTTGAAAAATGGCACGATTTAAACAAATTGAATCTTGATGAAAAAATGGAGGGTATATAAATCTTTTAACGCAAACTATCCGTTTCTTCAATTTCTTCAAATTCAGCCATTTCTTTAATTTTTAGCCACTCTTCGTGAGTAAATATTGGATTGGGAGGGTAGCTGTTTTTCTTTTTTAATTTTAGAATCGAGTTTGCCCTTTCTTCCGAGTCAGGATGCGTGCTAAGCCAATATAGTTGAGAAGGGAGAAGCTCTCCATTTGTAAGTTTATTCAAAAAAACCGAAAAAAAGCTTGGGTCGATATTGGCATTTTCCAAATATTCTACCGCTTTGGTGTCGGCTTCGCGTTCGTAATTTCGGCTATATGCTGTGGAGGATATGGTGCGTGCTATTTCTTTCATAAACGCAATTCCTCCATTTCCACCTATCATTATTGCAAGCATGGTAATACCCATTTCTTTGCTGAGTTTTTTCATTACATGTTTTAACTCCATGTGTGCAATCTCGTGCGACATTACTCCTGCAAGCTCTTCGGGCGTGTCGCAATCGGTAATTAATCCGCTATAAATTACCATCTGGTGGTTGGGTAGTGCAAAGGCATTTACTTCGCTATTGTAAACAATGTAAATTTTAATACGATTGCCGTTAATTTGGTTTGCCTCACAAATTCTGTCTTTTATTTTGTTTATTGCCGAATTTAATTCCGCATTTTCAACTTCGGTATCACTAATTTTTACCGATTCCCAAATGAAATCTCCCAAACGTTCTTCAACTTTTGCTCGTTGCATTAGTTTTTCAAAAATCCCAATATAATTTACTTGCAAAAAAGTAAAAAATAGAAGCAGAATGATGCCCGAAACTATGGTAAAGTCAATAAAAATCTTTTTCATTTTTATGGATTTTAGGTAGTTTGTGATTCGCTTGGTTTAGTATAAAAAGCATTGGTTAATGGACCAAAAAGCAACCATTCGGTATGTATTCCTTTACGTGATTTGGATGCTGAATAAACAGTTCCAGATAGAATTATAAGATTTACAATTACCATCATTAAAACATACGCCACAAAAGCATTTGAAAATGGTAATTCGGTGAAAAACAGAAGAATAATCCATACAAAAGCAATACTGTTTATGCAAAATGCAAATAGTTGAATCAATAATGCTTGAGTAACATGCCAGCGCACATATTTAGTAAAATTGCGATATCCAAAATACATCCCCAAAGAGGCAAATAGTGTAATAATTGGAAGGGGTGCTCCAACAATTAGCGACAAAACGGAAATTAAATATCCAAGCGATGCTTTTTCCGATTCACTTTCAATAGGTTTATAACCAAATGGTTTTATCCAAATCATAATTTTAAATATTTTGGAAAGTAGTGGATAATTTTTTTAATTCGTCTTTTTCTTGCTTTATTCCAATTAAAACACCCCAGTAGAAGTCATAAAATCATGAATTCGATTATTTAACTCTTGTTTTTCAATTCCAGTATACTCATGAATAAATAGCTGGTTGGTAGTTAATTTGTTTTTTTGAAAATACCCCATAATTTTATTGTTTAGAAATTTCAATAAAGATAATATTTTTTTAAGATTCAAGTGTTTTTATCACTATTGTCCGATAAATTTTCAATATTTTTTATCCTTTAATTCTCCGCTAGCTAGCGGAGAATTATTGAAATATTTATTCTAACTATCTGATTTTCAATATCACCCTTTAGGGTTGGGGCAAAAGTGTTGAACATCAGCGAGGGATCTAACTCAATAAAAAACCAAGCCATCAATAAAACTCATGCAATTAAAGTACTTAATATCTTTATATTGCATAATTATTATTAGTTTTTATCGGACAACAATGTTTTTTTATATAAAAAAAACAGAGTTTCAAATTAGTGAAACTCTGTTTTTGAAATTATAAAGTCAATTTAGTTTGCTTTATAAATAGTACCGCTTCCTTGACCTTGGGAAGGATCGCCTTTTACATCCTCAACTTTTTCCAAAACATTTCCTGTAATAGTTAAAGTGATACTTGATTTTTTTGGATCGTTTGTAATTACCGTAATAGTTTTAGTTTGATTGCCTTTTCTGCCAGCGGTATTGAAACTTGTTTTAATATTTGTGCTTTCGCCGGGAGCAAGGTTTGTTTTTTCGGGAGATGTTGCTGTACAGCCGCACGATGCTTTAACTTTACGAATAATAAGCGGAGTTTTACCATTGTTTGTAACCACAAAATTATGTTCAACTAAATCGCCCATAACAGCATTCTCAAATTTAAATAATTCATTATCAATGGTAATTACTGGAGCATTTTTCATATCTTCTTCGGAGTATGCCGAAAAATCTTCGGAAATATTTGCACTGATGTATAAAATTTTATCGGTTAAAGAAGTATCGTTGGTTTTCATATTGATGCGGTCGTAAATATATCCAAAATCGTTCTTTTTAGCTGCATCGTACGAAATAATGATAACCCCTTCTTTTAGTGGCTTAAGTTTTTCGGGAACCGCTTTAATGGAAGTAATGTGAGCAGGAACCGATTCAAAATTAAACTCCATAACAACGTTCGAATTATTGTAAATGCGGAAAGTGTCGGTTTTTGTTTGGGCGTTTGTTAAATACAAACTCAAATGATTGGTTACGAAACGTAAACGACCTTGTTCTAATGGATATTCGTCTAATTTTGTTTTAGGTTTTGGAGTAACATCCCCTTTTATGAATATGGTTATATTCTCGTTGTTTGGATCGTTTGTTACTACTGTAAGTGATTTGTTAAATACACCAGGACGATTTGCAGGATCGTATGTTGCTTTCACATAACCTTTTTTGCCAGGTTTAACAGGAGTTCTTGTAAAATCAGAAGTGGTGCAACCGCATGATGCTCTTACATTTGTTAATAATAAATCATCGTTACCTGCATTGGTAAATTCAAAAGTACATTCTTTTTTACCATCTTCTTCTTTTAAAATGCCATAATCGAAGGTGAGTGAAGTAAATTTAATAGTAGGTGTTTTTTGAGCAAATATGTTGGTACTCAAGGTAAATAAAACAATTGACAAATAAGCAATTCTTGTTTTCATAAAATTATTTTTAAAATTATTTTTCAAAATTAATAATAAAACAAAATTAATACAAATTTTGGTGTATTAGATAAACGTTAAATACTTTTAAAATGATTTAAGATTTCATTTTATAAAGATCCACTAAATTCATTCCCGCAAAATTACCCGAGCTCATAAATAAAAAGGTTTTGTTATTGGGCGAAATTTTTTGCAAATAATCCAGTAGCGAATTTTTATCATTGAAAACTTTAATTCGAGGATTGTCAAATTTTTCACGAATAACATCCACGCTTAAAGGAGGTAGCTTTTTTATCTCCAAAGCATGATTGTCAACATACACAATTGGAACATCTGCATTTTTCATCGCTCCTTTGTATTGAGATAGAAACTCGGCATTTAAACTGCTGTAAGTATGTAATTCTAAAATTGCATTTAATTCTTTTTCGGGATATTGAGTTGCAACGGCTTCAATGGTTGCTTTAACTTTGGAAGGCGAATGAGCAAAATCCTTAAACATTACGTAATTTGAAGTTTCAGCAATTTTTTCTAATCTTTTTGATGCTCCCGAAAAACTGGATATGCTTTCGTAAAAATCTTCGTTTACAATTCCTAACTGATTACATACATTCCGAGCTGCTTCAATGTTCATTAAATTATGATTGCCAAAAACCGAAAGTGAATATTCTGTATCTTTATATTTAATAAAAGTAGTGTTATCTCTAATTTCCGAAACAGGTAATCCATAGGGAATTTTTGTTTTACAAGTTGCTTTTGACGAAACTTCGCAAACATTTTCGTCTTCTTTACAGTAAATTAGTGCTCCATCATTGGGAATTAGGTTTGCAAAGGTCAAAAATTGATCTTTATAAATGTCGAATGTTGGGAAAACGTTATAATGGTCCCACGCAATTCCACTAATTACGGCTATGTGAGGTTGATATACCCAAAATTTCGGACGACGATCTATGGGAGAAGTTAGGTATTCGTCGCCTTCTAAAATAATTAAGGGAGCATCTTCGGAAAGTTTTACCATTACATCAAAACCTTCTAGTTGTGCACCCACCATATAATCAAATTTTATTTGTTGAAGCTGTAAAACGTGCAGAATCATTGCCGTTATCGTAGTTTTTCCATGACTTCCACCAATTACTACTCGTTTTTTGTTTTTCGATTGCTCGTATAAAAACTCTGGAAATGAATAAATTTTTAAACCGAGTTCTTTAGCTTTAATAAGCTCCGGATTGTCTTCACGGGCATGCATGCCTAAAACAATGGCGTCCAAGTCGGTGGTGATTTTTTCGGCAAACCAACCAATATTACTTGGTAAAATTCCAAGTCTATCCAATCTGCTTTTGGCAGGTTCAAAAATTTCATCGTCCGAACCTGTAATCGTATATCCTTTATAATGCAAAGCCATTGCTAAGTTGTGCATAGTGCTACCACCAATTGCGATAAAATGTATTTTCATGTGAAATCTGAATGGTAAATAGTTAATTTGATTGAAGACAAAAGTAAATGAAATTGTGCAAATCGTAGATAACTAAATTGAAAATTTAGCAGGTTTGCAATAAAAAAGATATGGCTACAATTATTCCGACGCTCCTGTCGGTGATATCACCGAGCCAATTTCGGTGTTATCACTGAGCCAATTTCGGTGTTATCACCGACATTTTAAAATCCGAAATAAAAATTATGATTTTATGATTTATTACAGAACAAACACTAATATTTTCTTCTTTACAGCCACTATTGTTGATTGGGTACAAGTATTTCATGACAATGACAATAAGATGATAGTTGTTAATAGTCTGCTTTTTTTAACCAAAGAAAATAGAGTTAAAATTTTAGGATTTGTGATTATGCCAAATCACATACATCTAATTTGGCAAATTATTAATCCTCATTCAAAATCAAGTGTTCAGCGAGATTTTTTAAAATATACTGCTCAACAAATTAAATTTCGACTTCAAAAAACAAATAATTCATTACTTGATAAATTTTTTGTGGGGAGTAAAGACAGAAAATATAATATTTGGCAACGAAATGCATATTCATTTGAATTAGATAATATTCAAACATTTATCCAAAAACTTAATTATATTCATAATAATCCACTTCAAGAAAAGAGGTGCTTGTCAAATTCTCCAGAAGAATATTTGTACTCGAGTGCTAAATTTTATAAAGAACAAATGGATGATTTTGGTTTTCTTACTCATTATTCAGAAATTTTTTAGAAAACCAAGGTTTGCCCTTGTTGGTGAAAACACCAACAAGGGCATAAAGACAAAAGTAAATGAAATTGTGCAAAACGCACATAACTAAATTGAAAATTTAGTAGGTTTGCAATAAAAAAGACATGGCTACTGTAATCCCAATAATTGCGGAGAATTGGAAAATGGATGGAGGAGCTTGTTTTGGCGTAGTTCCAAAATTCATTTGGAGTAAACTTATCGAAGTAGATAACGATAATTTAATTTCAGTTACCTCCCGCTGTATGCTTGTTAAAGCAGATTCACAAATAATATTGTTTGATACAGGAATGGGAAATAAAAAAAGCGAACGATTTTATGGTCATTATTTTCTTTATGGAGATGAAAACTTAGAAAGAAATTTAATGAAAGCAGGAATTAGTCCAGATGAAATTACTGATATAGTTTTCACTCATTTGCACTGGGATCATGTTGGAGGAGCTTCATGCTATGATGCCGATGGAAACTTGAAACAAACCTTTAAAAATGCCAGTTATCATTGTTCTAAAACAGGGTGGGAGTGGGCAAATAATCCAAATCCAAGGGAAGCAAAAGCTTTTTTTAAGGAAGATTTATCGCCATTGCTCGAGTCGGGTAAACTAAATTTGATTGAATCGGAAGGTTTTTTCAACAAGGATATTTATTTAAGAATTTTCGATGGACACACTATCGGACAAATTGTTCCAATTATTAAAACACCAAACGGCAAATGTGCATTTACAGCCGATTTTATAGTTTCTTCGGTTCATATTCCCTTGGCATATATTCCAAGTCAAGACATTCAGCCATTGGTTACTTTAAAAGAAAAAGAGGATTTTTTGAACGAAGCAATCGAGAATGATTACATCTTATTTTTTGGTCACGATTACTATACTGAATGTGCGAGATTAAAGAGAACCGAAAAAGGAATAGTAGCAGGCAAATCTTTTTTGTGGAACGAATTAAATAATCAGAAATGAGAAAAATTAATAATGCATACACTGAAATTGACGGATATAACTGTTTTGGTTGCTCTCCTTCAAATAAAACTGGATTAACTCTTGAGTTTTTTGAAACCGAAAATGGAGTTTATGCCGAATGGATGCCAAAAAACGATTTTGAAGGCTACCACAACCATCTTCATGGTGGAATTCAAGCTACTTTAATGGATGAGATTGGTAGTTGGATTTTGCCCGTAAAAGTTGGCTCATCGGGAGTTACAAAAACACTAACAGTAAATTATTTGAAACCAGTTTTTATAGATAAAGGACTTATTAAATTAACTGCCGAATTAATTTCTTTTGAAGATAATATTGCACGAGTTAATGTTAAATTATGTGATTCAGAGCTGGTTGAACGCTCAAATGCACATATCGATTTTTTTGTTTTTCCAGAAAATATTGCACGAAAGAAATATTATTTTCCTGGAAAAGAAAAATTTTAGAATTTACTAAAAAGAAGGTTTTGAACTATTTGGACGTTTCCTTTTTAACCATAAATTTTCACCTATTTTCATGTTTTCAGAAATACTCATTCCATTAAGTTTGGCAATAGATTTCATTTTCATGGCATACAACTGAGAAATATATTGTAAGGATTCGCCCGATTTAACAATATGAAAATCTCGGTCTCCCTTATTTCGTTTAGATTCAATATAAACTATTTCGCCTGCTTTAACTTGTGCATCTTTAGGTAAATCGTTGTATTTTTTCAAAAATGCTTCTTCTGTAAAAATATCTTTAGCTATGGAATAAAAAGTATCGTCTGCTTTTGCAACTAAAAAACGTGTATGGTTGTTTTCAAAAATTTTCCGATTATTAATAGTCGAAGTGGGTCGGTAACTAACTCCTAAAATTACAATAACATCTTCGCTTTCACTTTGAATCACATTTTTGCCAGTATTTACAGGTGTTTCATTGGGTTTTTTGCCCGAAGGTTTGTCGTAGCTATAAAGCTCATATTCTTCAATAATTCGAACAATGATTTTTGAATATTCCAAATTGGTTGCGTATCCGGCATCTTGAAGCCCTTTAGCCCAAGATATATAATCGTCAGAACTGTTTTCAAAAAGAGATGCATAACGCTTATTGCTGGTTAAAAAAAGCGAATGATCGTCGTAACAATCATTAATAACGGTATATTTTCTAAAACATTCTTTTTCCGAGTCGTCGTCTTTTAAGTATGTTTCGCCCGTCCACGAACTTCCGCATTTTATTCCAAAATGATTGTTTGCATTAATTGCTAATTCGCTAGTTCCAGCTCCCGATTCTAATATGCCTTGTGCCAATGTAATGCTCGCAGGTATTTTATATTCGTTCATTTTTTTTATGGCAGAATTTTTATATTTACTGACATAGATAATAATGTCTGATTTTGTATAATTTTGCGAATGCAACGAAATGGTAAAGAAAAAGAGTGTAATAAATACTGAAAGTGTTCTTTTCATAAATTAAATATCATCAATTTCTTGCAAAAGTATAAAAAACAGAACAAATAACAACTCAAATAGATTATGAATTCGGAAATAATTTACGAAAATTTTAAAAATTTAACGCAAACTCAGCAAAAGCAATTCAATGCTTTGTCGGATTTGTATCTGGAATGGAATTCAAAAATCAACGTTATCTCTCGAAAGGATGTTGAAAATATTTATCTTCATCATGTTTTGCACTCTTTGAGTATTTCAAAACTTTTAACGTTCAACGTCTCGGCTGAGGTTTTAGACGTTGGAACAGGTGGGGGTTTTCCTGGCATTCCACTGGCAATTATGAATCCCAATGCGCACTTTCACCTAATTGATTCGATTGGCAAAAAGATTAAAGTAGTAAAAGAGGTATGTACTGCGTTAAATTTATCAAACGTTACTGCCGAACACATTCGAGCCGAAGATCATAAAAAAAACTATGATTTTATTTTAAGTCGTGCAGTAACTCGATTGCCTGAATTTATTTCATGGACACGAAATAGAATAAAAAAAACAAATCATAATATTATCCCAAATGGTATTTTATATTTGAAAGGTGGAAACATTGATGACGAGCTGAAAGAGATAAATCAATACTTCCGAATATATAAAATTTCCGACTGGTTTTCGGATGATTTTTTTGCTGAAAAAAAAATCGTTCACATTTATTAGCAAATAGAAAATAAAAATTCATAAATTTGTCGATTAAATTTTTTTTATACATTTAACAATTAAATAAAATGACAGAAAAATTACAAAAAACGCTTAGAGATTCGAAAGCTGCTCGCTGGACTGCTCTGGCTATTGTTGCATTTACTATGTTGTGTGGGTATTACCTTGCTGACGTTATGGCTCCGCTTAAAGGTTTACTTGAACAACAATTATCATGGAACAGCGAAGATTATGGCTTTTTTACAAGTGCTTACGGATGGTTTAATGTGTTCTTATTCTTCCTAATTTTTGGTGGAATTATTCTTGACAAAATGGGAGTAAGATTTACCGGACTTATGGCTACATCAATTATGGTTGTCGGAATTGCCATTAAATATTGGGCTGTTTCTACTCATAGCCTTGATGGTCAAGTATGGAATTTATACTTCTTCTCTTCAAAAGCTCAAGTTTTAATGGCTGGTTTAGGTTTTGCAATTTTTGGAGTTGGCATTGAAGTAGTTGGTATTACTGTCTCAAAAATCATTGTTAAATGGTTTAAAGGTAAAGAAATGGCACTTGCAATGGGCTTGGAAATGGCTACTGCTCGTATTGGTACTGGTTTAGCAATTGGAACTTCGCTTCCTCTTGCAAAAGCTTTTGGAACGGTTTCAATGCCTTTATTATTTGGTCTTGTTATGGCTTGTATTGGATTATTAGCTTTTATAATGTATACGTTCCAAGATAAGAAATTGGATGCATCTCAAGCTGCTTACGACAAAGAAAACAATATTGTGGACGATGAAGAGGCTTTTAGTATCAAAGATATTTGGAAAATTATTACAAATAAAGGTTGGTGGTATATTGCTATTCTTTGCGTATTATTCTATTCTGCTGTGTTCCCATTTTTAAAATATGCAACAGATTTAATGGTCCAAAAATTTGGCGTTGACGAAGACTGGGCTGGTCTAATTCCAGCAATGCTCCCATTTGGTACTATTATTTTAACTCCATTTTTCGGTAACTTATACGACCGTAAAGGAAAAGGTGCTACCATTATGATTATCGGTTCTATCATGTTGATTTTTGTTCATGCGATGTTTTCAATTCCATTTTTAAATCATTGGTCAGTTGCAATAGTCCTCGTAATTCTTTTAGGTATTGGATTTTCATTGGTTCCTTCGGCAATGTGGCCTTCTGTTCCAAAAATTATCCCCGAAAAACAATTAGGAAGTGCTTATTCACTTATTTTTTGGGTACAAAACTGGGGTTTAATGGGCGTGCCTGCTCTTATTGGTTGGATTCTTAATACATATTGTATAACAGGTCAAATAGTGAAAAACGGGGTTACTGTATATACATACGATTACACTATACCAATGATGACATTTACAGGCTTCGGTGTTTTGGCACTAATTTTTGCATTCTTGCTTAAAATTGAAGACAAGAAAAAAGGCTACGGTCTAGAATTGCCGAATATCAAGCAATAAATAATTTGTACAATATAGCAAAAAGAGGAGTTTTTACTCCTCTTTTTTTGTAAATAAATTTAAAATATTGGTATCTTTGCAAATAACCTTTAAAATAATCCACATGAAAAAAAATCGCTTGTTATTTTTAATTACAATCATAATGTGGTTTTTAGTTGTTGCATGTTCAAATAGAACAGATGTTATTGATCAACGAGCATCTAACGATGAAAAATCATCCAATACCACAACGCAACCAAGTTCTGAAGAAATTACAACGGCAGAGCCCTCTTATAGCAAAAAAACATCTTCTAACAATGAAAACAGTTCGGATGTTGGTGAAATAGATGCATCTAATCCAGTTGAAGTTGCTCAGCCAGCAAAGCAATTTATTATTCGCAGTGCCGATATAAAGATGATGGTTCCCGATGTGATGAAAGCTACTTCGGATATCGAAAAAATTTTATCAAAATACAATGGCTTAATTTCCGACTCAAAACTTGAAACACTATCCAATTCCTTCTCAAATAAACTTACATTAAGAGTTCCAGTAATAAATTTTGATAAAACTATTAATGAAATTACGCCTTTAGCCGAATATATCGATTATCGAAATGTGGTTTCGGAAGATGTTACAAAAAATTATGTAGATACCGAAGTTAGGCTAAAAAATAAACGTGAAGTTGAAAAAAGATTTATCGAAGTTCTTAGAAATCAAGCCAAAACAGTAAGGGATATATTGGAGGTTGAGCGACAATTAAATGAAATTAGAACCGAAATTGAATCGGCCGAAAGTTATTTGAATTCATTAAAAGATAAAGTTAGTTTAAGCACAATTACCGTTGAGGTTTATCAAACAGTAAATTACCAAAAACCGCCAAATACATACAATAAATCGGTTTTTACGGATATGAGAGAAGCACTTAGCAGTGGCTGGTATGGCATTTTGTCCTTGTTTATTTTTGCGTTACATTTATGGCCACTAATATTTATTATAGCTACTGCTTTAAGCGTTGTGTATTTTTTAAAATGGCGTAAGCGAAAATAGGACTTTAAACAAGTGATTGTTTAAAAAAAACGGAATAAAAAATATTTTTTTGATAAAATACTTTTTTATGTAAAAATATTTCTATCTTTGCAGTCCGAAATAAAATAACAATCGATATAAAAGTTAAAAAACATGTATTTATCATCTGATGTAAAAAAAGAAATTTTCTCACAATACGGAAAATCAGAAACAAACACTGGCTCAGTTGAAAGTCAAGTTGCTCTATTTACTTATAGAATCAAACATTTGACCGAACACCTTAAAGCAAACAAAAAAGACAATGTAACTCGTCGTTCATTAGTTCTTATGGTTGGTCGCCGTCGTAAATTTCTAGA
Source organism: Bacteroidales bacterium (assembly GCA_038210985.1). Classification (GTDB taxonomy): domain Bacteria; phylum Bacteroidota; class Bacteroidia; order Bacteroidales; family WCHB1-69; genus JAQUGA01. The sequence continues at coordinate 11,740 of JBBQWB010000045.1, forward strand.
TTATGTTAAATCTAAAGACATCGAAAGATATAGAACTATTATCAAAGATCTTGGTCTCAGAAAATAGTAAAAAATATTCGAAACACAAAAAGGCAATTCCGAAAATTGCCTTTTTGTGTTTAAATTAATTTAATAGCATTATACCTTAATAATTAACCAAATGACCATTCACAATCAGACAATTACATTATCCGACGGAAGAGAAATATTAATAGAAACTGGTAAGTTAGCAAAACAAGCCGATGGTTCAGTAGTAGTAAAAATGGGCGATACTATGCTTTTGGCAACCGTATGTTGCAAAAAAGATGCAGCCGATAATGTCGACTTTATGCCACTATCTGTTGAATATCAAGAAAAATATGCGTCAATGGGACGTTTCCCTGGCGGTTTTTTTAAACGTGAAGCACGTTTGTCGGAATATGAAATTTTGATTTCTCGATTGGTTGATAGAGCTCTTCGTCCACTTTTTCCCGAAAATTTTCATGCCGAAACGCAAGTTCTAATTAGCCTTATTTCGGGCGATAAAAATAATTTACCCGATGCATTAGCTTGTTTAGCTGCTTCATCGGCTCTTATGGTTTCCGATATTCCATTTAACGGTCCAGTAGCCGAAGTTCGCATTGCACGAGTAAATGGTGCTTTTATCGTAAATCCAAATATGGAAGAACTTAGCACTGCCGATATGGATCTTATGCTTGCAGGTTCGATAAAAGACGTTGTAATGGTTGAAGGCGAAATGAAGGAAGTACAAGAAGTAGATATGATTGAAGCTATTAGAGTTGGTCATGATGCCATAAAACTTCTTTGCGAAGGTCAAATGAAACTTGCAGCAAAAGTTGAAAAAGCTCAAAATAAACGAGTTTATTGTCACGAAAAAAATAACGAAGAACTAAAGAACAGAATGTATTCTGAACTTACTGAAAAAGTTTACGAAATAAGTAAATCTCAATCGGCAAAACACGATCGTAGCGAAGCTTGGGATAAAGTATATGCAGACTTTTTAGGTTCTTTTCCAGAAGAAGAATTAAGCGAAATAAAACCTCTTGCTAAAAGATATTACGAACATTTACTTTATGATGTAGTTCGAAAAATGATTTTGGAAGATAAAATTCGTTTAGATGGTCGTAAAACAGATCAAATTCGTCCAATATGGTGCGAAACAAATTATTTGCCATCTGCTCATGGTTCAGCCATTTTTACTCGTGGCGAAACTCAATCGCTCACAACTTGTACTTTAGGCTCTAAACTTGATAAGCAAACCATCGACGGCGCTTTTATAGAAGGATCAAATAATTTTATACTACATTATAACTTTCCTCCATTTTCAACGGGCGAAGTAAAACCAATGCGTGGAACTGGTCGTCGCGAAGTTGGTCACGGTAATTTAGCATTGCGTGCTCTTAAACCAGTTATTCCTACCGATGAGTCAAATCCTTATACCATTCGTTTGGTTTCGGATATTCTTGAATCAAATGGTTCCTCTTCAATGGCTACAGTTTGTGCCGGAACATTGGCGTTAATGGATACTGGCATAAAAATTTTAAAACCAGTTTCGGGAATTGCAATGGGACTTATTACAGATGCAGAATCTGGAAAATATGCAATTTTAAGCGATATCCTTGGCGACGAAGATCACCTTGGCGATATGGATTTTAAAGTTACAGGAACAAAAGATGGTATTACTGCTTGCCAAATGGATATTAAAGTAGATGGACTTTCGTTTGAAGTATTGTCGAAAGCTTTAGAACAAGCACGCATAGGTCGTCTTCATATTCTTGGCGAAATGATGAAAGTAATCGATACTCCTCGCGAAGAACTTAAACCTTTCGTGCCTCGTATCGCAAAAACAACAATACCTCGCGAATTTATTGGTGCTATCATTGGACCTGGCGGAAAAAATATTCAGGAATTACAACGTCAAACTGGTGCTACCATTGTGATTGAAGAAGTTGGTGAATTTGGAGTAATCGATATTATGTCAAATTCAAAAGAAACTTTAGACATAGTTTTAGCTCGAATTAAAGGAGTTGCTGCAGTTGCTGAAATAGGTGAAATATATGATGGAAAAGTTAAAACACTTCAGCCATACGGTGCATTTGTTGAAATTTTACCAGGAAAAGAAGGATTACTTCATATTTCAGAAGTTACTTGGGAACGTTTGGAAAATATCGAAACAGTTCTAAAAGTTGGAGATATAATTAAGGTTAAACTTTTAGATATTGATAAAAAAACGAATAAATACAAACTATCACATAAAGTACTTATTCCAAAACCTGAAAAGGAAAATAAAGAGTAAAGAGGGGGCTCTAAAAAGTCTATTTTTTGAGGCATATTAAAAATTAAAACCGCACTTTACCTTTGTAAATGCGATGTGTTGAGCATGCCGAAACAATGGTTTTAATTTTGAAGTCTAACGCTGAAAAATGAATTTTTAGAAGTACCGTAAAACAATTTTTAATTGGTTTTATTTGAATAAATAGGTTTTTTGGTTTTGTTTTGAAACAAAACTATTTTGTATGCGTACAAAACCCTATTATTGCGTTAATAAACATTCATATTAATTTATATTAGGTTATGAGACAACTCAAGATTTCGAAACAGGTTACAAATCGCGAAACAGCTTCTTTAGACAAATATCTTCAGGAAATCGCGAAAGTAGAACTAATAACTGCTGATGAAGAAGTAGAGTTGGCTAGAAGAATTAAAGCGGGAGACCAAACAGCACTCGAAAAACTAACAAAAGCTAATCTTCGTTTTGTTGTTTCTGTTTCTAAACAATATCAAAACCAAGGATTAAGCTTGCCCGATTTAATTAATGAAGGCAACTTAGGGCTAATTAAAGCGGGTCAAAGGTTTGATGAAACTCGTGGATTCAAATTTATTTCGTATGCGGTTTGGTGGATTCGCCAATCGATTTTACAAGCATTGGCAGAACAATCTCGTATCGTTCGTTTACCTCTCAATAAAATTGGTTCAATCAATAAAATAAATAAAGCGTATGCTCATTTAGAACAAGAGTTTGAACGTGAACCTAATGTGGAAGAAATTGCCGACTTATTGGATATATCCGAAACAGAAGTAAAGGAATCTCTTCGTAATTCAGGTCGCCACTTATCCATGGATGCTCCTTTGGTTCAGGATGAAGAAAACAATATGTACGATGTTATTCGTAGCGAAGATAGTCCTACTCCCGAAACTGGTTTAATGTACGAATCACTCCGCAAGGAAATTGAACGTGCAATTTCAACCTTGCCTCAACGTGAAGCAGATGTTATTCGTTATTATTTCGGACTCGAAGGCAAGCATCCAATGACATTGGAAGAAATTGGCGAAAAATTCGATTTAACGCGCGAACGTGTTCGTCAAATAAAAGAAAAAGCGATTCGACGTTTAAAACATGTCTCTCGAAGCAAAATTTTAAAATCTTATTTAGGATAATATTTAAAAAAGCGAACCGAAACGTTCGCTTTTTTTATCTTTGTAAAAAAAACATATCATGAAACATCTTATTGCTCCTTCTTTGCTTTCAGCCGATTTTGCAAATCTATCTAAAGATATAGAAATGGTTAATAATAGCCAAGCCGATTGGTTTCATATCGATATTATGGATGGTGTTTTTGTGCCGAATATTTCTATTGGATTTCCTGTCATAGAAGCTATTAAACGATACTCTGCTAAGCCATTGGATGTTCATTTAATGATTGTAAATCCAGATTTATATATAAAACGCTTTGCCTTAGCAGGTGCCGATATTTTAAGCGTTCACTACGAAGCCTGCCCGCATTTACATCGAACCATTCAAAGCATCCAAAGCGAAAACATGAAAGCTGGCGTTGTACTTAATCCACATACTCCGGTAAGTTTGCTCGAAGATATTATAAACGATTGCGAACTAGTGCTTTTGATGTCGGTTAATCCTGGATTTGGAGGTCAAAAATTTATCGAACAAACCTATTCTAAAATTGAGTCGTTGAAAAATTTAATACTTCGTAAAAATTCCAAATCTCTCATCGAAGTGGATGGTGGAGTAGATATATCCAATGCTAAAAGACTCATCGATTGTGGTGCAGATGTGTTGGTTGCCGGAAACGCAGTTTTTAAAGCTCCATCGCCGATAGATGCCATTTTAGCTTTGAAAAATTTATTCAATTTTAATTTTCACACCTTCTAATTCAATCAAATCGCCAATCCGAAGTTTTTTTCGCTTTTGAAGTTCAACTTCGCCGTTAACCTTTACTTCACCATCGGTAATAATAACGTTAGCATGGCCTCCTGTTTCGGCAATTCCGAGTAATTTCAATAATTTATTGAGCTCTATAAATTCGGTATTGAGAGTAAAAATTTCCATTTGTATTTTTTTTATAAATTATTCAAACATTATTCGTTCAATATAGTCGCGATAATCAGAAATAGCCAATTCGATTAAAGCCAATGCTTCATCACGATTATAGGTATGTGTAATTTGACAACGACTTTGTTTTTCACCAGGCATTTCTTTGTACGTTAAAAAATAATGTTTTAAACGATTAACAACCGAATCGGGTACTTGTGAAATGTCGGTATAATGCGAGTAAACTGCATCGTCTTGTAAAACTGCAATTATTTTATCGTCTGCTTGGTTCCCATCAATCATTTTAAATCCGCCAATAGGATATGCTCTAACCAAAATATCACCGTGAGCAATATCTTTTTCGGTTAAGATACAAACATCTAATGGGTCTCCATCGCCAACTATATTGGGATTATTTGACGATATTGCACTTGCTTCTCCAACTCTTCTGCCGCAGTAAGTTTGAGGCAAAAATCCATAAAGTGCAGGCAAAATGCTGGAAAATTTTTGAGGACGATCAATCGTTAGATAGCCAGTAGCTTTATCCACCTCATATTTTACCGTATCGGTTGGAACCATTTCCACAAAGCAAGTTAGCATTTCGGGAGCTTCTTCGCCAATTTCTACACCATGCCATGGATGTGCTTTGTGTCGCAATCCTAAAAGTTTTCCTATTGGATCTATTGATATTTTTTTAGCCATATATTATAATTTATAGTGTTTTTATAATTTCAGTTTGGAGTTTTGATAGTTTGATGCTTAAAAATATTACTTTTGAGCAAAACAAAATGAATGAGAACAAAGGTATGTCAATTTTTTATAATCGGGGTTTATGTTGCAATATCTTTATGTAAAATTCATGCTCAATCATTTCAAGTTTCGGGGCGGGTTTTGGATGAAATAACCAGAGAACCTCTGGCGTTTGTAAACATTGTTGCAAATAAAGGTAAAATTGGTGTTACTAGTTCGATTGAAGGTTATTTTACTATTAAGTCCAATCAAGCTATCGACTCATTGCGTTTTAGTTATATGGGTTATAAAACTAAATCAATTTCAAAACCATTTACAAATCAAATAGTAGTCCTTCTTCAACGACAGGAGTTTGAATTAAAAGAGGTTGTTATTTTACCTGAAGAAAATCCTGCTCATCGAATTATTAATAAAACCATCGAAAACAGAAACTTAAACAATCCTTTCAAAAATAGCTCTTTTAGTTATGTGTCGTACAATAAAATGATTTTCACTTCGGATATTATTACTGATACTACTGTTATTAAGCGAATTGCAGACACAGCTATTACAGATTCGGTTAAAATTGCGGATAAAGCAACATTTGATTTTTTTACCGAACAACATCTTTTTATGATGGAGAATGTAAATTATCGAATTTTTAAAGCACCTTCATCAAATTACGAAAAAGTAATTGCTTCAAAAATTTCGGGTTTTAAAGATCCTTTATTTTCGATATTAACTACTCAAATTCAGGGAATTTCATTTTACGATGATATGTTTATTATCCTCGATAAAAAATATGTCAATCCAATAAGTAAAGGAAGTACTTCGAAGTATTTTTTCTTGATGCAAGATACCCTTTATCATAATTCAGACACAGTTTTTGTTATTTCGTATCGTCCTCGCCGAAATACTAAGTTCGACGCTCTTACGGGCTTGCTTTATATTAATACAAATGGATATGCCATCCAAAATGTAACAGCTATTCCAGCCCGCGAAGAGGGTGGAATCTCGATTAATATTCAACAGCAATACGAGTTAATTGATAGCTTAAAATGGTTTCCGGTGCAGTTAAATACGGAGCTCTATTTTAAAAATCTACAAGTTAATAACTCTCGAATTATTGCTAAAGGCTGGTCGTATATTAAAGAAATTCAACTCAATCCTAAACTTCGACGAAGAGATTTTGGAGATGCGGACATTGATATTGATGTGATTTCGGAAAAACAAAGTGAAAAATTATTAGACACTTATCGAATCCAGCCTTTAACTCCTCAAGAAATCAAAACCTACCATGTTATCGACAGCATTGGCAAAAAGGTGAATATGGAAAGAATGCTAACCATTATGAAAACATTGTCTTCTGGCTTTTATCCGATAGGAATTGTGGACGTTGAATTGGATAAAGTTTTGAGATATAATATTTATGAAGGCTTTCGTTTGGGTTTAGGGTTAAAAACTAATCGTAGCTTAATGAAAAACATATCGGTAGGGGCATACTATGGCTATGGTTTTTCAAATTATAATTCCAATTATGGGGGAAATGTCGAAGCAACCCTATTGCGAAAAAAAGATTTTAAGTTGAATTTTACCTACGTTTACGATGTTTACGAAAACGGAAACTATCCTGTGTTTTTTAATTCAAGCAATATGCTCGGCACCGACCAATTCCGAAATGTTTTTATCAGCAGATTCAATCACCATGAAATTTATCAAGCGTCAATTTCGGGTAAAGTATCAAAATATTTAACCCTAAAAGCTGCCATTGATTACCAACAAATTCTTCCAGGTTTTAATTATCAATATTTAAATTTATCCGATAATATTCAATTCGACAAAGATCATCCTGCGTTTATTACCGAAGCCAAACTTGCATTCCGTTATGCATACAAAGAACGGAATATTAATAATGGCGATTTTAAATTTGTGGTTAATTCCGACTATCCTGTTCTTGTTTTTCAATTTACCCATGCATTTGATAATATTTTGGAATCAAATTATTCATTTAATAAACTTAATTTGACTTTTCAAAAATCGTTTACAACAAAATATTATGGTAAAACAAATCTTTTTTTAACAGCAAGTTATACTGATAAAGTATTGCCAATGTGGGGTATGCATGCTTTTAGTTCGGGTTTAAACAAGGAATATGTTTATTCAACCAACTCATTTTCGACCATGCCTTTTAACTTGTTTTATGCATCCAGCCATATAAGCGTATTTTTAAATCAAAATTTCGGGAAACTATTAATCCGATCCAAAAAATTTGAACCAGAGTTTGTTGTTCATCAAAACTTCTGTTTTGGATGGCAAAGTCCAAATCAAATAATTTCTAATAGAGAAATGATAATTCCTGAAAATGGTTTTTTTGAATCGGGCTTGATGATTAATAATATACTAAACCTTAAGTTGTATTCGCTAGGAATAGGTGTATTTTATTCATACGGAGAGTACAGTTCAAAAGATATTTATAGTAATATTGCAGCAAAATGGACATTCGTTTTCCCTTTTTGATAATTAATATAATGGAATGAAAAAAATCATATTTCTCATACTGCTCCTGCCAATCTCGGTGTATTCGCAAAACATTACGTCCGAAGTGGATTCTTCTTGGATTTATTCTATTATTAATTCTTTTTTTGATAGTTTAAATCATATTAATAAATCCGAAAAACTAGATAATACCATTACGTTATTGAGCCAAACAAATAAATTTAATGGGGTAATTCTTATTTCTCAAAATTCAAATATTGTTTTTCATAAAGCTTATGGATTTGCAAACTTTCAAACTAAAGTAAAATTAACCACCAATTCAATATTCGAGTTGGCTTCGGTGTCGAAGCAGTATACAGCCTTAGCTATTTTAAAGTTATATCAGGAAGGCAAACTCCAACTAAAAGATTCAATCGAAAAATTTATCCCGAATTTTCCGTATAAAAAACGAACAATTCATCAGCTTTTAAGTCATCGATCAGGTTTGCCCGATTATTATTCTTTTACTTGGGGAAGTTGGAAAAATACCGATTCGATGATGACCAATAAAGACATGGTTGACATTATGTGTAAAAGAAAACCAAAAGCTAAATTTTATGCTAATAAACAATTCGAATACTCAAATACTGGCTATGCTGTTTTAGCCCGAATTGTCGAAATAGTTTCGGGAAAAGATTTTGGAGATTTTATTTCTGAAAATTTCTTCAAACCTCTAGGCATGAAATATTCATACATTAGAACCCATGAGCCGAAAAATCTTTTAAGTTATAAAACCATTGGACATTCATCGGGCAAAGGTTGCCGAAAAGAGAATTACTTAAATGGATGCGTTGGCGATAAAGGCGTTTGGACCACAACTGGCGATTTAAATATATGGGATAATGCATTGTTTAGTGGTAAAGTAATAAATGACACAATCTTAAAATTAGCTCTTTTGCCAAAAAATTCCGAAATGAGTTTGGAGAAAAACTATGGTTATGGTTTTCGTTTAGGAATTTTGTATAAAGGAGTTAATTTAGTTTATCATGGTGGTTTGTGGGGAGGATATAACACACTTTTTATTCATCGTATTCCAGATAATATTAATATTGTAGTGTTAAGTAATGTGGACAATAAGAGCTTTAAATATCAAAGTGTTAAGTGGATAGGAGTTTTAGAGCAACTTTGAGTTGGGAAGAGGGAAGCCTGCCAGCCATTGGCACTATTACATCGAATCCGACCGAATTGTTTCAAAAATTGGTGGTGGAATGGCGTTAAACATTGTGCCAATTGACACCTGTATGTACGCTTTTGACATTGAGGATATGGATGATTACAATGATAAATCGACAGATAACTCAAAAATGATGTACCGCCATATTGATAGTACCCATGTTGAGAATGAGGTTTTAGTTGAAGCTAAATTTGGATGGTTAAACGATTGTACGTATAGTAACGATTTTGAAAAACAAATTTTCTTCTATCACAAAGACCATTTAGGCTCATCCACACAAATTTCGGATCGTAACGCAAGTATCATCCACCATCCCGATAAATTTGTTTCAAAAAGTTTCAATAAAACTTTAGAAACAACTAATTCGGAATTATACTGGATGCCCTTTAGAAGCCAATATTCTCACAATTTCAGACTTCCAAGACCTATAATTGATAATTAGTCGATAAGGGAATGATGGTCGTAAAATAAAAATCTGTACTTTTGTGGTTATGGGACAATTATTATTACCAATATTTCCAGCCGATACACGAATGATTACCATGACTCTTGGAGTTCGGGAGCAAGACGGCTCGGTGTATTATCTTCATAGTGGGATGCCAATATTTTCACACGAATCTGGAGATTTAAACAAGTTTCGGTATATTACATCAAACTTCATTTTGCAAGGGTTGTGCAGTAATCAGGACATTATAGATGCGTTTCACGTTTCAGCTGATAGTGTTCGTCGATGGAAGAAAAAACTTATGGAAGAAGGTGAAGCTGCTTTTTTCAAGGAGGAAACACGTCATGGGAGAAGTCATAAATTATTACCCGATGTATTGCATCGCATACAACAGAAGTTAAACGAAGGTCAAAGTGCATCTTCTATTGCTAAAGAAGAATGCCTTTCAGAAGGGAGCATCCGTTATGCCGTAAAACTTGGACGATTAAAAAAAAGACTTCCCAAGAGCTAAATT
>JBBQWB010000046.1:0-21441 GCA_038210985.1 Bacteroidales bacterium
ATATGGATGGATTTGAATTATGCAAAAAATTAAAACTACTTCCGGATTATTCCGAAATTCCAATAATTTTTATTTCGGCACGTACCGACCACGAAAGCATATTACAAGGCTTTACAATTGGAGGCGTAGATTATATTACAAAACCATTTAATTCACACGAATTATTGGCTCGAGTTAAAACCCATGTCGATTTAAGAAAACAAAAACTGCTTTTGTCGCAAATTAATTCCGAGTTGGAAGATATTGTGATGCAGCGAACTCGTCAGTTAAGCGATGCAAACAAACAATTAATGAGTTTAGATCAGGCAAAAAACAACTTTCTTTTACTGATTAGCCATGAGCTTCGTACGCCATTAAACAATATAACACTAATGATTGATATGTTAAAAATGAAATTGGTGGAGGATAAATATTCAAATTATATCGTACGCATCGAAGATTCGATTCGAAAATTAATAGATTTTGCCGAATTAGCTTTATTAATTACAACACTAAGTACTTCGTTAAAGGATATTTCATGGAATAAAATTTATGTAAAGGATATATTTAAAAATGTGATTGACAAATATCAAAAAAACATATTGTCTAAGAAAATCAACATTATTAATAATATTAATTCATCCGAGATACAATTTGATGGAGAATATGGCTTAATTGAAAAATGTATCGATATTTTAATCGACAATGCAATAAAATTTTCGTATATCGAAGGTCGAATTCATTTATCGGTTGCTTTAGATTTGGATACAATTATAATTTCAATTAAAGATGAAGGCAAGGGTTTTGATGATTCGATGCTCGAAAATTTGTTTACAGCCTTTACTGTATCGGAAATAGATCATCATCAACAGGGTTTTGGATTAAGCTTAAAATTAGTAAATTTGATTGTAAATGCTCATCAAGGAAAAATTGAAATAAAGAACAACAAAGGGATGAGTGGAGCAAATGTAAAATTAACATTTAAAGTTAGGCTATAATTGGATCATTTATATAATTTTGCATTAAATTATTTTTATACATGGCAGAAAAATTTGCAGTAATAGGTTTAGGACATTTCGGAAAAGCAATTGCTTTAACTTTATCGAAAAAAGGAGCAGAGGTAATGGCTATTGACATTGACCCTGAGGAAATAGATGCAATTAACGACGACGTAGCTTATGCAGTGTCGCTTGATGCTACCGACAAAAGAGCATTAATGTCGCAAGACATTAAAGAATTTGATGCGGTAGTAGTAGCTATTGGGCAAAATTTTGAAGCACGTTTACTCTGCTCGGCAGTTTTAATGGACATTGGTGTGAAAAAAATTATTTGCCGATCTTTGGGTAATAATCAACGATTAATTCTTCAAAAAATGGGAATTGAAGATATTTTATCGCCCGAAGATGAGGTTGCTATAATTGTTGCCGAACGATTAATGAACCCTAGTGTAATTTCATATTTGCAGTTACCCGATGATTTTAGAATTGCAGAAGTAATTGCTCCTCGAAAAATTGCAGGCAGAACTTATGGTGATATAAATTTTAGAGACAAATACAAACTAAGTTTGATTTCCATAAAACGTGATTTTCAAGAATATGTGGACAAAGTTGAATGTACTATTCAACACATGATTGGTGTTCCCGACTCAAAAACAATTATTCAACCCAACGATAGTTTGGTGGTATTTGGAAAAACTAGGGATATTGAGCGTTTTATTGAAATAAATTCATAAAAATATGCCAAGTTGGAACTTGCTGAATCGTTTGCGTGAAAAGATTTATCTTATAATTTGGGATAAAAAAGTTCCAATTATGAGTTTTTTTAAAATCTCGAGCTTTTTAGTGTCATTATTAACCATTATTAGTATTGTAATTTTTTATGGATACAAACACTCTCCAGAATTGGATAAAGCATTCTACAATATCCTCTATTTTGGATTTTCTTTCTATTTCGTTAAATATATTATCACTTTGCTTTTTAGTTATCAACTATCAAAGTTTATACGAAAAACATGGTTTGAAGGGTCTGTTTTATTGATTTGGATAATGAATGTTTTTTTGTATCTATTTTTTAATATTAATCTTTCTCATGTAATTTTAGAATACCTTACAATACCTTCATTACTAGATTATTCAATTGTTGTTATTCAGCTATTTTTCTTTATTGTAGTGGGAGTTGAAGTTTCTAAAGTAGGCGATTTTTTTTCTCGACTAAATTTTGGTCCAAGTGCAATGATGCTCTTTTCATTTTTAATATTAATAAGTATTGGTACTTCACTGTTAATGTTGCCCGAAATGACGCATCAAGGAATTTCATTCATTAATGCTCTATTTACATCTACAAGTGCCTGTTGCGTTACGGGTTTAGCTACTGTTGATATTGCAAGTGTTTTTACATTTAAAGGTAAAATTATTATTTTAATGCTAATACAATTGGGCGGTATTAATATGATATCCTTTGCAACTTTTTTTGCTTTTATATCTCGCGAAAGCTCGGGACTAAAATACACATCATTGATGAAAAATATTTTAGATGCTGATAAATTATCCTCTACTCGTTCACTTTTGAAAGATATTATATTTTTTAGTTTCGGAATTGAATTATTGGGCTCACTTTTGATATTTTCGTACTGGCAAATTACAAATACATCATTTTCAATTGAACAAAGTGTTTTTTATTCAATTTTCCATTCCGTATCTGCTTTTAATAACGCTGGATTGACTTTATGGTCAGACGGTTTGTACGATATTTCAATGCGACATTCTTATTTTATACAAACTGTAATAATGTTTTTAATATTCTTTGGGGGTCTTGGTTTTTTTGCAATGCAGGACATATTTTTACCTTCAAACATTCGCCTAAGAAATAAAATGAAATGGAAAGGGCTTCAATTAAGCACTAAAATTGCTTTATACACTTCGTTGGCTTTAATAGCTGTTGGAGCAGTTGCATTTTATGTTCTCGAATACGATAGCTCGTTGGCACGTGAAAATACTTTTAGTGCGATGTTTGCTTCCCTTTTTCAATCCGTATCTTCGCGTACAGCTGGTTTTAATACTGTTAACTTTTCACTTGTTGGACAGCCTGCTTTGCTCTTTTTTATAATTTTGATGTTTATTGGTGCTTCACCTGGTTCAACTGGTGGTGGTATTAAAACTACTACTTTTTATCTCTTGTTTAAATTAGCTGTTGCTACTATTACAGGAAAAAAATATATCGAATCAAAACATCATTCCATCTCTTTTTCATTAATCGATAAAGCCACTACCATATTTTTATTTGCCATTTCCTTGATTTTTGTTTCAACCTTTCTTTTAACTATTACCGAAGGGGATATAAATTTCATTAATTTACTATTCGAAGAGGTTTCTGCATTTGGAACTGTCGGTTTATCCACAGGCATTACCGAAAATTTATCTATTCCTGGTAAATTAATTTTAATTGTAAGTATGTTTGTTGGTCGAGTTGGACCTTTAACGCTTGGAATTGCTTTAAGTAAAAAAGCAATTACAAACCGATATAGATACGCAAGTGCAAATATAATGGTTGGATAAAGCAATTAATAATATACTATTGCAACATTTTCTATATATTTTGGTTAATGATACAAAACATCATTTATGAAAATTTCATCTAGTACTATTCATTTTCTAAGCGAACTTAAAGAAAACAATACGCGCGAGTGGTTTTATGCTCATAAACCCGAATACGATAATGTGAAAAACGAAATTAAAACACTCACTTTAGAGCTGTTAAGTTTTTTAAAATCAATGGATTCTTCTTTGTTAATGCTCGAACCTAAAGATTGTACATATCGAATTTACAGGGATATTCGTTTTTCAAAAGACAAAACTCCCTATAAAACTCACATCGGAATTTTTGTTGCCAAAGGCGGAAAAAATAGCTTTAATCCTGGATATTATCTTCATATCGAACCAGGTAATAGTTTTATTGGTGGTGGATTATATGCTCCACAAGGCGATGTTCTGAAAAATGTTCGCCAAGAAATTTATTATAATATCGAAGAGTTTAATTCCATTTTAAACAATCCAAATTTTAAAAAACATTACAATGGTTTAGCTAATTATGAACGACTTAAAAATCCACCAAAAGGATACGATGCCAGTTTTGAATATATTGATTTATTGAAAAATAAAAGCTTTGTTATTGCTTCTCCTTTAAGCGACAAGCAATTGCAAAATGACAATTTTATGGATCAAATATCTCAGGCTTTACTTGCAATGTATCCGTTCATTCAATTTTTATACAAATCACACGAAAATTAAAAGACAGAAATATGAAAAAACCCTTTTTAAAAAACCTCCTTTTATGGTCGATGTCCATAATTTTTACGTTATTATTTGCAGTTTATCAACGAATGACTGGACCCACATATCCAATAGCGGGAAAAGTAAATGTGGAGGGACAAGAAATTTCATACAAACTATTAAGAACTTGGGGTGGCGACGAAGATGCAATCATTAAAATTAATGTTTCAAACGATGTCGATGGCTTTGTGGAGTGGCGAAGATACAAAAGCAACGACGAATGGACGAAAACGAGTATGACCCGAAAAGGAGAGAGTTTGGAGTTTAATATTCCACATCAACCACCTGCCGGAAAAGTTATGTACAATATTAATTTAATAAAAGGAGATAAGCAATTTGCTTTACAGCAAGAACCAACTGTTATTCGTTTTAAAGGTCATGTTCCTTTATGGATTGTGATTTTGCACGTAATATTTATTTTTGGAGCAATGTTAATGTCGGTTCGAACAGGTATTGAAGCATTTACCCGTGGAGCAAAAGCTTATCGTTTTACCATTATTACGGTAGTTTTTTGGATTATAGGTGGCTTTGTATTTGGTCCTATAATGCAAAAATACGCATTTGGAGCTTTTTGGACAGGTTGGCCCTTCGGACATGATTTAACCGACAATAAATCGCTGATTGCTCTAGTTTTTTGGGTTTTGGCTTTGTTTAAACTTCGCAAAAATCAAAATAACAGGTGGGCTCCAATTTTAGCTACAATTATAATGATAGTTGTTTTTTTAATTCCTCATTCCGTCTTAGGCTCCGAAATTGACCATACCGTAAAAACTTCCGAAAATCGCTAAAAATGATTTCAAATATTATTATTTTTATTACAGTTGCAGTTTCGATATTGGCTTTTGCTAACCGAAATATCTTTGATTCATTAAAGTTCAATGCCTTTTTAATTAAACATTCAAACCAATGGTATCGCTCGTTTAGTTACGGCTTAATTCATGCCGACTGGATACATCTGGGGATAAATATGTATGTTTTATATTCCTTTGGAAAAATAGTTGAACATTTTTTTCAAATTTATTTTCCCGAAAAAGAAATTTTTTATTATATATTAATGTACGTTTCGGCTATAGCTTTTTCGGTATTACCAGATATTAGAAAGTATAAAGATATTCCACAATACAACGCAGTAGGAGCGTCTGGAGCAGTTTCGGCAGTCGTTTTTTCGAGTATTTTATTTTATCCTTTGGGTGAGTTGTATATCCTTTTTATTCCATTCGCAATTCCATCTTTTATTTTTGGAGGTTTATACTTGCTTTATTCAGCCTATATGTCTAAAAAACAATCCGATAATATTGGTCATTCGGCACATTTTGTTGGTGCAATTTTTGGATTCTTGTTTCCAGTTGCTTTTAAACCCGAACTTTTTACAAACTTTATTTCTCAAATTCAAAGTTTTTTTTCTTAAAAAAATAAAAATGATATAGCCTGAAAATGAACTACATTCGTTTTTTTTCTTAAGTTTGTAATTCAGTTTTTTAGTAGATAATATAATGTTCAGATAATCAGCGTTTTACAATTATGGTAAAAATGAAAGTATTAATGTTGATTATCAACTTGTTACAAAAATAGAACGAATTTATATTATGTATTAAATTATGGTATTTGCAGTATTAACTAATTTAGTAAAATGAATTTCAATTTTTTAAAAACAATATTATTTATTGTATTAGTTTCCATAAATTTTATATCGTGGGGACAAGTTAGTTCGCCTAAAACAACAAATTTTGATGATTTGGATAGTACAAATCATTTAATAACAAAACCAGAATCAATCACAACGGATGAAGTTGCCGATGTAATTGATTCTTTAAGTATTGATCCTTCTGAAATTCCTTCTTCAAATTTATACCAAAATTGGAATAATAATAATGTTCGAACTGGAATTGTTAATCCGAAATATTTTAAAGATACATTACTCGTATTAATTAGCGATACACATCAATTTGTTTTTCCGTATAAAGGTAAAATCTGTTCCACTTTTGGACCTCGTGGTCGAAGAAACCATGCAGGAGTGGACATTAAACTGAATAAAGGAGAACCTGTTGTAGCAGCTTTTGATGGCGTGGTTAGAATGGCTAAAAATTATAGTGGATATGGGAAATTAGTTGTTATTCGCCATTATAATGGATTAGAAACAGTATATGGACATTTATCAAAAATATCTGTCAAAATAAATCAAAAAGTTAAAGCTGGCGATTTAATTGGTTTGGGAGGTCGAACAGGAAGGGCAACTACCGAGCACTTACATTTTGAAACAAGATATTTAGGAGCTACTTTTCATCCACAACACATTTTAAATTTTGAGACCTTCGGATTAGCTTACGATACTTTATATATTAACCGTCATACATTTAAAATGGCTAAAGTTCCTGTTAGGAAAAAACTAAACTCAATAGATTTTGATGATGATTTGAAAATTATTGATTCCCTAAATACAAAACAACTAGCATTAGACTCTACTTTAAGTGATACTATTAATAACAAACAACAAATTGTTGTAAATAAGCCTATTAACAATATTAATAAAGCAAATATTCAAGTCAATAAATCAAACTGTCATGTAATTCAACATGGAGATACATTGTATGCTATTTCACGAAAATATCATGTTCCAGTTGAAAAAATTTGTGATATAAATAAAATTAAACCCACCGATGTTTTAAGTATTGGACAAAAAATCAACCTTAAATAAAATTATATGCTAAAAAAATCATTGCCTTCAATCGTTATCGGTATAGCTATTATAATCGCTTCAGCAATTATGATTAGTGGATACGTGAAATCAAAAAAAGTAAATGAATCTATATCTGTTACTGGATTAGTTGAAAAAGACTTCAATTCCGATTTAATAGTATGGCAGTTTTCGTTTAGCAAAAAATCAAATCAAGTAAAAGATGGTTACGCATTAATTAAAAAAGATTTTGATGTGGTAATGTCATTTTTAGCTGAACATGGTATAAAATCAAATACGATTCAATATTCGCCAGTAAATATGAGTAGAGCAACAAAAGCAGTGTATCAAGGCACTAATTATACCGAAGTTTTTGACGGTTATTTATTAACTCAATCATTCCGAATTGAATCGAAAGATATAGCAGGAGTTGAAACAGCTATTCGCGAAGCAGGAATCTTACTTGAATCAGACATTGAAATTTTGTTTGAACAACCCATGTATTATTATACAAAATTAGCCGATTTAAAAATCGAAATGGTTGCTAAAGCATCGGAAGATGGCAGAGTTAGGGCAGATAATATTGCTAAAAACGCTGGTTCTAAACTAGGCAATTTAAAACGAGCAGATATGGGAATTTTTCAGATTACAGCTCCAAATTCAAACGAAGACTACTCTTGGGGAGGTGCATTTAACACATCTTCAAAAACTAAAAGGGCTTCTCTTACCATGCGGATGGAGTTTGAAATTAAATAACAAAAATAATCTTTAAAATCATAACTTATGTGTGGCAGATTCACACTAACTAAAGACGAAGATTTTATTGATTATCGGTTTTCTAAAAAGTCTGTAGCAAAGTTAAATCCAAACTACAATATTGTTCCAAGTACAAGCATTGCAGTAATTTCTCAACTGTATTCCGAACAAATATCTATGATGAAATGGGGGTGGAGTAAGTCGCTTGCTTCGACTTCGAGTTTAATTATAAATGCTCGTTGCGAAACTGTTTTAGAAAAATCCTTTTATAAAACAGCTATTCAAAACCACAGATGCTTGATTATTGCCGATGCTTATATCGAATGGAAATCAACACAATTTGGGAAACAGCCTTATTTAATAAAATTTGAAAATAATGAGCTTTTTACTTTTGCTGGATTTGCTCGGAAAATCCCAAATAACAAGTCCAAAAACGCCTATGAATGTGTTATTCTAACTACAAATGCCAATAAATCGGTAAATCATATTCATAATCGAATGCCTTTAATTTTATCCAGAGAATTAGAAAATGTATGGATTAATAATAAGCTGAAGGATGAAGATTTGAAACAAATTATTTTATCTATACCCGAAATTAATTTCACTACATTTCCAATCGACAAAAAAATCAATAAAGTTTTCAATAATTATCCTGATTTACTAAACCCAATTCCTGGAAATCTATCTTTGTTCGATTAAAATAATTTTTGAACTGTTTTTTCGTTTTGATTTATATTTTCTCACTTATAAAAAAATAAATGAAGACCTTTTTTAAATGGATGTTTTTAATAGCATGCTCAATATTGTTTTTGAATTGGAACTACTTTATTAGCTCCGTTTTAAATTTTAAACAAATAATAAAACCTGAAGGAAACGTGATTGAAAAACGTTTTGATGTCCCCGAAGGTTATAAAAGATTTGCTGTTGAAAAGAACAGTTTTGGCGAATATTTGAAAAATCTACCTTTGAAGCCTCATTTAAGTAAAGTTTATCTGTACAATGGGAAGGAAAAACAGCGTCAGGATGTGCACGAAGCTGTTATAGACTTAGAATTGAGTAAAGTTGATTTGCAGCAATGTGCCGACGCTATTATAAGGCTTCGATCGGAATATCTATATAAGCAAAAACGATTTGAGGAAATTCACTTTAATTTCACATCTGGGTTTAATGCTCAATATACAATGTGGAGAGAGGGCAACCGAATTAAAGTTATCGGAAACAAAGCAGAATGGTTTAAGCAAGGCACTGCAGATACATCTTACACAGTTTTTCGTCAATATTTAGAAAAAGTATTTTCGTATGCGGGCACAAAATCTTTATCTAAGGAGCTAAAACCAGTAGAAAAATACTTGGAAATGAGGGTAGGAGATTTGCTTATTATGGGAGGATCGCCAGGTCATGCAGTGCTTATTGTGGATATGGCTCAAGAAGTTAAAACAGGTAGAAAAGTGTTTATGATGGTTCAAAGTTACATGCCCGCTCAGCAAATTCATGTATTGAAAAACTTTAACGATCCCGAAATTTCACCTTGGTATTATCTGGATGATAAAAAAACTATTAATACTCCCGAATGGGATTTTGAGACTAGCAATTTAAAGCGGTTTTAGCGAGGCTTAATATAAGATTTTGGACTGCTCGCCTTTTAGGTGGAATAATTTTCGTTTATCCCAGCGATTTATCATTCCGATACGTAATGAGGAATCTATTATCGTTTTAGATGCTTGTGCTACACTGCGTTCTGCTCTGCATAACAAGTCTATGTGCTTTTGCTATAATACGTTGCTTTGACTGCTGATTGGATGCATGACAAGTTTAGATAAACTTAAGCTCTATTGCTTAAACTCTATCAAAAAAAATACTTTTTGAGGAGATACTTATCGGAATTCCGAATGCAATTTTCACATCATCACCTAAAATTTTCAAAGAAACCGCAGCTTTGCCTGCCGAGTACATTATCCGAGTATCCACTTTGAGCATCGAAGCAGTTGAAACCGCAGATCCTAAAGCAATTCCTAAATCTACAGAATTAAAACAACAGGGTGCATCTTGAACCAATTCTTTATCGCTACAATTTTCAAATCCACAAAACCCACAATGTGGGAGTTCCAATGGTTTAATAACACTTCCAATAATTAAAATGGCAAACGAGTTTTGAATATTTTGTGCATCTCGTTTGAAAAATTTAGGACCCGTATCGTTGGCAATCCGAATCATTTCATCCGCAAGGATAGTTAAATCATTGTCTTGTAAAAGACACATTTGTAATGTATTACGACCTTTACCTTTAGGAGCAGTTTCGGCAGCAAGCATCATTTGTAAACCAACTGTTCGTGCAATTTCTGATTTCAGAGCTGAATCAAGTAATATTTTAGTCATTCTCGTTATTGGTAAAACTATCTGTTTTTTCGATATATTTTATTAGAATTCCTGCTTTTTCGATAGGATCAAAATGACGGACGATGAAAATTTTTGCATGTCCTTTCCATTCGGCACATTCGGGTTTATAATAGTTGATAATATTTGGGCGATGTAAAATAAGGATTGTATCGCAGAAACCAGTAATATAATGTGGAATATTTTCCAAGCTTGGAATAGAATCGGGTTCGTTTAAAAATTTTGAATTTGAAATTTGCGAAAATACAATAATAGGAGTAGCAAGTTTTTCTGCTAATTCTTTTAATTTGCTCATTAACTTCTCGTGCTCTTCTATGTTTTTCTCCAAATTAATTATATGCTGGGCATATAATTCCACATTGTCAACAAATATAACCTTGGCATTCAATTCATTAATCATAAATTGAATTTTTTCTTCCATATCTTCCGGACTCAAAATATTTGAATCATCGATAAAGAAGGAAGATTCTTCCATTCGAGACACAAATTTATTTACGGAATCGGATGAAGTATTTTCAGCAAAATCAGATACAACCTTTGAAAAAGAAGAAGCAGTTTCGCTCTCGATTAAACGTTGAATTAATTTTGAAGAAGATCGTTCGGGCGAAAAAACACCAATTGGAATTTGTTGTTCAATCCCAATGTTTTTTGCCAACGAAAGCAAGAATCCAGTTTTGCCTTTTCCAGGTTTTACTGCTACACAATATAATTTCCCAGCTTGGATAGAACCAATGTTTCTATCAATTTCGTTAAAAAGAGTTTTTATTTCTTTGCCTACATTTAATTCATCGTCTATCACTTCTGTATCCTTCGTGTTAAACGTTTGATCGATGAATTTATGTAGGCTAATGATGCCCGAAATAGCCATTTTTTCGTAATCAGAATCTGTTAATAATCGTTTTCCCATTATATTATCATTAAAATTGTGCTCAATTTAAGTATGTTTTGTGAATTAATTTGTTAATATTGAAAATTATAATACAACTCTACCTTTTTGGTAACTTGTTTTACTAATTGTATCGCCTTTTTCATCATAAACATATTCCCATCCATCTTTTTGATTATTTATATATTCAGTTGTTTTATTTAATTTACCTAATTTATTAAATTCGTTTTGAACTCCATTCCCATTTTTAAAAATTCCGCTACCAACTACAATTCCGTTAATGTCATAATATAACCACTTTCCATCGTAATTTCCATTATTATAATTTCCTTCCACTTGAATTTCTCCAGTTGGGTAATATAATTTATAATTTCCATTTAATACTCCATCACTATATTTCGAGACTTCAATTAAACTCCCTTTTTCGTCCCAACTTTTCTTATCTCCATTCAATTTACCATTTAAATATTGTTTGGTAACGTTTAATCCTCCGTTAAAATACCATCGTTTAAATTCACCTTCAATTTTGTCATCCACATATAGTGTTTCAATTTGTTTATTTCCATTTTCGAAAAACCAAACTGCTTTTCCATTTTTCAAATCACCCTTAAATTCAATTTCAGACTTTATATTTCCATTTTCATAATACTCCTTTTTGGCTTTTGTACACGATGTGAGCAAAAGAAAGGATACTAATAAAAATGCTAATTGTCTAATTTTCGACATTTTACTATTTTAAAATGGAGTGCAAACCTACGATTTTTTTTTCAATTTGATGGTAAATACTTGTTATTTTTTTTGAATTCAACATAAGTGTGTTTTTTTGCATGAAAAACAAGTTTTTACTTAGTCTCTGGCTCTTTTTTATTTTTGGGCTTATAAAAATTGCGGCTTTTTACGGGAGTTTTGTCTTTGTTTTTACGCTTTTGTGATTTTACTTCTGGGTTTCGAGCGTCAATATAACTGTGAAAATACCATTTACCATCTTTATTTACGAATGCATCAAATACAATTGTTTCGGGAACATAATACTGATAAACTCCAATCATAAAATCGTTTAACGGAATCAAACGGTCAAAAACTATCATTTCCGATTTTACTTTTTTGATAATTGGTCTTTTAGTTTTAGGATTTTTCTTGTTTGATTTAACGTCGTAAGTCTGCTTATCGTAACGAAGCAACATGGTTGTTTTGGCACTATATTCAAAAATTAGGCGATTAATTTTCCCTTTTTCATGTTTTTTAAAAATAGTAGCTCCCCAAACTGGAGTACCATCTGTTTTAAACGATAAAACATCAATCACTTTTTTTTGAGTAAATGGAGTATTTCCGCTCCAACCCAATAAAGTATAATATTTTTTTTTGTTTACTTCCGATTCGATTATTTTGTAATAAATTGCACCATACCATTGTTCTGCTTCAAGTTTTATCAACTCAGCACCAGGTGTCATTGCCGATATATCCTTTAGTTGAGTAATAAAATATCGCTTTTTTCGTGGATTATAAGATTGAAGTAATCCAAAATTTTCATAATATCCATCTTCTTTTTTAATTGTCCATGTAAAAATTCTAAAAGTTTTATCGGATGCCGAAATACACGAAATATACTTTAACGAATCGAAAGGGTAGTCGATAGAACCTTTTTCGATTAATGTTGAAAACAAAGTTTCGATTACAAAATCGTTTGTTGAATATTTTGCAATATCGATTTGATTACTCGAAAACACTTCTGTCATTGAGTTTAGCGAATCTTCAATCTCTTTAAAATCAATCGTTTTTTGAGCTCTTAAACCAACTTTAAAAGCCAAAATAAAAATTAATAAAAATAGAAAGTGAGGGTTTTTATGTATGTTCATTTTTCATTTTTCAACAAAGACAAAAGTATAACGTTTTGTAATACAAAATTTGTATTTGATGAATGAATTTATCGATTTTTAAAAATTCATTTAAATCTTAAAATTAAAACGTAAATTTGTCCATTAATTATTTTTAATGGTTATAAAACGAGGAATTCACTTAATTCAAAAATCGGAGTTTTTACAAAATACAATTTTGTTAATTGGAGGCACAACCATTGCTCAAATTTTACCTTTCGTTTTTTCGCCAGTTATTTCTCGTTTATTTACTGCCGAGGATTTTAGTGTTTACGGCGTTTTTATCAGTATTTATGCAATAATGGCTTCGGTTTTAAACCTGCGATATGATATGGCAATTATGTTGCCTAATGAAACAGATAAGGCTAAGCATTTAGTCCTGTTGTGTTTGCTAAATTCGTTTTTCTTCACTATTTTTTTTAGTATTCTTATTTTTTTTGCAGGCGACTATATAGTTGATGTTTTAAATCTACAGCAAATTCGCAAATGGCTTTTTTTATTACCAATATCCGCATTGTTTTTGTCGGTTAATAACACGCTAATTAACTGGTATAATAGGAACAAAGCCTACAAAACCATATCGATTAATCGAATTTCGCGGAACAGCATATTAACCGCTTCAAATATCGGTTTTGGTTTAGCTAAAACTGGTAATTTTGGATTAATTATAAGCCAGTTTATTTCGGATGGAGTTGCTACCATTTATTACTTGTGGATGTATTTTTACAAAGTAATGAATCAAAAAATATCAATAAATATAAAAGCTATAAAAGCCGTTGCAAAGGAGTTTAAAGACTTTCCATTATTTACCTTGCCAACTACTTTTGTGGATACCGTTTCGTTGCAAATTCCTATTTTATTAATTACATCCTTTTTTACTTCGGGATTAAGCGGAAGTTATTTCTTTGCGTATCGAATTTTAGCAATTCCAATTGCTTTAGTAGGCTCGGCTTATGCACAAACCTTTTTTCAGCGATTTGTTTCCTTTCTGCAGTCCAACAATACCATGGGAGCTCGAAAGTTTTTATACCAAAGTTGGATAATTTTATTTTCGTTAATAATTGTGCCTGCCATTGTTACCATTTTATTTGGGCAACCAATATTTACGTTTATTTTTGGAGCAGAGTGGAGCGAAAGTGGAAAAATCGCTTCTATTTTAATTTTCTACATTATGTTTTCATTTATTAGCTCGCCAACAAGTAGTACTTACATTGCACTAAGAATGCAAAAATATAGTCTGATTTTCGGAATTGTAGTCTTAACTTACCGTTTTTCGGCTTATTATATTGGATATTTATTTGGTGATTTCTATTTGGCATTAACAATTTTAATAATTTGCGAAATAATTGAAATCATAATTTATAATGGAATTGTTGTGTTTAAATTAAAATCAATGGATTTAAAATCATAAAAACATGTCATCATTTATCAAATTTGGAAGTAAAAAACCTGGCTATTACAAAGGTATATTAATGAAAGCTGACCCCGAATTACATCAACAAATTGATGCAATGGTAAAGCAGCATGCGAACGACAATGCACTAATTTTAGACATGGGTGCTGGCGAAGGAGCTTTATCGCAACGATTGTTTGATAGTGGATTTAATTTAATTTCGGCCGATATCGACAGCTCACAGTTTAAAGCCGTTGGACCACAATTTTTTCAAATAGATTTTAACGATGTAAAAAGTGTGAACGAATTTGCTTCAAATCATTCCGATTATTTTGATATTGTGATGGGAATTGAAGTAATTGAGCATGTTGAAAATCCTTGGGAGTATGTTAGATTATTAAAAAAGATGGTTAAAAAAGGAGGTAGAATTATTATCAGCACTCCA
This sequence comes from Bacteroidales bacterium, assembly GCA_038210985.1. Taxonomy (GTDB): domain Bacteria; phylum Bacteroidota; class Bacteroidia; order Bacteroidales; family WCHB1-69; genus JAQUGA01. The sequence continues at coordinate 14,730 of JBBQWB010000046.1, forward strand.
AATACTAGCTCGTGGTTGTCTCGCTTTTATTTTTTATTTACCGGAAAATTTTTATCCTTTAACGATCAAACTGCTGCCGAATATGGACATGTTTCTCCAATATCACCATGGGAACTAAAACTAATTTTGCAACGCGAAGGTTTTTCAAATGTAGAAGTTACAAGTGCCGGAAATTTACCTTCCATTTGGATTACTTCCAATTTTCTAATTACTGTTTCAGTAAAATTATCTTTCTTTTTTCGACCTTTTATGAGAGGAATATCCAGAGGTTGGTGCATAATTGCTTCGGGACAAAAATAAGTATTTATGAAAGTGCTATTCATCGCTCATTCGCATAGAGATTCGTACCTGCCATTTTCGGGGGGGTTTATTTACGAACAAGCCTTAGCCCTTCAAAAAAACGGCAACGATGTTTCGATGGTAGCAGTTAATCTCATCTCTTTAAAATCAATAGTTAAGTATAAAAAAATAGATTTTGGGTATCGCGAATTTAGCGACAATCAAATATCTCAAATGGTTTATCAAATTCCTTCCATTCCTTTTATGAAAGGTTTAAATAGGTGGATTAGAAACAAATTACTAATACGATTAATAAAGAAAAACATTACTAAAAATGGCTTACCACAAATAGCACACGTTCATGTTTTTTACAGCGGAAAAGCAGCTATTTGGTTAAAAAACAAACATTCCATTCCATATATTATTACAGAACATTTTTCGGTTTTTGCCCAAAAATTAAGCAATAAAAACGAATTAGCATTTGCACAAAATGTATATAAAAATGCTGCAAGCTGCATTGGAGTAAGCAATATTTTTTGCGAATATATAAGTCGAAAATTCAATATCGAATTCAACTTTGTACCTAATACGGTTAATGTCGATTTGTTTGAAATTTCTAAAGAAAAGGAAATGAAGTCGGAAATACGACTAATTTCCGTAGGATCATTAACCAAAAATAAAAATCATGAAATGCTAATACGAGCAATTGCAAAGGTTTCGGCAAATGTTCGTTTACAAATTGTGGGAGATGGAATTTTAAAACAACATCTCCAAAATTTAGTAATGGATTTAGGACTAGAAGATAAAATTAGTTTTTTTGGATTAGCAACACAACAAGAGCTAGTTTTGCTATTGCAAAAATCGGATATTTTTGTTTTATCCAGTAAGTATGAAACCTTTGGAGTGGTTATTATCGAAGCAATGGCTTGTGGTTTGCCAATTGTTTCAACGCTTTGTGGCGGACCTCAATCGATAATTACAGATTCATCCTTGGGCGAACTGTGCAAACAAACGGAAAAAGACTTAGCCCACACCATCGACAAGGTGATAAATACGAAATACGATGCTAATTTGATTCGAGATTATGTTATTCAAAATTACGCATCCAAAGCCTTTGCACAAAAAATTGAATGCATTTACAAATCCGTAATTCAATCGAGTGAAGTCGAATTGTAAGTTTTAAATTTTACTTCAAAATATTGCATCTCGGCTCCGTAACAAACGCTCGATGTGATGATGTGATAATATGCTGATTAGTGGATAAGTTGATTAGTGGATAAGTTTTATAAGTTGATTAGTGGATATTGTTGATATACAATTTGTTATTATGAATTTCAAATTTAAAATTTACTTCAAAATCTTGCATCTCGACTCCGTAGTCAGTGAGCGGAGTCGAACTGCTCGATGTCCAGTTTTGGCTCGATGACAGATTTTTCCGCTCGATGAATAGTTCGAATCTGTGCTTTTCTCAAAACTCAAACTTTCACTCTCACACTATTTTTTCGCACCGCGATAGCGAAATCGAATAGATAATCAACCAGATGAATAGTTTGAGAATAAGTTTTTTTTCAAAACTCACACATTCGCCCTCACACTACTTTTGCCTTTGTTATTGTTATCCAAAACCAGTCACTCCAATTCGTATATTTGGATATGGTGAGCCTTCCGAGCAATAAGTGCATTGGATTTACAAAGCTTCCTTCGGCAAGCACCATGTGACTGAAATAGAAAATTTGTTTTTTTAATAAATTCCGATTAACTGCAAAGTTTTTTTACCAATTATTCAACTTAGTTTTATCAAAAAGTGTAATTTAGCAAAAAAAAATACATCGATATGAAAAAATTCCCCTTAACCTTAATTATCATGGTGTTAGTTAGTACCCATTTAATAAACGCACAGCAGATATCTAATATTAATTCGAGCATCGTTTCAAAGGTTTGCAAAAACTTAGAAACCAAACATGGAATTCGTGCAAAATTTCGAATCGAAAAAGGAGTGAAGCAAATAGCTAATTTATGGCAAACAAAAGATGGCAATACTTCTGATTTTGAAACATTTTGCACAGAGTACTTTATTTCGGATGATGCAGAAATAGCAAAATTATTTGAAAAAATTCAAACTAATTTCGAAATTTTATATGGTCATTATAACAAAATAAGCATCGATTTTAAACGCCCATTGCATTTAGAAGGCTATGACTTAATAGCAATTGATGATTTATTTGGAGCTTTTGATCCGTTTTCGCATGTAAAAGACGACTTTTTTGAAAATAAAATCGCATTTATCATTGCATTAAACTTCCCTTTTTACACTTTAGAAGAAAAGGAAATTGCTGGCGATAAATGGACTGCTCGCGAATGGGGATACGCTCGTGCTGGCGATTTGTTTACTTCCAGAGTTCCTGCAAATTTATCCCAAAACTTGTCGGACAAAACTACTGCTGCCGATACGTACATTTCAAACTATAATATTTATATGGGAAATGTTTTGGATAACACCGGAAAAAGCCCGTTTCCAAAAGATTTAATACTAATAACCCACTGGGGCTTACGCGATGAATTAAAAACCCAATATGCCGACAAAAAAAACGGCTTAAATAATCAAAAGTTAATCTACACCATTATGCGTCGTATTATTTTGCAAACAATTCCCAGCGAAGTTATTAATTCCGACAAATATACTTGGAATCCATATTCGAACAAATTATTTGCGAATGCTACCGAAATAAAAGTAGTTAGCGAACCAGATACTAGATACATGCACATGATCAGTATTTTTAAAGCAATGAAAGAAATAGACGCATACAGTCCAAATTACCCAACTTATATTTCGCGTAAATTTGACGAAGAGATGGAAATGTCGCAAAAAGAAGTAGAACAGATGTTTATTAATTTTGTGTCATCTCCTCAGGTTTTAAAAGTTGCTAAACTTATCGAACGTCGCCTAGAACGCAAGTTGCAACCTTTTGATATTTGGTATGATGGGTTTAAATCCAGAAGTACAGTTTCGCAAGAAGAATTGGATAAAAAGGTTAAAGAAATGTATCCAAATAAAGATGCTTTTGTGAAAGGATTGCCCGTCATTTTAAGTAAACTTGGTTTTCCAAACGATAAAGTAAATTTCATTTGCTCAAAAATAGAAGTAGATGGTTCGCGTGGTGCTGGTCATGCTTGGGGTGCTATGATGAAAGATGACAATGCTCACTTACGTTCTCGAATAGGTAATGATGGAATGAACTACAAAGGCTACAATATTGCTGTTCACGAGTTTGGTCATAATGTGGAACAAACTATTTCGTTGCATTTTGTAGATAATTATTTTATGAATGGTGTTCCAAACACAGCTTTTACAGAAGCTTTGGCTTTTATTTTCCAAAAACGTGATTTAGATTTATTGGGAATAACATCTTCAAATGCTCAACAAAAAGATTTAATGGCATTAGATATTTTTTGGGGTTGTTACGAAATTATGGGAGTATCGCTTGTGGACATGTACGCATGGAAATGGTTGTATGCAAACCCAAATGCAACAGCCGAAGAACTTAAATTGGAAGTAAATAAAATAGCAATCGAAGTTTGGAATAAATACTATACTCCAGTTTTTGGAATAAAAGATGAACCAATTTTGGCAGTTTATTCGCACATGATTGATGCTCCTTTATATTTGTCGGCTTATCCTATTGGCCATTTGGTTGAGTTTCAACTTGAAAAATATTTAGAAAACAAAACGATTGGAACAGAAGTGTTGCGAATTTTTGCCTTAGGACGTCTTCACCCGCAACTTTGGATGCAAAAAGCAGTTGGCGAAACTTTGTCCATTCAACCATTGTTAAACAGCGTAGATGCTGCCCTTAAAGAGGTTAGATAGGATATTGCAGGAGTGATGTATGAAAAAATATAAAATTGGCAATGTAAATTACCTAAATTCGTTTCCTTTTCGCTATGGTTTAGAAAAAAATGGTTTTTCATTCGAAACTTTTGTTCCTTCTGAAATTTCGAGCAAATTAATCAAGGATGAAATAGATATTGGCTTGGTGCCATTAGTAGCTTATTTAGAGCATCCCGAATGGATATTGGTGTCAAACTATGGAATTGTAGCAAAAAACAGAGTGCGAACGGTTGTTTTGGCTTCAAAAGTACCAGTTGAAAGTATTAAATCGATTAAATCAGATACCGATTCGCTTTCATCCAATAAATTGTGTAAAGTATTAATGAAAAACTATTGGAAATTAAATCCAATTTGGAATCCTCCTTTTGAAACAGATGCTCAAATATTGATAGGGGATAAAGCATTTAACATTAATCAATCTTTGCCTTTTGTATATGATTTGTCTGAAGAATGGAACAAATTTACTGGTTTGCCTTTTGTTTTTGCCGTATGGACTTCCAATAAAAATATTAATGCAGATTTTACGTTAGAGTTTAGTAATGCACTTCAGTTTGGAACCAATAATATTGCCGAAACAGTTGAATATTACGATGCGTTACTAATGATTGACAAACTTGAAGCTTTCGATTACTTAACTAATAATATATTGTTTAAAATCAGCAATTTAGAAACTCAAGCAATATCGCTATTTAAAGAATATTCTAATACATTAGAGGACTAACTTAACACTCGAAAAATGAAAAAAGCATGTCTGGTATTATTTAATTTAATGGTTTTTTCTTCTTTATTTGCACAAGTTACAAAAGCTACTTCTGGCGATTTTATTCGTTTTAAAACATCTACTACCTATGTTGTTTTGGAACAAGATCCATTTTCGTACTTCAACTCAAGTATTAAGAGCAATTTAGAATTATTTTGGAAGATTACACCTTATAAAGTGATTGAAGACAAGGAATTTCAAACTCTTAAAGTAGATTCAAAAAACTCATTTTTATTTATTTCTTTGGCAGAAGTTGCAAAATCTCAAGCAAAATTTGTGTGGCTAAACTTGTGCATGGGCAGTAATTCGAGCGATGTTAACAAAATGCCCGAAATTGTTTCTATACCTTTGGCTTATTATATGGACGTGGACGATGAGGAATCGGACGAAGATATAGACGATCCGGATTACACTTACAAATTAGGCGGATTATTAAAAACTGTTCAGTTTTATGCCGATTGGAACATACAAAATCAAGGTCAAAAAATAGAAGATTTTAAAAAAAGTTCTGTTTCATTAATCAAAGACAAAGAATTGTGGCTAATTAGCAAGGAATTGCCAAAGAATTTACAAAGTTTAAACTTGATAAAACAAATATATCCATTTGCAATAAAATTGGTAAGCGAAAAAGAAATTGAAGAAGCGATAAAATCGAATAATGACAAGGTGCTTTACTTACACAAAATTGGTCCAGAAGATTATCCTATAAAAAACGCATATTGTTTTAAAACGCTTTTGTCGTGCAGCGATGGCCGTCCGTATTACATTGATTATCATACAATTTCCAAAGACAAACCCGATGCATTTTTAAAAGATGATTTTAAGAATATTGGGGAAGCGAAGTGAATGAAAATTTCCTAATTTTGCATTATCACAAAAAAAAATTGACTCATGGAACTAAGCAAGAAAGATAAGAAAGTTGCCCGCGAAATCATCGAAAAGGGATTGCAGAAAGAGCTTGAAAACGGACTTTTAATGGCAGAAAAGGTCTTGGCGAAATGGAAGGAAAACGTTTTAAATAATCGCGAAGCTTATCTTGATTTGTATGGCAAAATAACTAAGTTGGACAAACACATAGCCCGCTGATACGACGGAATTACCGGTTCTAGATATGTGCTAACTGTAATTGGGCAACTTATGGATAATGCAATTTTGGAAAGTGATTTAGACGCATTTTCGGAAGAGGTGAAGCAGCGGATTATTTTTGCCGTGAATACTTTTAAATCGTAAATATTTTTATTCGCTTTTGAAAAACAACTGCAATGAACTTAGACTCTTATCTTGGGGCAAAATAAGTTGAATAAGGTTGTGATTTAAATGCTTGCAGGCATTATTTATTCTTCTTTCTCATCTAGCGAAACAAAATCTTCAATTGAATTAGGTTCCTCGATAGGTATTTCATTATTAAATTCATTTTCTTCGATAGCATTCAGATTTTTTTTGATTTTTTCTAAATCAGCACCTGGATCAATGATGCTTCCACCTTCACATTTAATAGTACGAGCAGGGAATTTATTAATCATATAAAAATCGTGGCTTGCCATAATTACCGTGCGCCCATTTTTATTAACCACATTATGAAGTATTTCCATAATTTCTACAGAAGTTTCGGGGTCCAAATTCCCAGTAGGTTCATCGGCTAAAATTATTTCAGGTTCGTTAATTAAAGCACGCGCTATACAAACTCGTTGTTGTTCACCACCAGATAGTTGATGTGGCATTTTAAATCCTTTTGTTCCCAAACTAACCATTTCTAAAACATCGTTTACACGGGCTTGCATTTT
>JBBQWB010000047.1:0-21063 GCA_038210985.1 Bacteroidales bacterium
AATATACTGTCCAAGATTCATTATAAATATCAGAAAAAGAAGTACCTGCTAATGAAAACAAATTAGCTGCTGGTTCTGTTAAACTTCCTTGATATAATGCAACATTGCCATAAAACCTACTATATGGAGCTATGCTAATATCTCTGTTGCAATTTGTAAACTCATTGCATTTATAAACTAAACCTGTATTAGTTCCTCTGTTTTGACCTTGTGCCGCGGTGCCTACACTTAGTGCTGTAAAAGTATTGTTATATATCCTGTTATTAGCTGCACCCGAGTAGTTTACAATTACTCCATGCTTGGTAGATTTATTTGAAGTAGAACTGTTAAAACTATTGTTTTCGACAGCATAACCCGTTGATTGATTCAAATACAAGCCATAAGGCTGATTATTAGTAGGGAGAATAATATCAATACTATGATCATAATCTGGTATATTAAAAGTATTATTCATAATGATAGGATTAAGAATACTGCTGATGTAAATACTTCTATAATTTGAATTAAAAACAGCATATTCAACCGATAACACATCATCCCACCAAGTTTTTGACGCATCTATTGCATAATATAAATTTGAAAAAGTTGTATTAACAGGACTAGTACAAGGATAAGTTGATGGGCAATATTGGTCAACATAAAAATAAGCATCCGTTGCAACAATTCCTTTACCTCGTCTGTAAACTACAAAATTATCGGGTACACTATTTACAAAAGCACATCCTCTAAAATAAATACCCTCTACTTCTGTTAAATTAACAAATGCTACGGGATAAACGTTTGCTACAACAATCCATGAAGAGTTGGTTTCAAATGTACTGTTTTTAAATGAAGACAAATTTGGTCGTAAAATGGAAGGATTTGCTGGATTGTAATTGTGATATGGATTGAAAATCACTCCAGTTTTACAATTTGAAATAAATGACCCATTAGTGCTTACTAAACCACCTTCATAACCTGTTTCATTTATACCCTGTGCATTTACTTTACCCACAAATATTGCAACCTCAGCATTTTCAATTTTACCACCGTTAATAATTTCTAATTGTCCTTGATATGGCAAATCTAGTATATACTGTGATTTATTTGATGAACCCCAAACTTCAATTCCTTTCCAACGCTTATCTATACTAGAACATTTTATAACACCGCCATCAATTATTAGTTTACCTCCTCTTTCAATTACAACTTTCCCTTGATATGGCATTAAAAGTTCACAAGTTAAAGTCAATGTAGCTCCACTTTTTATCACTAAGTCTTGATACATTTTGGGTCCATGATTCCATGTTTGGCTTTCCGTAATATTAAGTGGATTAGTAGAATATCCCCATGCATAATTTCTTATTGGATTAACATTCAAACATCTATGTACTCGAGCAGACTGTAAAGCCGTGAAATGTCGTGCACTACTTGTCCCCCCCATAATATTATTTGTACAAGTATTGCTTGGGTCAAAAGGATTACAACTCCAACCTGCATCTTGATAGCAAACAAAATAGGGTCCATTATTACACCATTCTTGAGTTTCAGCCCCAAATAAATCCCATAAGAATTCAGGATTAGAGATTTCAATTTCTTCACTATCATATGGGTGTCCTAAATTAAAATTGTGTCCAAATTCATGAGCCATATGTAATGCCAACATAAAAAACATTCCACCATCATTGTTTGCATATGCCTGTGTATTTTGATTCCATGTAATGATATTTTGCACTAAAGATGTAAATCCACTAGATTGTCCAAACGGATTTGTAACATTATGTAAAGTTAAGTGATAAGGAAAACTATGTATTCTCTCAGGAAAATTAGTACTTACATAATTTGTCAATATGCCTCCTTGTCCAATCCAATAGTCACTGTAAGTAGTATTATTATAATAGTAAACAGTATCTAATTCGAAACGCACCTTAGTATCAGTAATGAAAACTGCATTAGAAATCGGATCACTAAAGGCCACATTTTCAGTATAAATCCAATTCAAAAAACCAACCACCATTCTAAGTGTATCTCTATATGCTTGTGTATTTTGCCAAAAATTCCCTGTTCCATTATCATTACGCCAAACATGAAATGATAAATGTATTGTTTTTACAGGTGTAATTGAATTAGGAACGTACTTATTTAAAAGTAAATTAGCATTACGTAACATCATATACACAGGGATTTTGTGCATAAAAACTATTAGTGCTCATTACTAGAGCAGTTAATACAACAAAAAATAAAAATAAACCTAAAACTGGCTTTGCCGTGTGTGTGTGTGTGTGTGTGTGTGTGTGTGTGAACAGCACTCACTTTTTTGTAATTCTGTTTTCACAAATTGGGTTTAAATGAATAATAAATTTATCTTGCAAATATACGACATTATTTTTCTAATGTCAATAGGATACAAGTGTTTATTTTGTTATTTTTGAGTTAGTTAATATTTGTACAATATTTGAACACATTAGCATTTATTAATTGGAACACAAGTGAAATATAGCCAAAAACATTTATGTGTGTGCTTCTGTATTTGACAAGGAATATTCTTATGAATTATTTTTTCAAAAGATTCTTTGCAGTAAGCCTAAAATATTCATAAAAGCTAAAGCGTTGAATGTTCCGAGCACTGTTTTCCTGAATATCTTTACGTACAAATTCGTACACTTCTCCTAATCGAGCCTGTTTAATTTTGATAGAGCCCAATTCAAATGACGTTAAAATTCCAGATTTTTCAAGTTCGTTTTCGAGTGGATTAAGGAAATTAACGTAGCCTTTTTTTCGGGTGAAAAAGTGGTGTTCTTTTGTAGATTTTTCCCCGTTTTTGTCGATAATGTTTAATTGGTGCTTTTTTAATTTTCGATAGGTAATATTGTTTTGCTCTTCGCAATAATGGACAAACGTAAAACATTCATTTAAAGGAATATCTATAAAAATAGCCACAGCATTTTGTTGATGCAAAAGTGCAAAGCCCGAATCGCTTCCAAAAGTGGATGAGTTTTTAAGCTCCACAAAATCGTTTTGTAAAGCTCCGTAGGCTAAAAATGAGTGAAATGGATCGGAACTGCGTTTAAAACGAGTGTCTTTAAATGCAGTAAGCGATAATGCACCCGTATTTGGCTTACTCTGTGAAACATCAAAGGTGTCGCCCGATTTTAAATCATCCGTGTAAGCAGGAATTATTAAGGTGCCTTCGGACAAAAAATTGGCAAAAACATCCAAAATTAGTTTTGCCGAAAAATTCTTTTTCTGATTTCGATATGCCAAAGCCAAACGAAATAAATCCGAAGATAAAAAAACTGTATCATTCGGTTTAAGGGATAAAAGTGATGGCAAATCAGTTAATTCGGGAAAACCAGAAGTATTCATTACAAACTTTGTTTCATAATTTGAAGTTCCATCATTAAGCTATCTACAAAATATTTAGTAGCCCAATTAGGGAATGTAAAAGTTTCGTATTTACCCCAAATTGGAAATGAACCTGCAATTCCGCCATTAATAATATTAAATCTCGAATCGTCGAGTTGCAACCAAGATAATTGATTATTTAATGATTGTGCATCTTTAAAATAATGTTCATTTGGGTATAATTGATGTAATTTCATCCAAACCACTGCAAGTTGGGCGTAACCTGTAAGTATAGGATACTCCGTTCCATTCCATTTAGAGTCGAACCTCCCTTTTAACAGTGAATGTTTTTGATAGAAATCATTTAATGCATCGGCTGCAATCTTTCCGGCTTTAATAAATTTTGGTTCATTTAATAATATTCCCGACTCAATTAATCCATCGATAGTATAACAAATAGTGTGAAGGATTGGCTTATCATTATGTTTTATGGTATTGTCACAATCCTGAAACCAACCATTCGAATTTTGTTTATTTTCAATTATCCAATTCAAGTTTTTTATTGCAGCTTCGCGATATTTTGTATCTTTTGTGATGGTTGATAAATGAATTAAAGGTACATCCACATAACTATCATAAACTCTAGCAACACCCATAAACGCATGTTTAACCCAACTTCCATTTGCTTCTTGAATTTCGACCAACCAATTTCCTGCTTTAATAGCAGATTTTAAAATTTTACTATCATCTGTTTCGCAGTAAACCGAAAGCAGACCACGAATAATTTGACCTGTATTAAATACAACTTCATCTTTATTGTCTTCAAGTGTTTCGCCTTGCCAACCTCCGCTAGGTTTTTGAATTTCAATTAACCAATCGGCTGCACGAACGCAACAGTTTTTTATCTCGTTTTCTTTTTTAAGGTTACTGTATTTGATTAAAGTTTCGACAATATACCCTGTTGTTTCGGGATACGAAGACGTCCATGTTAAACCCAATTTAAATGATCCAAAACCATAATCTTCTGTATAGTATTGTGCTCGCAAAAGCCACTCAACAGCTCCATAAAGAGCTGTCAATCGTTGTCTTGAATCCACCGGTTGATCCTTGCAAGCTAAAAAATTACGATATCCAATAGTAAATCGTTTCCATTCAATAGCAAGCATTAATCTTACTTTCACTTTTGTAATTGTTCTGAAAGAAAAAGCTGTATATCGTATAATACTTCTAATCATATAAAAAAATCAAAGAAGCAAAATTATATAAATTAAGTTGATGAATTCATATAGTTGAAAAATATATTTCATTAAAAAAGTCCTTCATGGTATTGAAGGACTTTTAAAAAAAAAATAAAAATGTTATTTTTCAATTTTAATACGTGCATCCACTGCAACTACTTTTTTCATTCGTCCCAACAATGGATTAATATCCATTTCAATAATTTCGGGAGCAACTTGCAACAATGCAGATACGCGAACAATAATGTCGGCAAACAAATCGATGCTAACACCCTCTTGTCCTCGAACGCCTTCCAATATTTTATATCCTTTCAAATTTTGAATCATATACATAGCTTCGGTTTTTGAAACTGGAGTTAAGGCTGCTTTAACATCTTTCAGTACTTCTATAAAAATTCCGCCTAAACCACACATTATCATGTGTCCAAAATTACCCTCACTAGTTGCACCAACAAAAAGTTCAGTTCCCGAAAACATCGATTGCATTAATATAGCATAGGTTTCTGGAATTTTCATCATACGTTCAAACTCAGCTATTACTTTTTCTTCGGTATTCACATTTAAAACTACACCGCCAACATCCGACTTATGAATTGGCCCAACCACTTTCATAACCATCGGAAATCCGATTTTTTTAGCCGCTTCTTTTGCTGCTTCCAAATTGTAAACGGTTGCTTGCCCAGCTCGAGCAATTCCAACAGCATCCAACAATCCAATCGTTTGATCAGGATCCACATAACCACTTTCGGCAGAATCAATTATTGCCCTCACCATGGCTACATCTACTTCATGTTTACAAGTTTTTTCAAAAATGGGCTTGGGGGTATTAAACACTCTAGCTAAAGAGTTGCCTAAGGAAACCTCATCTGGGAAATTAATTCTTCCTTTCGACAAAAACTCAGCAACTTCATCTTTAGCTGTTAATGTTGATGGGAGAACAGGAAAAATAGGTTTCTTGCATTTTTTCATTTTTTCATCCAACACATTATACACATCCCAAAGAGGAGTTAATCCAGGAGTTCCAAAAATAACAACCATGGCATCGATAATGTCGAATTTTTCATCTATATAATCGATAATGATTCCTAATTGCTGAGCTGTTCCGGTGGCTAAAAAATCAATTGGATTATTTACCGAAGAGCCAGCAAAAAGATGAGTTAATAATTCTTTTGCAGCTTCCCCTTCAAGATGAGGAACGTTCATGCCTCCGTTTGATAAAGAATCGGTTAGCATCACCGCAGGACCACCTGCATGGGTAATAATCGCTATATTTTTCCCTTTAAGTTCGGGATACATAAAAATAGAAGCAACATTAATTAAGTCATCGCGACCATAGCAACGAACGATTCCAGCTTTACGAAACAAAGCTTCTACTGCCACATCTGGACTAGCCAAAGCACCAGTGTGCGACGAAGCAGCTCGGCTACCAGCTTCGGATGAGCCAGACTTAATAGCTGCTATTTTACAACCTTTCCGAATTAACGACGAAGCATGTTTTAATAATTTATCGGGTTTGTTTACATTTTCGATATATAAAATTTTAACTTTCGAGCTAGTATTTGGGTCGAAGGTTTCGTCAAAATACTCCAACACCTCTTCCACTCCAATTTGAGCACAATTACCAACGGTAATAACGTTTCCAAAAGTCAATCCTTTAGGAATTCCAGCTTCCATAATAAAACATGCGGTTGCTCCCGACCCTGAAATAAAATCGCAACCCTTGGGGTCAAGTTTTGGAATTGGCAAAGTAAAAATACTGTGATGATTAGGCGTTAAAACACCTGTACAGTTCGGTCCAATTAGCACTCCATTATTTTGGTTAATGATGGAAACAATTTTATCCTCCATTTTTTTTCCTTCTTCACTCTCTTCGCTAAAACCTGCCGATAGAATAATAAATGCTTTTGTGTTTTTTAAAGTTGCTAAAATTTCGACTGTTTCGGTACAATATTTTGCCGCTATAGCCAAAATTGCCAAATCTACTTCTGGCAAATCAGATACTGAATTATGACATTTTATACCTTGAATTTCTGCTTCTTTAGGATTAACCACCATTAGATTACCTTGATAATTGCCATCGATAATGTTTTTCACAATTTTACCACCTGGCTTAGATACATCGTTAGAAGCTCCAATTATAACGATGCTTTTAGGATCCATTAATTGCTTATTAATCATATTTATTTAATGTTTTGTTATTTTCTAATTTTAAATTTAATGAGCCAATTTAGGCAAAAAAATAATATCTGATGATTTTTTTTTAAAATTCTCCTCTTTTTTTAAGCTTTTACTACATATTGGACAATTTATAAATATCTATTTTTTTTAAAAATTATTATTTTAGGTTTTTTTCATTTATTTTTGAAAAAAAATCATTTTAATTTGCTTATCAAAATGAAAAATCCATAAATTAGCCAACTGCAAAATATATATTATTCACAACATAAAACAGACGTATAAATGAAAATTTTGGTATTAAATTGTGGAAGCTCGTCGATTAAGTATCAACTTCTCGACATGGCAAACAATGCCGATGTACTAGCAAAAGGTATTGTTGAACGAATTGGATTGGAAATGGGTGAATTTACCCATAAACCTAAGGGCAAAGAAAAACATTATGTTCAAGCTCCAATATCGGATCATGAAGTAGGAATTAATTTAGTATTGGCAGCATTAATAGATGCCAATCATGGAGTAATTAAAAATGTTAATGAAATTGGCGCTTGTGGTCATAGAGTAGCACATGGAGGGGAACATTTTCCTGTAAGTGCACTAATTAACGAAGAAGCAAAGAAGAAAATAAATGACTTATGTCGTTTGGCTCCTCTTCATAATCCAGCCAATTTAAAAGGAATTTTGGTAATGGAAAAACTATTACCTGGAGTGCCTCAAGTTGCTGTTTTTGACACTTCTTTTCACTCAACTATGCCTACTGAGGCATTCCTTTATGCAATTCCTTTCGACTATTACCAAGTTCACAAAGTTCGTCGTTACGGTTTTCACGGAACCAGTCATAAATTTGTAGCTTCTAAAGGTGCAAAAATGATGAACAAAAATTGGAATGACATGAAAATAATCACTTGTCATTTAGGTAATGGTGCTTCTATTGCTGCAATTAATAAAGGAAAATCAGTGGATACTTCCATGGGATTTACCCCTGTTGAAGGATTAATGATGGGAACACGCTCCGGCGACTTAGATATTGGTGCACTGTTGTTTATAGCAGAAAATGAAAAACTCGACATTGCTGGCATGAATAATTTAGTAAACAAACGTTCGGGCTTGTGCGGAATTTCGGGTGTAGGTTCAGACATGAGGGATATCGAAGTTGCAGCCGACCAAGGAAACATGCGTGCTCAATATGCTTTAGACATGTTCTCGTACAGGGTTAAAAAATACGTTGGTGCTTACGCTGCTGCCATGGGCGGAGTTGATTTAATTATCTTCACTGGTGGAATTGGCGAAAATGCATGCATCGTTCGTAAAACGGTATGTAAAAATATGGAATTCTTCGGAATTGAATTCGACGAAGAAAAAAACAATGGCTTACGCGGAAAAGATGCCATATTATCTAAAGATGGCTCTAAAACAACGGTTATGGTTATTACTACCGATGAAGAGTTTGTTATTGCAAACGACACCTACGAATTGGTAAAATAATCATCAATTATTTATTTTAAAAAGGTTGTCTAAATTTAGATAACCTTTTTTTATTTTTTCAGAAATCATTATACCTCGTTTCAAAGTAAAAAAAAAGGTAAATCATTGTGGAATCTATGAAAATCTGTATAGTTTTTTTTTTTCATTACCAAAAAGAAAAGTAGAGTTCATAGAAGATATAAGGTAAAGTAAAATCCTTGGATTGCTCGGATTTGTAATCCAATCAATTTTTTGTTGGTTCGGATTGCAAATACGAACCAACACTGAAAGTACTTTCACTATATCGGACAAGTATGTTATTCTTTTTTACAAAAAAGCATTCAAATTATTCAATACGATTTGATTCACGATTTTGCCTTTAGAATAATTTTTTATCGTGAAATGTGAAATGTTGTTTAAAATCGAAAAACAAAAAACTTGTAAATTCATAAAATCTCATTACATTTGCTTTGGAAAAAATCACATCTGTTGCTTATATTTTTTTTGGTGTAATTTTTGCATGATTTAAGTTTTCCATAAAAAAACAGCTACCATGATACGAACAAAAAATATTTTAAAAACTTTTATTCTTTTTTTCGGAGTTGCTCTATTTAGTTTTACCGAACCAATACCACAAGATAATCCCGAAATAATAAATGCAATTAAAACTGGCGATGCAGGTATGTTAGCAAAAAACTTCAACAACAGCATCGATTTATTAATTCCAGGCAACGAAGGCACATACAGTAAAGCCCAAGCAGAAATAATTATCCGCAACTTTTTTAAAGCAAATCCACCAAAAAGTTTTTCGGTTAAACAAGAAGGTACTTCTTCCGATTCTAGTAAATACACTATCGGGACATATATTTCAACAAATAATAAAAATTTTAGAACATATTATTTAACTAAAAAAATTGGAGCATCTCAACTAATCCAACTTTTACAATTTGAATTAAACTAAAATGACAGTTACCGAAATTATTCAAAACGCATTACTTGAAGACATTGGCGATGGCGATCACAGCTCATTAGCATCCATTGATTCGAATGCAATAGCTAAAGCAAAATTATTGGTTAAAGAAGATGGCATTATTGCCGGAGTTGAAATTGCAAAGGAGGTTTTTAAACAAGTTGACCCAACACTTAAAGTTGAAGTTTTAATAAATGATGGAGATTCTGTTTATTTTGGCGACATTGTTTTATACGTTACAGGCAAAGCAATTTCTATATTATCTGCTGAGCGAAATGCGTTAAACTTTATGCAACGCATGAGCGGAATTGCCACATCCACAAATAAACTTGTTAAATTAGTTGAAGGAACCAACTGTAAGATTTTAGACACTCGAAAAACCACTCCTGGCATTAGAGTACTCGAAAAAATGGCAGTTCGAATAGGTGGTGGCGAAAATCACCGAAATGGCTTGTACGACATGATTATGCTTAAGGATAATCACATCGATTATGCCGGAGGGATACAAAATGCCATTAAAAAAACACACGATTATTTAAAAAGAACAAATCGCAGTTTAAAAATTGAAATCGAAACCCGCAATTTAGATGACGTTAAATTAGTTTTGGAAACTGGTGGCGTAAATAGAATTATGCTCGACAACTTTACCCCTGACTTACTAAGACAAGCGGTGGTAATGATTAATGGCAAATACGAAACCGAAGCTTCCGGAAACATAACTCACGATAATATTTTAGAATATGCAAAAACGGGTGTCGATTACATCTCATCCGGAGCACTAACACACCATATTAAAAGTTTGGATTTAAGTTTAAAAGCGGTAATCTAAATGGCTCAAAAAATAAAAATTTTTATACTTAACCTTTTCATTGTAAAACTTATTATAACAATACTCAAAAGAGTTAGTTTACCTGGTTTTGACAAAATTCCAATTTATCATGTTGGTCAATTTTTTATTAAAGGTCTTTTTAAAGGCGACATTTCACAACGTGCTGCTGCTTTATCGTTTACCTTCTTTTTAGCACTTTTTCCGGCATTACTTGCTTTTTTTTCCTTAATTCCATATATTCCAATTAATAATTTTCAACCAATGTTATTGAGTTTTTTGGAAGAATTAATTCCAAAAAGCACTTGGGTTGTAATCGAATCGGTTATTACCGATATAGTTAGCCGACAACGAGGGAGCTTGCTTTCCATTTCGTTTTTATTTTCCATTTTTTTAGCTACAAATGGAGTTATGGCAATTAGCCAAGCCTTTAACTCAAGTTTTCATGCCATCGAAACCCGAACTGGATTCAAACAACGTATGATTTCGCTTTTATTAGTAGGAATAATTACTGTTTTGATAGTATTGTCTATCGCATCTATTGCAATGGGGCGATTTTTTATAAATTATTTAAGCGACCAAAATTTTTTAAATAGTAGCTTTTCAATTGCATCTTTAGTGTTTTTGAAATGGCTTATTGTATTGGCATTAATATTTTTCGCCATTTCGTTTATTTTTTATTTGGCTCCTGCAAACCAAAAATATTATCGTTTTATTTCTGCTGGCTCTTCATTAACAACTTTTATGGCGTTGCTCATGCTTATTGGTTTCGATTTTTATGTCTCCAATTTCACAAAGTATAATGCAGTTTATGGTTCTATCGGAACACTTATCGTTTTGATGATGTGGCTCTATTTTAATTCCATCGCTTTATTGATTGGATTTGAATTAAATGTGAGCATATATAAAGCAGGAAAAAATCTAAACGACATTAAAAATCAACTCCAAAAACCCTGACTTTAGGAGATTTTTCAATTCTACTTTTCACAAAATCAATATCTTTTAAATAAATTGTGTTGAATTTACCGTATGTATCAACTTTTTCAAGATTTCGGGTAAATGGGTCGTAACTATAAGGAATATAACCAACCGAAATTAGTTTTTGGTGAATTAAACTTTCGTCAAAACCATACATCTCAGCAGAACCATTCAGTTCAATAATAATAGCTTTTAATGATTCTTTAAGAAGAGTTTTTTCAGCACCTTTTATAACCAATGTTTCGTATCCTTCTACATCAATTTTAATACAAATAGGATTAAAATCTTCTGTTACATTATCTAAAGTATCAACTTTAACTGTGATATATTTTTCATCTAATATTGAGTTTTCGGGAATTACGTGGTTAACAGCATCTAATATAGATGTGAATTTTAATTCAGAAACAACATCCGCTAATCCAATATTTTGCATAACAACCTTATCTTCAATATTATTGAGCTTGATATTATTTGAAAGATAATTGAATGTAACAGGCACAGGCTCAATTGAAATAGTTTTTGCCCCTATGTGTGATGAAGCCAAAAGTGTATATGAACCAATATTGGCACCAACATCCACAAAAACATCATCGGGTCGAAGAAAATGAAGCACAAAACCCATATCATTAAATTCCGACAATCCACAGTAATACTGCAACTCAGAAGTAGAAATACCCTTTTGAATATTAATTTTAGTATTTCCTATAAAACCGTATATCATATTATTGGAACTTATTTTATTACGAATTCCCCAATAAAAATAACGAGTTAAGGTTTTAATTTTATTTTTATTTGCTAAAGGTAAATTTAAAATATATCGAAGTGCTTCTATTTTCATTTGTCAATTACTTTTGATATCCGTTTTTAAGAATAAAAGGTTTATATTTGCATGTAACAATTGTTGTAATTTTTAAGTAAAATTATTAAATAAAATAATACATGAGATTTTTTATCCAGAATATTCAGTTTAAATTACTGAAATTATTTATATACATCTCTTTTTCAATCGTTTTCATATTATATCTTCACTCACAAACTGACACTGTGTTTTGGTTTGCTGTTCCAGATTTATCTTCATTACCTGGCGGAGCATACGACAGACCGACATATTTTAGATTTTCAACTTTTGCAAATAGTTCAACTATTACGTTAAGTATGCCGGCAAATTCTTCATTTACTCCTATAGTTATCAACATGGCTGCCAATAGTCATCAGTCAATAAACATGCAAGCATACACAGATCAAATTGAATCATATCCTTCAAATACAATCATAAATAAAGGGTTAAAAATTAGGTCTTCAAATCCAATCATATGTTACTATGAAGTAGCAGGGCAAGACCAAGCAAATCCTGATATTTTTACATTAAAAGGCAAAAATGCACTAGGATTAAAATTTCATATTCCATTTCAAAATTATTATCAAAACTGCAGTTCTTCTAATGGTTGTGCAAACTCATCATTTGATATAATTGCTTCTGAAAACAATACCACAGTTACAATTACTCCAAAAAATAACATTACAGGACACACTGCAAACACTCCTTTCACAATTACATTAAATAAAGGACAAGTTTATTCTGCCATGGCAACAAGTCGTCTGGCAATTAATCATTTAGGAGGATCCATTGTTGTTGCGGATAAACCCGTTGCAATTACTATTACGGATGATTTGACTAATAATATTCCTACAACTAATTGTCAAGATTTGATTGGAGATCAAATGATTCCAAAAGAGGTTTTAGGAACAGAATATATTTTAGTTAGAGGTGAATTATCCATAAAAGATAAGTTTTTCATATGTGCCTCTGAACCAAATACATCTGTATCTAAAGATGGTGCTTTTATTGGCACTATCCAACCAGGTCAATTATTAGCAGATTCATTTGCAACAGAAACAACTTATATTAATTCAAATTCTTCAATTTGTGTTTTCATACGTGCCTAATACTTCTAACGAATGGAAGTATGCAAAAATCAACATTAGTAATACACTAATTCCAAGTGGCACTCACATACGTGTAACAAATTCAACTAACTTATTTCACTTAGCAGTTATTAATGGACAACCATCTGTTACAGGTTGTAGATATGGGTTTTATACCGATTTCAATAGCTTTGATTTATCCAACGTAATCTCCAACCATCCTCCGCTCAATTACTTTTGTGTGGGTGACACCATTCGTCTTTCGACGGATTTAATAACTAATGCCAACTATTCCTGAACTGGACCCAACAATTTTACATCAAACAATCAAAGCATTATTATCCCTAATGCTACCACCAATATGACTGGGCAATATACTGTTAATGTTGAAGTTAGTGGATGTCAATCCAATTTCAATAAATATTACGGTCGAAAATCCAACAGTTACTTTACCTTCCGACACCATTATTCAACCAAATCAGCCAGTCAGCATAAATGCACAAGGAAGTTTATATTCGGCAGAATGGAGTAATGGCTTTGTTGGAAATCCATTACAAATTAGTCCTAGTATGACAAACCAATATACCGTTACGGTTACATCGCAATTTGCAGCTTGTAAGGCACCAGATTCTATTATTGTAAAAGTAATTGATTTGCGAGATGATGTTACTAAACGTTTTACAGGGACAGTTACGGTAATTTACTAGATAGTTCTTGAAGGGAAACGCCAAACACTCTAATTCTACACCTCAAAAAGATTTCAATTTATTGGGTTAATAATATTCGTGATAATTCAATTGTTTTTTCTGCATTTAATTTAATTCCTATTGCAAGATTATCATTTTTCAACTCAACATTAAAATTTATTTTAGCATTTAAAGCTCTAAATATCTTTAATATAGTTTCAAACCTTGCATCTGTAAGATTATTTTCAATTTTTGAAATCTGTGCTTTTTTCACACCAACAAGTTCTCCTAATTGTTCTTGAGTTAAATGCCTTTCCTTACGAATTTGCTTAATAGTTTCTGCTAAAAACTCTAACTGAAGCTCATTTTCAAAAGAATCTCTTTTTTGTGTACCAATTTTACCTATAAATTTATCAGTAACTTCTTCTAAACTATATTTATTCATTTTTTCCCATTCTTTTGATCAAAATAATTTGTCATTATGAATTCAGCTCTTTTTATTTCATTTTTGGGAGTTTTGTTTATTTTCTTCACAATTCCATGTGTTGCAATAACAATTGTATTTTCTTTTGCTGTTTTATCCTAAAATGCAAACAATCTATAATATGTGCGATTGTGTAAAGTTCTAAATTCCCAAATTTCTTTTTCTAGTTTTTTGAAAAGCTCTTTATCAGATATAACTCTTGATTTCCAAATATTGTAAATAATTTTGTCTCTGGCTTTTTCTTCTAGATTATCCAAAAAAGTATTTGCTTCTTCTAAAAATACAACATTAAATTTACTTTCCATTTAATATTTTACAAAGATACAAGTTTCCTTTTAAGGAAACAAATAATTTAACTATTTTAACTTATTTTCTGTTTTTACTTTTTCATTACTGATTATATAAAAACATTATCGCCATTTAACTACCTTACAACATTCAATTTACGAACAATTTGTTTACCGTTAATTAAATTATTAGCAATTACAAAATAAATTCCAGCAGTTAGCGATGAAACATTAATTTCGGTTTTACTATCTTCTGCCTTCATTTGTTTAACTATGCGTCCATCAGACGATAACAACTTAATAGAATAGTTTGCATCGGGCAAGATTATAGAAACTACATTATTTGCAGGATTAGGATATAATTCAACAATTTCGTTATTAATATTATTTACTCCTAATTGAACTAGAGAGTATTTGGATAAAAACTTCCAAATTAAAGTAGTATAATCAATATCATTTGTTGGCGTGTAAATCCATTGATGGTCGGCACCAATTACCTTATAATGCTCAACTTCACTTCCAGCATTTCCTCCACGATATTGGTAATGCTCAACCGTAAAACCATCCGAAGCCACGTCAGGCATTTCGGTAAAAACTGGATCTACGTCACAACCATTGGCATTAACCCAGTATTTCAATAAAGTATCCACACTTAAACCATACGCATTTGCAGTGTATGAAATGGTTTGATCGGCAGTGCCATGAAAATGAATTACAGGTACTGGACGAGATGGATTGCATTGAATTGCCGTACCAATTGTTCCAGCAACCGAAGCAATTGCAGCTATGCGTTCGCCATGTTCACATGCCATACGATGACACATAAACGAGCCCATCGAAAAACCAGTTAAATAAATTCGTTTTGGATCAATGTTATAAATTGCGGATGTGCTATCAATTAAAGCTATTATAAATCCAGCATCATCCACATTTTGATTCAGCTGCATTCCATTCATACTTGCACCCGAATTCCATGCAGTTCCTAAAACTGAATTGATTGCTTGAGGCGTTAAAACGATAAAATTAGCGGTATCGGCAATATCATCTAACCCAATATTTTTAAAATTATCCATAGTATCACCTAATCCGTGCAAACAAATAATAAGCGGAACAGGGTTAGTGCCATTATAAATTGTTGGAACATACTCTAAATATTGACGACTTAAACCGCCATGTTGAAGAGTTTTAGATACATGTTGTTGCGAAAATGATAGCGATGAAATCATCAAGGCTATTACAAAAAAGTACAAGTGTTTCATAAAATTTGGTTTAAACGATTTAGATTTCAAAAATAATCTTTTTTTTAATAAACTTTCCATTTTTCAAAAATATTTTCTTCAATATTTAATAATATTTTTGTTTAATTATTAACAATTTCGATTATCTTTGTAAATAATAGCTTTAAATTCACTTTTTTTTTATCATTAAATAAAAACCATTATGAAAAAAAACATTTTTATTACAATAAGCATTTTATTGCTTTTTTGTACACTTAGTGCTCAAACTGTAAGAAAACCAGAAGACAGAGCCAAGGAAGAAACAGACAATTTAATTTCTCAATTAAGTCTATCAAGCGACCAAGGCACAAAAGTTTACGATGCCGTTTTAGATAGAATCAAACAAATGGATGTTGTTATTAAAAAATACTCAGGCTCTCTTACTCAAGATCAATCAAAAGCACGAGGAGATGAATTAAAAGCTATTCGAAGCAAATTTGAAACAAAATTAAAAACTATTTTTACTCCTCAACAATACGACACATGGCTAAAAGAAAAGAATAATAGGAAAGACAAAGTAGTTGTTAAGGATAACGCTGTAAATAATAATTCGAAACCAAAATAATTAATATATTTTACGGTTCGTAAAATTTATTAAAAACCCTGATGTTAATAAACAATCAGGGTTTTTAATATTATTGCATACTAAAAAAAAATAAGTACGTTTGCATTTAATTCTATATTTCGATAAATGACATTTCCTAACCTCAGACGATTAATCCCTACTATTATTCTTCGGAAAATAGAAAGCAGAGATGGAATGCAAAAAATGACCGAAAACTTTGCTTGGCTTCTATTCGACAAGGTTTTGAAAATGACCGCTGTTATGGCGGTAAACATTTGGGCATATCGTTTTTTAGGTCCCGAAAATGTTGGAATATGGAATTACGCTATCGCTTTTGTAAGCATTTTTACCCCAATTGCTAATTTAGGAATTGACAGCATTGTTGTTCGCGATATTGTTACAAATCCTCTTCGAAAATCGGAGCTTATCGGTGCCTCATTTATGGTAAAACTATTTGGGGCAATTGTCATGACTATCCTCTGTGTAATTGCAATAAAACTTAGGCGACCCGATGACGTAGAAATGCTTTACTATGTTCTTATTATTGCCTCATCAAATATTTTCTTAGCATTTGACGCAATTGACTTATTTAATCAGTCGGAGTTAAATTCTAAATACACCGTTTTATCTAAAAGCATTGGCTATATTGTTTGTGCGGGTCTTAAAATTGGATTAATCTTAAATAATTTATCCCTCGAATGGTTTATTTGGATGCAGTTTGTCGAAAATGCCATTGGAGCAATTTTTCTGGTTTATTGGTATCAAAAAAGAGGTGAAAAAATTCAGACTTGGAAACTCGATTGGCGAACTGCTCAAAATTTATTAAGCCAAAGTTGGCCTCTTATACTCACAAGCATAATGATGTTTACCCAGCAAAACATCGATCAAGTTTTTTTAGGCGATTGGATTAACGAAAATGAACTTGGACAATTTTCGACCGCAGCAAAATTAATCGCACTTTTTGGATTTATTCCAATGATAATTCAAAGTACGGTAGCACCCGAAATTGCTAAAGCTAAAAAACATAGCGAAGAACTTTATCTATTAAAAATGAATAAAGTGTATCAGCTTATGTTCATCGTTTCGGTTTTAATAATTGCAATGTGCTTTATTTTTGGAAAATGGATGGTAATACTTTTGTATGGTACTGAATATACACAAGCTGGACTATTAATGGGTTTAATGTCTATTCGTCTTGTTTTTGTAAACTACGGAGTTGCAAAAACACTTTATATCACAAACAATCAACTTTTTAGATACTTTTTACTCACTGGAATTGTAGGAGCAGGATTAAATATTGGACTAAATATTGTTTTAATTCCAATTTATGCCTCAAATGGAGCGGTTTGGGCTTCGATTATTTCGTTGTTTGTTTCCATAATATTAATCGACCTTTTTAATCCTCACTCACGAGCCAATTTTAAATGCATGATGAACTCGATTTTTAATATACCAAGCTATTTTGATGCATTTAAGAAAAAGGATAATTAGTGCTTGTCAAGAAAACGCAAATCACTAAGATTTTACACCTCAAAAAGATTTGAACATATTTGCTTATTTATCATAAATGATGGTAAATAATCGTTCAATGTTATCAAAATCACTAATTTATTTTTTTACATAGTGTCTGCAAGAAAAAGCCAACTTCTTTCTGCCAAAGGTCGGACAAGCTGTTATACTTGCAACGAATTCAGGTCATTCCGACCAAGATTTTGTTGGTTTTCATTTCTTTTTTTGCCCCAGCCCTCAAGGGTGAAAGCAAATGAAAACGTACAAAATCTAATTCGGAACTCGCAAAATTCGTTGCTGCGAAAGTGTTTCGACATTTCGACTTCGCTCAATGCATCGCTTCGCTCAACATACCACCTCGAATTTGACGATTTCTTATCAAATACTGAGTTTTCTTGCAAGGACTATATAGGCAGAAACACTCTTTTTTTTTACAAATTGACTGAAATTGAAAAACAATATGTATATAATTAATATTCAAATTATTAAACAGTTTTCTTGCAGAAACTAATTAGTTTTTCTGTAAAATCACTCATAAAAAGAGGGATATTTAAAAATCCAGAAGAGTATTGCAAATTATTCAGTGAGTATCTTATGCATAAAGATGGCTTGTATTTCATTCGATAAAATGCCAAACTTTTACTTCGCACATACTTGTTAGATTTCACCTCGATGGGTATGATTTCATTTCCATATTGCAACAAAAAATCGACTTCTGCTTCATTCCCAGATGCCCAATATCGAAACGATTCATTAAACAGGGATGTTAAGCTTTGCAATATGTAATTTTCCGTAAAAGATCCTTTAAATTCTGAAAAAATAAGATTATCTTCTCCAATTATAGATGGTTTTAGGTTCGACATTTTTCTTAGTATTCCAACGTCCAAGACATACACTTTAAAGGCTGACAAGTCGTCGAATGCGGATAAAGGCAGCCCAGGCTTTTCACTTTTGAATACTTTGTAAATTAATCCCGCATTTCTCAACCAAGATAATGCATCTTCATATTCTCTTGCCCTTGCACCCGTTTTGACTACTTTGTAAACAAATTTTTTGTTCTCTTTTGATAATTGCAATGGAAGTGAGTCCCAAATATAATTAATACGTTGAATGTCATTGTTGTTTGCATGTTTAGAAAAATCTAGTTTGTATGAGTTTATTATGTCTTTTAGAACAGATTCGCATTTATCGATAGAATATTCGCCCAAAAGAGTAGTAATTGATTTTGGCATTCCGCCAGATATCATATAGAGACGGAATTTTTCCAAAATTTTATTGAAAAACATGTCGGGAATTGCTTCAATGTTTTCGATACTTTCCAAATATGATAACATGGAAGGCTCTGCCACACTGAGAAATTCTCTAAAACTTACTGGATATAAGTTTTCAAAATCAACTTTTCCAACTGGAAAAGACATTCCTCTGCTAATAGAAACGCCTAATAAAGAGCCTGCACAAGCAATATGATACTCGGAAGATTCTTCCGAAAAATACTTTAATGAGTTTAAAGCCTCGTTGCACTCTTGGATTTCATCAAAAATAATCAGTGTTTTGTAAGGCTTAATTTCTTTACCATTTACGATAGATAAATTCTCGATGATTCTTTTTGGTTCTTTACTAATCTTGAAAAATTGCGACAGCTCAGGGTTTTTTTCAAAGTTAAAATATGCCGTTGATTCGTACTCTTTTTCTCCAAAAATTTTTAGCAAGTGAGTTTTGCCAACCTGTCTTGCTCCTTGCAATATCAAAGGATTTCTACTGCTACTCTCTTTCCATTTTAGAAGTTTGCTGTTAATATTTCTTTTTATTTCCATATTATGCGTAATATTTTCGTAATGCAAATATAGTAATTATTTTCTAATTAGTGCCAATTATGTGGAATATTACACATTATTCGTATGTAATAATGGCAAAACTACACATAATCGGCACTAAATAGATTTAATTGTTTCTAGCAATCCGATAATCCATCATCTCTTTAAGTTTAAACCAATTGTTGAATAATGAACTTACAATCCAAAACTTCATGCAAGTTATTAAAAATAAAGATTTATTGTTAACACGAAAATTTGAAGTTATCTGGTTATCAAACCTTTGAATAACGATACAAGTCTGTTAATCCACTACGTGGAATTTTTTAACTGCGGCTTGAAGTTTTTAATAATATTAATGTCCTACGGACAATTATACCGTACTTAAATCAAATCATTTTTTCGATTTTAAACTCGAATTAACTATCTCCTCCCACTTTTCAATTAGCTGTAGTTCTCCGGTTAATAGTAATCCATCTTCTTCGGAATCGAAAAACGTCAAAAGTTGCTGATTGCTATTTTTACTTTTAGGGTAAAAACACAATTCTAATTTTTCTACTATCGTCGAATTATTTGCTGCTCTTCCAAAATTAATCACTCTACAACTCTGAAATTCGGAAAGACTTATAAGTTGCGAAAATTCATTTTCTTTTGATTTTTTCATAAAGAAAATTGAGTTTGAATTTTCATCCATTCCTATAATTATATCTCCCAAAATTTCATGTAATGTGATATTGCAATTTTGAGTAGATGCACTATTTTTGAAATATTGCAATCGCTGTTTTTTGTTATTTTTACTAAGTATGCCCATTATTACGAATGGCAATACACATAAAGCTATAATTATAGCTCCCATTAATATTGAACTGGTATCCATTTTTGATAAATTTTTTAATTAATTTTCGGGGTTCTGAAATAACAAAACCAATTTAAAACTCTAATTTAAAAACGTAAATAAATTTAAATCAGATATTTACCAAAAATAATGGAAGGGGAATAAAAAATTACACTTTCGATATCGAATTAATAAATTCCTTGAAAAAGAATAATATTGTGCAAAGGATGACTCAATAAAACGACCCTTGTTTTCAATAACAACAGTAAACTTATTAAATCTATCCTTTAAAAGCGTAACCGTATTTTCATTGGAGGTATTGACAGATTCCTCCGTTTGCGAATTAGCACAATAAAGATTCGTCTTAAACAGTGAAAAGCAACTAAGTTGTTCAATGCTTGGCAATTTATCAAAAGACAAATTATCGACCTTAATATTAACAATGGATATTGCAAAACAATAAAGCATTGTAATAATACTAATTCCAAAAATTCTACCCAATCTTTTCATACTGCAAAGTTAAATCTTTATTTTGGTTAAAAAAACATCAAAATAAAGAGTTATTAGAATCGAGTCACGCGAGGGAATTTCACCCTCACGTTCTCACGGAACCGTGCTTGAAAGTCTCCCTTCACACAGCTCTTCTTGTTTAATCACAAAAGTGCAAACACTTTATGGATTTACCAATTTCCAGTGCGGAAAAAGTAA
>JBBQWB010000048.1:0-20832 GCA_038210985.1 Bacteroidales bacterium
CACATGCATCAACTACTACTGGTGTTACTGGAGCTATCGCATTTGCAATACACTGAACTGTTGAACTTCCATTAGCTGGAACTACTGGAACTGAACTTACATCAATGGTGTAAGTGTAAGTCCAATCATGAATATGACCAGCACAGTCGGAATATATCCACACAAAATCAACACTTCCGTTACAATCTGGGATAAAAGGAACTGGTGCAGGTCCAGTAGGTGTTATTTCATCTCCACAAGCATCATGAACAACAGGCGGTGTGACAGAAATTGGAGTTATCTCAGAAGGACAACTTACTGTTTCACCATCGTTAGCAGGAAGAGTAAAATCGACTAAATATTTTCTTGTTAATATCTGCTCACAAGTGACATCACAGCTATTTAAACTAGCAGTATAAGTTCTAGTTGTGGTTTCATTACATCCCACAAGTGTAACAATATCTAAAACAGCAATAGTACTACCAGCAGTAACCGTTCCGCCAAGAGCAATGAATTCGGCTTCGGAAGTAGCACCGGTGGGGATTGTTTCATTGCAATCTGTGGCTGTAAAATCAGATGGACAAGTAATTTCCGGACAGCAATCTTTCACTTCAATTTCAAAAGTACAACTATTACTACAGCTATTACCATCTGTATATGTATACGTGATGGTATGTGTGCCAATTCCAGCTGTGGCAGGATTAAAATCACCTACGCTCACTCCAATTCCTGAATATATTCCTCCACTAGGAGTGGCGCCTGATAATGCAAATGAAGTTGCATTAAAACATATATCCGAAACATTAGCTGGACAATTTACTGTTGGCAAAGCATTAATTATAACACTGGTAGTAGTTGTATTATTACATGTTCCGTTACTAAAACTATAAGTTACAGTATAAGTCCCTGGTGTGCTAGTAGATAAATTTATAGTACCAGTAATGGGATTAATAACCAGACCTGATGTAGAACTATAGGTTCCTCCACTCTGTCCCGTTTGGGTAACATTAGCCGTGCCTGTTGTACAAAATGGTGAACCAGAATAACTAATTGAAGCGGTTGGTAATGGATTTACAGTTACAGTAGATGTCGCTGATGAAGTTGTGCTACATGTTCCGTTTGAAATTGTTCCTAAACTAATGGTTTGCGAACTTGTGACTCCTGTTACCGTTACCGTGGCAGTTCCACCTGCTCCTATGGTTACTGGACTTGCCGGGGATCCTGAAATTCCTGAATATGCTACGGTTAATCCTGCTGTTCCTGTTATGGTAAACACAGCATTTTGTCCTGAACAAATTGGACCATTGTTACTTACAGTTGGTAATGTTGGTAATGGATTTACGGTTACCGACATTGTCGTTGTTGCTCCACATTGATTTGCAGCTGGCGTGAAATTATAAACCGTAGTTCCAACATTTGCGGTACTTATTGTTGCAGGACTCCAGGTACCTGTAATAGCTGGAGTATTTGTTGAACTCGTGGGCAATGATCCTGGAGTAGCTCCCACGCAATATGGTCCAAGGGCAGTAAATATTGGAGTAACATTATTAGGATTAACGGTAAGCACCGTAGATGCTGTGCTTGTACAACCTACTGCATCAGATACCGTTACATAATAAGTCCCTGCAAATGAAGCAGTTGCAGTAGCCGAATACGATTGCAAATCACCAGTAAACCCATCTGGACCAAACCAATTATATGTCATTCCTGCTGGTAAAGCTGAAATTGCTGCAACTTGACCTTCACAATAAGTACCTGATGAGGCTGAGGCAACTGGTGTTGACCCAACAATTATTGTTGCCGAAGCTAATCCCGTACACCCAGCTGACCCTGATGCCGTTACGTAATAGGTGGTTGTACTAGTTGGATATACTGTCTTGGATGTTCCTGTACCTAATCCATTTGACCAAGCATAGGTAGTTCCTGTTCCAGATGCAGTTAATGTTACGCCACCACCTGAATTGCATGATAATGTATTTGCTGGTGTAATAGTTACCGTATTTCCAGGCAAATTAAAATTATAATTATTTTCAATTGCTATATTTCCACATAAATCATTCGAACTACCATTATAAATTAGCGAATATGAACCAGCAACTATTGCTGGTGTAAATGTAACTGTATAATTTCTGCCCATGGTAGCTCCAGATACAC
Organism: Bacteroidales bacterium; assembly: GCA_038210985.1. GTDB lineage: Bacteria > Bacteroidota > Bacteroidia > Bacteroidales > WCHB1-69 > JAQUGA01. The sequence goes on from JBBQWB010000048.1 coordinate 2,134, forward strand.
AACCCGAAACTCCGGTAATTGTATAGGGACCACCTGGACCACTTATACTAAAGTCTGATGGATTTACTGTACCACAATAAACATTCTCGCTAAATTGAACAGAAAAGCTTGTCCCTCCACAACCTGGCGTAGATGTGAAATTCATGGTTGGACTAGTATTATCAACTACCATTCCAAAGGGAGAATTAGTAAAGTCCAGATTGAATCCACTGGGATTTGACGGACTTGCTGTAAAACTACTAACATTGATATAGTATGAGCTACCTGCCACAACAGAAACTCGCGGATTATGAGGATTTGAGGAACCATTTCCGCAATCACTACCCGTAGAGGGTGTCAGATTATTAGCACCTGTTATTCCAACGACTCCAGACCAGTTACAGCTTATCTCTATATATGGATTGGAAGCTATTGTTAATAGTTTTGAGCAATTATCAGTTGTTAAATCGTACAACGACCAATCATAATCATTAGAAGAATTTAATGGATTAATTCTAAAATCTAAATCCCCAGAAAACTGTGCAGTAAATGTATACCATACTGAATTAAGCTCTCCAGAAGTCATACATGTTGTTGGGCATGATAACCCACTTGAAATTTCATTTACCGTTCCTAGCCCTGAATAAGCACTCACTTCATTATAAGTACTTTGGCAAATTGGAATAGCTCCAAAACAATCTTGTACAGTATATGGAGAGCTACATGAAGCAATTAATCCATAAACATTACCTGGTGTAATTGTTGCACTATTTCCTTGCATACTCAACAGTCCACCTGAAGAACTATAAATCCGATATTCATTTTCATAAGACCAACTTCCAGCAGTATAGCTTGTCGTAATTATTGCCCCGTTAGGTACAGAAAAACCATATCCACCAGCGTAACTTGCATTTCCATATCCTGATGCAATGGTCAAATCGCTTAAAACCGCTACGCCATTTACATAAACAGTTACTTTTCCTCCATTCCAACCATCTCCATAATAATCGTATAAACTTATTTTATATGAACATTGTCCTTTTGCAGTTACTCCAAATATAAAAGCAAAAAAGATAAAAAGTACATATGCGCTAAGTATTTTAATGTATGAGATAAATTTATTTATCATGTTATAAAAATGCATCTGCAAAATTTCAATATAATAATACTGTATTACAAGACAACAAAAATAGTAAATTTGGTGTACAAATATCTAATTGTTAATATCTTTTTAATAACTATAAGTGCTATTTTAGGCAATTCTAAACTAATCGTTAATTATGATTAATTTCTGGTAAAATTAGCAAATAATATTCTAACAAAAACAAATTTAACAATAATGTCTTAATTTATAAATCAATTTAGTTAGATGAAATTTCAACATTCCGCATCTTAGTCCTTCGCCAAAGGGCGGAAATTATTGAATATTGCACTCTTTTATTTTGATTTTTTCTCCCCTTTTATCATCCTTTTTTTGCCTCTAAAATCTTCTTTTATTTGAATATCCATAAAACAAAATGATTCCATTATATCCTTTGTCTCATTTGATAAATTTTCATTCATTTCAAAAAACAACAGTCCTTTTTCATTTAAATGGCTGTGTGCATATTCAGCAATTTGTTTGTAAAATATTAACGAATTTTCATCTGGAACAAACAACGCTATTTCAGGCTCATAATCAAGCACATTTGCACTCATAAAATCTTTTTCAAACATCCTTACATAAGGCGGATTACTGACAATTATATCAAATTTCTCATCCGGTATTGTTGGCAAATCAAGTACATTCCCCTTGAAAAATCGAATATCAACATTGTTAATTTTTGAATTTTTTTCAGCAATACTTATTGCCTTTTCAGAAATATCCACAGCGGTAATCTCAGAGTTCGGAAGATTTTTTGCCAAACTTACAGCAATGCACCCTGAACCTGTTCCAATATCTAAAATCTTTATTTTTTTTTCAAAATCCACAGATTCCAAAACCCAACGAACAATTTCCTCTGTTTCAGGTCGTGGAATTAATACCGATGAATCCACGTAAAACTGCAAATCATAAAAATACGCTTTATTCACAACATACTGAATAGGTGTATTTTGCAATATTTTATTAACAGAATTGACCACTAAAACCATTTCCGATTCACTTACCCGATAATCATTTTTAACGATTCTGTCAATCCTTGAAATATTGCAAAATTCTTCAAAAACATAATCGGCAAAAATCTCAATTTCCGATTTGTTAAATTTCTCATTAAGTGTTTCTTTAAAAAACTTCACCACATCACTTAATAGATTACTTTTTGGCAACATTGATTTTTTTTTTTACAAAAGTCTAAAAAAAAAACAACATAACAACGAATGTCAAATTGAAATGGCAGATAGTACATGTTTCGACAGGCTCAACAACCATGTCCTTTAATTTTCCATAATCAAAATCACTATTGTTCAAAAAACAAAATACTTGACCTTTTCATTCTCCATCAGACGTCAGATAAATATTGAAAATTTAATTATATATAGCTGATTTTCAATACTCACCCTTCAGGGATGGAGCAAAAGTGTTGAAAATCTGAAATAAATGCAACCCACTAAAAAAATCAATATTTTTGACCTTTTCATTCTCCACCAGACGTCGGAGAAATATTGAAAATTTAATTATATATAGCTGATTTTCAACACTCACCCTTCAGGGATGGGGCAAAAGTGTTGACAATCTGAAATATATGCAACCCCCTAAAAAAATCAACATTCTTGACCTTTTCATTCTCCACCAGACATCGGAGAAATATTGAAGAAGATTTAAACAGAGTTACCCTGTTTTTTTCTGTGCAACACAGTTAATTCGCATAGCGAGGTTCGCCGCGGCGAACTTTGTAATTATTTCATTAAGTTTATCTTTTAACTTGCTTATTGTGGATAAGCAGTAAAAACAATATAACAGCGAATTATATAGACGCAAGCACTGCAAACATTCATTACTTCGCTTTTTTTAATATTTTTGCATATTAATAACTGTATTTATCTAATGAACGAATTAAATCCACAATACATGAACCGCTGCTTTGAATTAGCCAAAAAAGGCTTAGGAAAAGCATCTCCTAATCCATTAGTAGGAGCGGTAATTGTAAACAATTCGAAAATTATTGGCGAAGGATTTCACGAAAAATTTGGCAATGCTCATGCAGAAGTTAATGCCATAAATTCAGTTGAAAATCAAGAATTACTTAAAGATTCAACCTTGTATGTAAATCTAGAACCATGCTCCCATTTTGGTAAAACTCCTCCATGTGCTGATTTAATTATTCAAAAACAAATTCCAAGAGTAGTTATCGCTAATCTTGATCCAAACCCGCTTGTTGCAGGAAAAGGCATTGAACTTCTTCGACAACACGGAGTGGAAGTGTTTACCAATTTTCTTTCCGAAGAAGGAACAAAATTGAATAAACGATTTTTCACTTTCCATTTAAAAAAGCGTCCATATATAATTTTAAAATGGGCTCAAACAATAGATGGATTTATGGATATTAACCGAGCTGAAAAAAATAAAAAAGACAAATATTGGATAACAAACAACGAGTTAAAATTACTAGTTCATAAATGGAGAACCGAAGAAGATGTTGTTTTAGTAGGTGCTAACACGGTTTTAAATGACAACCCAAAATTAAATGTACGTGAATGGATAGGTAAAAATCCCATCCGCATTATTTTGTCTAAAAATGAAATTTTAAATTGCAATTTGAATATTCTCGACGATACTCAATCCACTATTATTTTTACAAGCACAGACAAGAAGTATGAGGGCGATCACACCACTACTATTTTTATCCCCGAAACATCTAATTTCATTGAAACTGTTCTTGATTATTTATATCAAATTCAAATTCAATCGGTTATAATTGAAGGTGGTTTTGAAATATTAAATAGCTTTATTTCATCAAACATTTGGGACGAAGCATTTGTTTTAGTTGGCAATAAAATGTTTATTAATGGACTAAAATCTCCAATTATTAAGTCTAATCTGGTGTCCATTAAAACAATTTCTCAAGACAAAATCATTCATTATCTTAACCATTAAAAATTCATTTCATGATATTATTGATAGTAGCTATTTTATTTTATACATTAATATTTATATGCTTTAAATTACTTCACAGATTTAAAGTCGGAAATTTCGAGTCCATTTTATGGAATTATCTTATTGCAGCACTTACAGGTTTTATCGTTTTTGGAATTGACATAAATACAGTTATCACCGCATCTTGGTTGTATATTGCATTTGCTATTGGCTTAATTTTCTTTGTTGTGTTCTATCTATTTGCATTGTGTTCGCAAAAAATAAGTATTACAATGACAGCAATGGCAAGCAAAATGTCGGTAATAATTCCAGTTTTAGTTTCAATATTCTATTTTAAGGACATTTTATCAACTAATAAAATTATTGGAATTGGGTTAACAATTGTCTCTTTATTTTTAATTTTAATGCCAAACAAAAGTAATCCTATAGATAAAAAATACATTTTTGTTCCTATATTAATCTTTTTAATGACAGGTGTTTCTGATTCGTTATTTAAAATTGCCCAAGCTAATTATGAGATAAACAGCAGCATCGATTCGGCTAAATTTGTAAGTACCATTTTCGGAATATCTTTTATTTTTGGAGTTCTTACTCTACCATTTTTTAAAATTAACCCAAAACGGCTATTTATACCTAAAAACATAATTGGCGGAGTCATTCTGGGGTTAATTAATTTTTTCGCAGTATTCTTTTTCACATTTTCGATGATTGACTTTAACGGAAGTTTCTTTTTCCCAATTTTCAACGCTGGAGTTGTTGCGTTAACGGCACTTTTCGGATTTTTAATGTTTAAAGAAAAACTTTCAAAACTGAATATTGCTGGATTATTGTTAGCCTTATCAGCTATTGTATTAATGAATTTATAAACCATGTTCGAGGATTCGTACAATACTATAAAATCACCCTCTCAAGGAATTTATCGAGAAAAGGGAAGTAAATTTATTGCCTTAGCTTATCCCGTTAAATCCGAATCAGAGATTAAAGAAATATTGGCTGGTTTAAAAAAAGAATATTTCGATGCCAGGCATCATTGTTATGCTTATCGCTTGGGCTGGGATTATTCGGTATATCGAATAAACGACGATGGCGAGCCTTCGGGAACAGCGGGCAGACCAATTTATGGACAACTTTTATCCAACGAACTTACAAATGTTTTAATTGTTGTAATACGTTATTTTGGCGGAATAAAACTTGGTGTTTCGGGATTAATTAACGCTTACAAAACAGCTACACAGGATGCAATTAAAAACGCATTAATAAGCACAAATACCGTTCAAGATATAATGGACATTAATTTTGGATACGAATTAATGAGTAAAGTTATGACAATTCTCAAATCCGATGGAGTACAAATAATGAATACCGAATATTTTGATGAAAACGTGAATATCCGTTTTAGGATAAATAAAACAAATACCGTAAATTTGTTCGACCAAATTAATTCTTTAGAAAACGCAAAACTTATATTTATCGAAACCATATAATATGATGAAATTTAAACTGTTTTTCTCTTTTGCCTTATTGATAGCACTTTTTAGTTGCAAAACTCCAAAAACTATTGTGGAAACAAATTTTAAATCTATTGCAGTTTTGCCATCTTCAACTTTATTACCAGATACATCTATAATAAACCGAATTGCTCCATACAAAGAAATTATTGATAAAGAGATGACCAAAAAAGTTGCATTTTCGGAACAAGCAATCGATAAAGATATTCCCGAAGGACCTTTAAATCAATTAATTGCCGACAATGTTTTTACCGAAACATCTAAATATCTAAAAAGCAATAATTCGGACGACATTGATATGGTTTTATTAAACCACGGCGGATTGCGAAAAAGTTTACCAAAAGGAGATATTACCATTGGCAATATATTTGAATTAATGCCTTTCGACAATACCATTGCAGTAGTTACTTTTTCGGGCGAAACCATGCATGAACTATTTGATTTTTTAGCTTCAAAAAACGAAGGACACCCTATCTCAAATGCATCGTTTACCGCTCGTAATAAAAAAGCCGAAAACATTAGCATAAATAATAAACCAATTGACTTAACAAAAACATATCGAGTTGCCACTTCAGACTATTTAACAGATGGCAACGATGGAATGATTTTTTTTAAAAAAGCAATTAAAACCGAATTACTCCCTATTCTTATCCGCGATGCAATAATTCATCAATTGCCAAATGCTAATTTGAATATGTATAAAAAAGAAAATTTGAAAATTAGAAATTCAATCCAAGAATAATTATGAAAAATATATTTATTAAATTTTTAACAATAACCCTATTGGGAGTTTTCTTTAGTTTGGAAGTTTCTGCTCAGAAAAAAAGTTTTGACACCCTTACCATTCTTCAATCCAACGATACCCACAGCCGAATAGAAGCAATTGCAAAAAACGACAAACGAAATGCCAATGCTGGTGGATACGCACTTCGAAATGCCATCATAAAACAAATTAGAAACACTTGTACTAACTTTTTACTATTCGATTCAGGCGATTTTCTTCAAGGCACACCATATTTTAATTATTTTAATGGCATGCTGGAAATTGAACTTATGAATGCATTAGGATATCATGCGGCAACTTTAGGCAACCATGAATTTGACAACGGTGTAGATCAATTAGCTGAAATTTTAAAAACAGCTAAATTTAAAATTATAAATTCAAATTATGATGTCAGCAAAACACCTCTAAAATCTCTGGTTGTTCCCTACTATGTGTTTAAATTCTCAAATTTCAAGGTTGGAGTAATTGGTTTAGGAGTAAATCCCGAAGGTTTAATATCTGCTAAAAACTTTACAGGCATTACTTACAACGATCCAATTAAAGCAGCAAATAAATATGCCGATTTTTTAAAAAAACGCAAACATTGCGATGTCGTTATTTGTCTTTCTCATTTAGGTTTAAAACAGCCCGAAAATATTCCTTCGGATATTAAACTTGCAAATGAGAGTAAAAATATAGATATTATACTTGGAGGGCACACACATACTTTACTTGAAATAGCTTTTTTTGTTAATAACTTAGATAATCGTAAAATTATTATTGCTCAAAATGGAAGTATGGGAATTCGCTTAAGCTTGATTCAAAGCATTATCCAAAGCAACTAAGTGTTAAACCTACTTTCCCTATACACTTTTTTTTTAAAAAGTCAATAGCAAAAAGATTTTTTTTTGTACTTTTATTTGTTCAATTTTGTTACTTCAAAAGTAATCGTTAATAAATAAACCTAAAAGCCTGTATTTCAGGCAAATAAACTGTTGAAATCGTAAAGATGTTAAGAATGGAAAGGAAAGTAATGTTAGACCACGTTAATATTTGGAGCAATTGCTTGCAAATTATTAAAGACAATATCAATTCAAAAAGTTTTCAAACTTGGTTCGAGCCAATTATTCCTTTAAAACTTGATGATAATATCCTTACGATACAAGTACCAACCCACTTTTTTTATGAATATATCGAAGAGCACTTCATATCACTAATCAAAAAAACTATTAAAAAGGAAATTGGGCCTAACGGAAAATTAGAATATAGCATTAAAATGGACAACAATTCTGGCTCTAATGAGTTTTCGTCCATTAAAATGCCTACATCATTCAAAAACGCCATTAAAAACCCAGATGTAACCATGCCTATCGATATTAATAAAGACAAGTCCCGTGAAATTCCAAATCCTTTTATTATTCCGGGATTAAAAAAGATCAACATTCAATCGCAGTTAATCGACACACTTAACTTTGAAAACTTTATTGAAGGCGATTGCAACCGATTGGCTCGTTCTGCTGGATATGCTGTTGCACAAAATCCAGGCAAAACATCCTTTAATCCTCTTTTCTTGTATTCAAATGTGGGCCTTGGAAAAACCCATCTTTGCCATGCAATTGGTATTCAAGTTAAAGAACTTCATCCCGAAAAAATCGTACTTTATATAAATTCCGAACAATTTATTCAACAATTTGTCGATTCCATAAAAAACAATAACCAAAACGACTTTATTCATTTTTATCAAATGATTGATGTTTTAATTATTGATGATATTCACTTTTTATCCGGAAAAGAAAAAACTCAAGACGCTTTTTTCCATATATTCAATCACCTTCATCAAAAAGGAAAACAACTTATCATCACTTCCGACAAATCACCTGTTGACATGGTTGGATTTGAACAACGTATCCTTTCTCGTTTTAAATGGGGCTTAGCAGCCGATTTGCAAATTCCCGATTTAGAAACACGTATGGCTATTCTACGTAAACGTTTTTACAACGACGGAATTGAAATGCCCGAAGATGTGGTGGAATACATTGCTTATAATGTTACTACAAACGTTCGTGAACTTTACGGAGCCATCACTTCAATCATGGCTCAAGCTTCCTTAAATAAAAAGCCAATAACGACACAATTGGCAAAGCAAATGATTGACAAATACGTAAAAAGTACAACCCGCGAAATTTCTATCGATTATATCCAAAAAATTGTGTGCGATTATTTTGGAATACCAGTGGATCAAATTAACTCAAAAACAAGAAAACGAGAAATAGTTCAAGTTCGTCAACTTTCCATGTTTTTTGCTAAAAAAATGACCAATTCGTCCTTATCAACCATTGGACATCACTGCGGAAATAAAGATCATGCTACCGTTCTTCACGCTTGTCGTACCATTAATAATTTAATTGATACCGACCCGAAATTTAGAGCTCATGTAGTGGAAATTGAAAAGAAAATTCAAATTTAATTCGCTAAATAGTTGTAAAAAAAAATGCGACTTCGACACTTTTTTTAAAATACATTCTGCAACAATCACAAAACCAGACATGTGCAATTACGCAACTCTTTTTTTGTGAGTAACGGTACACATTTTCATCTAAAATTTACGAAATATTTTTTTTATAAAGGATTTGATTTTGTTATAAAATTTGCAAACATCAAAGCAATTTTTTCGCCAAAATCATTAATAAATCGAACATTATAACCCTGCATTGCATTTCGACAGGCTCAATGACCAATACGGGACTCAATGACCAATACGGGACTATTAATATTCGACATCTTCGGCGTCGCAATTAGAAAAACCACAAAATAAATATTAATTTCTACTCGAATGAAGGGTAATTAAGGTTATTTCGGGCAAAAAACCAACCCTCGAAACAAAACCCACATTTCCTAATCCTACATTTACATATAGTTGTGCATTTTTATAACTTGTTTTTTGTTGGTATAAACCTGCCCATCTTAGACTTATTAACGAAACTGGGCTCCATTTAATTCCACAACAGTCGATTCCAAACTGCATTGCATGCGTATGCCCCGACAAGGTTAAATCAACTGGATAATCTTGCATCATTAAATAATCCCAATGAGACGGATCGTGGCTTAATAAAACAACGTAATCATCCTTCGACACATTTACCATTGCTTTATCAATATCGCCCAATTTACCAAATCTACTATTCGAGCTCCAGTTTTCAACACCTTCAATTACAATCGACTGAGTAGAATCGGGTGAAAAAATTCGACGATTGTCGTTACGAAGTAAAGTCCAACCCATTTCGGAATAAGTACAAATTAATTTATTAAAATCATCCGTCTTATCTTTTTCATTTTTCCAACTCACGTAATCGCCATAATCGTGATTACCCAAGATAGCAAAAACTCCACACCTTGCTTTTAAACTTGAAAGAATTTCTTTAAACTTATCCACCTCTTCGGATTTATAAGAAACTAAATCGCCAGTAAAAACAATCAAATCGGGGTTTAATTTAATAATTGCTTCAATTGGTCTTCGGAGTTGATTGGTGGAAACCCAACTAACTAAATGTAAATCGGAGAATTGTACAATTTTAAAATTATCAAATTTGGATGGTAAATTATCTGAATAAATTTCAATCTTCTTAATTTCAAATCGATAGGTGTTTATAATTCCGCTAAAAAAAACAAAAGTCAATGAAATCATTACTAAAAATGAAGCCTTGATAAATATTTTTTTTCGAGTAGGTTTTAATTTGAAATTGATTTTTCCATCCACATAACACATTGTAAGCCAGTCTAAAAAACGGATTACCGTTTCTACTATAAGTATTGTAAAAGAGACAAATTTAGATATTAATATCATCATTGCAATGCCTATTATATAAGTTGATGTGGTGCTTTGTGCATCCGAAGACTTAATAAATAAAGACAAAACCAAGGAACTAATTAATAGCAATTCGGGAAACCAATAATAGATTCGGAAAAAATAAAATGGCGAACCCGAACTTCTTTTAAAAATTATTTTAAAACTGTTCCATAAAAACAAATCTCCGGCTAAAACAATGGCAAAAATCCAAATTCTGCTTATGTTTTTTGGAAAAAGAAAAAACAATCCAAGAACTGAAAAAATTAATGCTATTAATAGCAATATAATTTTAAGTTTTTTTAAGTTTGACAGAGAATTGAACATACATCTCATTTATAAGTTATAGCGTCTAACGAACATAAACAAAATTAGTTCATAAAACTGCCATAAAATTTGAAAATCATAAATTATCTGAATATATTTGCAAAGTAATAAAATTAACTAATATGAAAAAAGGAATTATTCTATTAAGTGCTCTTTTTCTGTTTTTAACCTTTAAATCGCAAGCACAGAAAGCAAACCCAAAAAAAACAAAAGGCTATGAAATAAAAGTAACCATAAAAAACACAAAAGATACCATAATATATCTGGCTAACTATTATGGCAAAAGTCAGTACTTAAAAGATTCGGCAATTATTGACAAAAAAAAACCTGGATTATTCGTTTTTAAAGGCACCGAAGAATTACCTGGCGGAATTTATTTATTGGCAAGTCAAGCTAAAGTAAAATTAATGGAATTTATTATCGACGATAATCAACATTTTTCCTTCGATTCAGATACAACCGACATTTTAAAAAACATTATAGTAAAGGGTTCTCCTGATAATATTTTGTTTTTTGATTACATTAAATCGATAACACATAAACAAATTGAATTAAATAAAATTAGTGCCGACCTTAAAAAAGCCGAAGAGGGACACGATGCAAATCTTGTAAAAACGATTAAGGATAAATTAACTGAAAAATCAAAAGAGCTTCAAGATTTCACCTTGGCTTTTATCGAAAAAAATCCAAAAATGCTTTTTAGCAAAATTTTATCGGTAAATCGTGATATTGACATTCCCGAATATCCAAAATCACCCAATGGCACAGTTGATTCAACTTTTGGTTGGAAATATTACAAAGCTAATTATTGGATGTACACCGATTTGCTCGACGATAGAATTATTAGAACTCCCGTTTTTGTAAGTAAACTTCAACGGTATTTTGAAAATGTAATTGTTCAGGACAACGATAGTATAGAATTTGAAATCGATAAAATTTTAGAAACAGTACGTCCTAATGAAGAGATGTTTAAATATGTAATGTGGTGGTTAACAAATAACTACGAAACAAGTAAAGTAATGGGACACGACGAGATCTTTGTATATATGGTTGAAAAATATTATATGACAAACCAATGCTGGTGGGTTACGCCAAGCACACTCGAAAGCTTAAACAGACGTGCTTCACAACTTAAAATTGTTTTGATTGGAGCTAAAGCACCTGAGTTAATTATGCCCGATACAAGCAATGTTTTTCTGTCGTTTTATCACATTCAAAAAAAATACACCTTGTTATGGTTCTGGGATCCAGATTGTGGACATTGCAAAGTGGAAACGCCAAAACTTCGAGATTTCTATAACAAATACAAAGATTCTCTAAGCGTAGAAGTGTTTTCTGTTTCGATGGATACTGACTTGGAACGTTGGAAAAAATATATTCGCGACAATCAACTTACATGGATTAATGTTGGTGGAAATACTGCAAATATCGATTTCCATAAAGTTTACGATTTATATTCTACTCCAGTGCTTTATGTATTAGATAAAGACAAAAAAATTATTGCAAAACGAATTTCCGTTGGAGATTTAGAAGATTTTTTTCAACAGTACCAGAAAGTACTCGAAAATCGAAAAAAAATGGGAATGGATAAATAGTCCTATCTTAACATAAAATGCCGTGTGTAATTTTTTGAATTATTCGCGGCATTTTTTTGAATAAAAAGCCTAAAAAAGCCAGCTTGAAAGATTTAAACTTCAATAGCAAGCAAAAAAACAAATGAATTAAATGTTAAATATTTGACTTGTACGGTATTTTGTCGTACATTTGTAAATATAATTTACACTTAAGCAAGAGAAAACAATAGATAAAGAAATGGCAACAATAATAAATGACAGAATAGATGTTCGAATCAGTAGAGAACAAAAGGAGTTAGTTAAAATCGCATCAGAGATGCTTGGTTTTAAAAGTTTATCCGAATTTATCATATACTGTATAAATTCTGAATCACGAAAAATAATTATGGATAATGACACTATTTTAAAAACGATGGAGGATAAAAAAATATTTTTAGATGCTATTTTAAACCCCCCAACTCCAAATGACAAACTAAAAACAGCTCAATTAAACTATTTAAAATTAAAAAATTCAGATGAAACTACTGATGCAAAAGCTGAATAATAATCACAATAAAACCAAGTTCAATTGTGGAAATAAACTTTTAGATAACTATATTAAGAATTTAGCAAAACAAGATGTAAAACGAGATTTATCTGTGTGTTATGTTCTGTATGATTTGGAGAATATTGTTGCTGGTTATTATACATTATCCTCGAATTCAATAAAAAGAGATATTTTTCCTGAAGAAATGCGAAGAAAATTACCCAGCAATTACAATGATTTGCCTACAATTTTATTGGGGCGATTAGCAATAGATAAAAAATTTCAAGGGAACGTCTACGGAGAATATTTACTGTTGGATGCTCTCCATAATTGCATCAAAATATCTACTAATATGGGGGCACTGGCAGTGGTTGTTGACCCTAAAGACGAAAAAGCACGAAATTTTTATCTTAAATATGGGTTTATATTGCTACCTGAAACTAAAAAAATGTTTATTCCATTAAAAACAATTGAAGCTATTATTGAAAAAACCTGATTTCGTCAGAAACGTTTAAGGCATTATCTATTTAGAAATTTGGAATTAAAAAAATGATTTCAATTTCTCAACGCTTTGACTTCGCATAATTCCATTAATGTCAACATGCTTTAACTCTTCGTTGGCTATAAAGTATTTCCACATCTCTTTCATTTTTCCTAAAACAATACTTTCTCGGTCGTAACGCTGTATGTTTTTTTGCAAAATATCTTCATAAAAATCTCGAAAAGCAGCAATATTCATTTTATTAGAATCTTCGGTAATTTCACTCAATAACTTATAATTGGTCATCAAACCTCTACCAATCATCCAGTCTTTTACCATTGGATATCTTTGACAAAGTGTATCAAAAAAAAGTTTATCGGCAATATCTCCACTGTAAACAATTCGATGTGAAGTGTTTTGAATCAATTTTTCAAATGCATTCAAATCCACATTACCTTCGTACATCTGTGTGGCTAATCGAGGATGCAAACAAACAAATGAAAGTGGAAATTTATTTAAAATTTGAATTATTTTTTCAAATTGCATTTTTGAATCGTAACCAATTCGGATTTTGATGGAAATAGGCATCGAAGATTGATAAAAATATTCGTTTAAAATTTCTTCAATACGATCGGGATTTTTTAGTAAACCTGCTCCCCTACCATGTCGGGTAACTTGCGAAGATGGACAACCTAAATTCCAGTTAAACTCATTGTAGCCCAATTCGGATAAGATATTGGCAGCAGTAATAAGTTGGGTCGATTGGTTTGCCATAACCTGCGGAATAGTTGGCAAAACCTCATTGTTTTGGGGAAATAAATCAAAAAACTTAGTTTTTTTTTCTTTCAGATTCGAATTAATGGAAACAAAAGGAGCTATCGAAGTATCCATACCTCCAAAATGCTTGGCATAACAAGAGCGAAAAACCCAATCGGTAATACCGTGCAAAGGAGCCATCCATATTTTGTAATCTTTTTCCATGGGTGCAAAGATACAATTTCTTTGATGTTTATTTTTACCGCTATTTTATATACTTAAATGGACGGTTTATAATATAGTTAGTGCTCTTTTTTTGAACCATATAAGAAATATAAGGTTTCATATAAGGGTTTTCCTCTGCGTAACTTTGCGGTAAAAAAACACATAGAAACATAGAAAAACATAGACACAATAGAAAAAAATATCGTTTACCCCGTTAAAAACTATCGTTTACCTCAGCGATTTGTCATTTCGAGTCCGACCACTGGCGGAGAGGAATCTATTAACGTTATAGATGCTTATGCTCCACTGCGTTTCTCCGACCACTGGCGGATGCATGACAGCCATAAAAGCCTTACGTTTATTTGTGGTAAAATTCATACTCTGTTCGTCGCTGCAAAATGTAAAATAAATTTTATTAATTTCGTAACATGAAACCAGCAATTATAAAACCAACTGATTTAACCCCAGACGAAATTTATTTAAAGTCGTTAATTGCAAAAGGAGAAAATCAAATGCTCGACTTCAAATTTGCTATAAACGATAGTCGGAAAATTGCTCGAAGCCTTGTAGCATTTGCCAACACCGATGGCGGAACCCTTTTGATTGGCGTTAAGGATAATGGCATAGTTGCTGGAATTCAATCGGGCGAAGAACTTTACATGGTTGATACTGCCGTTTTAATGTATTGTCAGCCCGAAATTTATATTACGAAACATTTGCGAAAACACGAAGGCAAAGAAGTTTTGGAAGTTACCATCCCAAAAGTAAAATCGGATCGGCTTTGTGCGGTTATTGAAGAAGATAAAAAGGAGATGGTGTACATTCGAATAGGAAGCAGTAATCAAGTTGTAAATCACATTTGGATAAGAGTTTGGCAGTATAAACAAAATCCAAATAAAAATCTCACCAAAATCGGTAAAAATGAAACTGCTTTTCTGAAATTATTTTCGGCAGATAAATTATATTCGATGGATGAACTCATAAAAATAAGTGGTTTTAAAAAGAAGCTTGTCGAACATTTTTTAATCAAATTTTGCGTATTGGATATTATTAAAATCAACTTTAAATCGAGTGGAATTTATTATTTGCAAAATACCCTAATTGAATAAAGTCACTAGCAAACAGCATTGAATTACATACTTGAAAAAAAATCCAAATCTTTTTAGAAAATTTTTGACAGAAAATGAAACTAAATCAAAAACTTTTTATCTTTGAATATTAAATTAACGATTAAAATTCATCCATTATGAGCAACAATGAACAAGAACTAACCAATACTGACAACAAAAAGTTTCCATGCAGGAGTTGTGGAGGCTTTTTAATTTTTGAACCAGGTCAAGATAGTTTAAAATGCCCTTATTGTGGCGAATTAAACGAAATAGAAAAAAAAGAAAACATCGAAGTAATTGAGGAAGATTTTGAAAAAATGATTTCAGATGCTGGAATTAACAACGATACCAGTATAACCGTTCATCAAATAAAATGTGAATCCTGCGGTGCGGTGAGTAAACTTCCCGAAAATGTTACTTCGGCAAACTGTCCGTTTTGCGGAACAGCAGTAGTTTTGGCAAATGAATCCATAAAAAGAATCATAAAACCAAAGTTTTTAATTCCCTTTAAACTAAATAAAAGAGCAGGTCAAGATTCGTTTGCGAAATGGGTTAAAGGATTATGGTTTACACCAAGTGCACTTAAAAATATGGCTCAAATCGATTCGATAAATGGTGTATATACTCCATATTGGACTTACGATGCACAAACCGAAACCGATTATACTGGCGAAAAAGGCACAAGATACACCGTTTCGGTGCAACGCAATGGCAAAACCGAAACCGAAACTAAAACACGATGGGACTGGTGCTCGGGTCATGTTTCGCATTTCTTTGATGATGTGTTAGTTACAGCTTCAAAATCATTACCCGAAAAACTAGCGAAAAAATTAAAAAACTGGAATTACACAGAATTAGTCCCATATACCGAAGAATATGTGAGCGGATTTACAACCGAAATTTATCAAATCGATATTAAACAAGGTTTTGAAGAAGCCAAGCAAAACATGAACGACCAAATAAGAACTTTTGTAAAAAATGATATTGGTGGCGACGAACAACGAATAAATAAGCTAAACACTGCATTTAATAAAATCACATTTAAGCACATTTTGTTACCTGTTTGGATTAGTTCGTACCGATATAAAAACAAAACATATAACTTTTTAATTAATGGTCAAGACGGGAGCATCAGTGGGAATTATCCATTAAGTTTCTGGAAAATTTTCTTTACGGTTTTAGGTTCGCTAATTCTTATTGGTGGGGCTTTGTGGATTGGCGGAGCTTTTAAATAGTTATGGATGTCGAGCGGAGCCAAGACTCCATACCTCGGACGTCGAGCGGAGCCGAGACGCCGATTTTCTTAAGTCTCGACGTCCAATATCTGCTCGACGTCCGATAACCGCTCGATGTCCAGCCTCGGTCTTCGAGCGTTCGCCGCGACGAACGAGAAGCCGATTATCACCTCATCACTACCATTTTCACACTTTTTGTAAATCACCTTTAATAACTACACCCGCAATAATACGTCTATAATCGTATGGTGCAATAAGAAGTTCAGGTATATCGCTACTGATATTATTACATTTAAATGTACATTTTGAGATTGTTCCAGTATGACTTCCTGAATAACTTTTAACATTTAATCCATTTAGTTTTTATTAAATACAGTATTGTATAATGAATAATTTGCTCCATTTTCGGAAGTTATTGCATTAAATGCATCACGTATTTGAGAATTATTTACAGTTATACTTGCACCCTGATTAAGAGTAATACCTTCCCACATATAATCACATCCAGCTATTATTGTAAAATTATCAAAAGAAATTGAAGCTCCTGTATTTATAAAGATTTTTGATTCTTGACCCATATATAAGGTAACATTATTATACGAGTTGATTCCATTAAAATTAACAACACCATTAATTGCGTATGTTTGCCAAGGAGTTAATGTGGTTATAGTTTGATCATGTAAAACTGTGCCTGCTTTATTACAACACCTCCATACTTTTATGGTATCTCTATTTGTACATCCATTGCTTGATGTAATAATTACACTTGCATATCCATCAGTTGGGAAATTATCAGGATTCCAAGTTATAGAGACGTTTGAACCATTATTAGGATTTAAATTACCGCAATTTGGAGGATAAATACTCCATGAATAAGAAGTTCCTGCCTGTGGATTGGTGATGGTATATAAACTTGTCAAGTCATAAGTATTAAATTTACCAGTAACATTGGGCTTTATTGGAGCTATGTAATTAACTACAGTACTTGCAGTTGAATTGCAGTTTGGTGCAATTGAGTAAGTTCCTGTTACCGTAGTTTGGGAAGAAGTAGTTAAATTTGTACTAGAACAAGCAGTTGGACAAGAAAAATACCCAGATGGGGTTGAAGTCCAGTCTAACGGCAAATTTAAACTGTTTGTTATATTGGTTATATTACCGGAACAGTTTGGATTTGGATTGGCAGCAATGGTGAAACTTGGCATACTGCTGAGCGTTATATGAACTTTATCTAGAAAATAATAACTTCCATCTACATAACCACTTCCTGTATTCTGAAATACAGTTGTACCAAAATCACCAATTGTTATATATTGTATACCTGTAATTTTGGTGTATGTGTAAAACTTATTGTTGTCCAATTAACAGCATCGGTTACATAATTATTGTATATTATTGTTTGACTAGGAGTATTATTTATTTGACTAGTTGTCCAACCTGGGATTCCATGCCCAAAATATGAATTTTGAGCACTTAAATATATCCCTATGTGATTAGCTGCTTGTCGATAATTATCGGCTCTGCTAACTTTCATGGTAATATTGTAAGTTATCCCTTGTATCATGGGTGCTTTAAGTTTCTGATAGATATATACTCATAATAGTCATTGGTAAAATATTATTAGAATCATGAGCACCAAAACCAGCATATCCTTTGTATCCCCAAAAATTATAATAAGACTCCTGATAACCCATCGAATTTGAAGGAACAGTCGATTCCCAAGCTGTAGAATTTGCATGATAGTAGTCTAGGCTTGCATCGTTTACCGAGCCCCAAGGGCATGCTACCCCAATTTGACTAATGCCCGTTGGTAGTTGCGAATAGTATTCAAAATTCCCATTACATAGAAAAATCACACGAAAGAGATATATTATCATTGCAGACACCACTAGTGCAATTTAAAATTGGAGCTTTTGTATCTAATCTTACTCGAACTACACCATTATTAGTTGTTTTATTAATTTTAAAAAAATAATAACTCCCTGGTGTCAAATTATCAGTAAATAACACAATATTTGCAGGATTTTTTTGCACATGCAATTCATTTAGAGCATTATAAGACCCAGAAAACAGTTGTATATTACTAATTACATTGTAATCCCAAAAATCAAGTTGTAAAGTTAAATATTGTGAATCAGCATAAAAAACTCCCCAATAAGCAGTATCACTTTGATTCATAATATATACACTGTCGTTAGGAATTACTAACTTAGCATATTGACAACTACTCTGTGCTTCACTACTTGTTTTAAAAAACATTAAAAACATAAAAAAAACGTAAAATTTTTAAAACGGGTTCT
>JBBQWB010000049.1:0-20749 GCA_038210985.1 Bacteroidales bacterium
TATTTTGATATGGACTTGAGCCAACTTGCCAAGGAATTAACTCAGGTTTGTTTCCACTTAAAGATGGATTATTTGTGGACAAGGTAATATTTGCGTTTTCCCAATTTTCGCCACTTGTTTGTGAAACATCGGCATTATAAACAATTACCAATGGTTTTGTAATATCGTCTACGCGAAAGTCGTACGAAGGTGTCCATGCAGCCGACGAAATATAATAACTTGCTTTCAGCTTTTTAGTTACGTCCGTTTCGCATTCAATGGCAATATAAATCTGGCTATATGTTTTACGATTTTTTGAAACAATTTCATTCAGTTGTTTATAAAATTCTTTCATTTGATCGTTTAAATCTTCCAATTCCGAATTGATATTAAGTTTCGATTGCATAATTTCGTTTAAACGAACTCGGTAAAACTCAGCAGCTTCCTTAATCACTTTAACGCTTGAGCCAGTGTCGGGGCGATTTAAATAACTATTGTCTAACATAAGTTTTTCCTCCAAATCAAAGGCTCTGATTTTATTCTTTTTCTCATTAATTTTTAATTCGAGTAAACGAATATCGTCTTCAATTTTAACTATTTTCGGATCTTTTTTATTAATACTGGGTGTTTTAAATTGATGTTTCACCGACAATATTTTACATTTTTCGATAGCCGAAATTTGAATACTTGCCGGATTTATCTCTTGTGTTAATTCATCAAGGATAAGGATGTGCTTCCCTTTTTTCAATTTAATTTCTGCGGTACGAGTAATTTGAGCCCCGTTAAAAAACACCGTAACATCGGTAATTTTTGATTTCACCTGAACGGTATCCATGCCAAAAATGTTATTAGTGGCAACTAATAGCAAGAAAACTAGCAATATTTTATTCATAATATCTTTAATTTAGGTCTAATTTAAATTATAAGGATTCAAATTTAATGAATTTTTCGAGAGAATTTAAAACATGGAGTATAATTGGCATTATTTATTTTTTAAGGCGATTATTTTGCAATGTTTTATTTTGTCATTTTACAAAAAGCATAGCATTTTGAAACTTGAAGCGGATGATTTTTTGGCGGTTTGTTGAGGAACTTGCAGGTGCAAGGATTAATCTATTTGCCATTTTTTATAACACGTCTAAAAACCTTAACGTTTTTTTATCAATTTTTCCAAAATTTCGTTCAATTTCTTTAATAAAATGTGTTTTAGAAACATTAATTTTATTATCTTCAATAGCTTTTTGTTCCTCTTTAAAGTAACCTGATAAAGAACCAGCATCATAACCACTAATACAAATTACTTGAAAAGAGAAACCTTCCTCAACCTCCACTCATCCACTAATCAACTAATCCACCTATCAACCTATCCACTTATCCACCCATCAACTTATCCACCTATCAACTTATCATCACATCCACTTGTCCACCTATCATCACATCAATATTTCTTCGGTTTCGACAGGCTCAACCTCCACTTTTCCCTTTTACCTTTTACCGTTCTGCTTTTCCCTTTCTGCTTTTCCCTTTCACCTTTTTACTTTCATACAATCGTCCTTGAAACGTATTTTGTTCACTTAAACTTTGTTCAATTTCACGAACCACTTGGTCGTACCTGATAATGCCCCAATTTGAATCGGATAAAAAACGTGGTGGCACTTCTCCCGCAAAGCGTTCAATGATAAAGTTTGGATTTAATCGTTCCACAAAACGAATGATAAATTTAATGTATTCATCTTTATTCATCCGAACAAAATCATTCGGATTTTTGAAATACATTTTTTCGATTTCAGTGTTTTTAATTAACTGAAGCTGATGAAATTTAATAGTGGTTACTGGAAGGTTATTTATTATGTCCAAAGATTCCATCCAATCTGCTTCTGTTTCGCCAGGTAAGCCAAAAATTAAATGAGCTCCAGAATTCAAATTATATTTATTCAATAGCTCAAAAGCGTCCGTAACCGCTTTAAAATCATGCCCTCGATTAATTTTCAATAGTGTTTTGTCATACACACTTTCCACACCAAGTTCAACATTTATGTAATGACTTTTGGAAATATCATTTAATAGTTCACAAACATCTTCATTAATGCAATCGGGTCGTGTTCCAATAATTAAACCCTTCACTTGGAAATGACTCAGGGCTTCGGTATATTTACGTTTAAGCGTATCAATATCCGAATATGTATTTGAAAAAGCCTGAAAATAAGCTAAATAAGCTACTGCACGTCGATACCTTCTTTGATGAAACTCTATTCCTTCGGTTATTTGTTGATAAATTGATTTTTCGGGCAAACAATAGGATGGATTAAAGGCTTCATTATCGCAGTAAATACAACCTCCAGTTCCTTTTGAACCATCTCGGTTTGGACAAGTAAAGCCAGCATTTATAGTTACTTTTTGAGCTCTTCCTCCAAATAGTTGCGTAAAATAATCGGAATAGGAATTATATAATTTCTTTTGCATCGGCAAATTTACAAAAATAAAAGAGACTCCTAACGGAGCCTCTTTTGTGGTGTGTGTTTGGTATTATTATTTTTGTTTAAGAGGACTTCTAAACTTATTCGATAATGAGTTTTTTAACGTATTGATTTCCGTCTGCATTTATTTCGATAAAATAAATTCCTTTATTAAAATCTTCAGTATTAATTATGTATGTATTATTTAATCCTGCATTGTAAATATTTGAGAAAACAACTTTACCACTTAGGCTAAATATTTTCACTTCCACTTTACGATGATTTACATTGCCAACAAATAGATTAAACGAACCCATAGAAGGATTTGGAAATATTTCTACTTTCGCATTATTAACTTGTTCGGAAATTCCAACACTGCTACCGCTGCAATTATGTGTTTCGGTAATTAAGTTTGAAGTAGCAACTAAGGCTTTAAAAGCAACACCATCGGCAGCGTTATTTTTTAACTGATAACTCAACCAAAGCGAAAGGAAGTTTATTGTGTATTCATTTTGTTGTTCGCGGGTAATGGTAAATGGTTCGCAACTACCTTCGCCCGATTCGCAAGACATCAAGCCAGAGCCAGCTTGAGAAGCAAAAAAGCAATGTCCGCCACCTTTAATTACAATATAATATTTGCATTGTGAAGCACATGTATCGTACAATTTCTTTTGATTATCGGCAGGAGCTGCAACGCAATCAAATTCGGCAGCCATAGATACGGCAGGAATGCTTGTAAATTTTGCATAATCGCCCAAAACATTAATTGCTGTTCCAATTGGTGGATTAGAAATTGCTGCTCCAATGGTAAAAATGGTAGTTGCTTTTGTGGTTAATTTTGTAGCAATCCATGCTGATTTTCCACCCATTGAGTGTCCCATTAATGCGGCTTTGTTTGCAACTTTTCCGTTTAAAAAGGAGGAAGCTACATTATTTGAAGCAATAATTGTATCAACCAAAAAAGCTAAATCTTTACCAAATTCTAGATGATTTGGAGGAGGAATAACAGAGCCGTTTTCGGTGGTTGGAAAAGCCATTATGTAACCTTTGGTAGCAATACCTTCCCATAAATAGGTATATAAAGCAGGATTTCCCATAATAAAACCATGTCCAAAAACAACTACTGGAAACGTTCCGGATGCAATTGGCACATCGTCGCCTGCTGTTGCAGCTGGATAATATATATGGGTTTCAACAGAACGATTACTTCGAGCTGGATCCTTAAATGTAACTACTCTATGACCTAATTGAAATTGTCCGAAAACAAAAACAACAAATAACATCATGGTTGTAAAAAGTGAAATTTTCTTCATTTTATTAATAATTTTGATTAAAAAATATTTTCTCGAACGAATTATAATTCACAAATATACAAATGAAAAAGTATTAAAATTCAAAGCGAGTCTCAATATTTACAAAAACGCATGGTTTAGTTGTATTAATTCATGAATTAATACACTGCATAAAACCTACACCGCTATATAGCAATAGTTTAGCGAAAGTCCTGAAATTACTTAATCCAAGCACTTACATCTTCTATTTTTAATGCAGGAATATCAAGTTTGTGTTTTTTGCGTAATCCGTTTAAGTCGTTAAATAATTTATTTGGATTACTTTTTTGAAGTGCTTCAATTGTTTGGACTCCAGCTTTACGTAATACTTCAATCCATTCTTGAGCAACTCCATTCTGTAGAAATTCTTCATCGGTTGTAGTCGAAGTTTTCTTTTCGGGTCGCATTTGAGGGAAAAACAACACATCTTGAATGGAATGTGAGTTTGTCATAATCATCGCTAAGCGGTCGATACCAATACCTAAACCAGATGTTGGAGGCATTCCATATTCAATTGCACGTAAAAAATCTTCGTCTAACACCATCGATTCTTCGTCGCCACGTTGTCCTAAAACCAACTGACTTTCAAAACGTTCTCGTTGATCAACAGGGTCGTTTAACTCGGAATAAGCGTTGCAAATTTCTTTTCCATTGCAAACCGCTTCAAAACGTTCCACTAAACCTTCTTTTGAGCGATGTTTTTTTGCCAATGGCGACATTTCGATCGGATAATCGTATATAAATGTTGGCTGAATAAGCTTAGCTTCGCATGTTTCTCCAAAAATTTCATCTATCAATTTACCTTTACCCATTGTATCGTTAATTTCGATATTGAGTTTGGTAGCAGTTTCTCGCAATTGATTTTCATCCATTTTTGAAATATCAATTCCTATATGATGCTCGATTGCTTCAAACATTGTAAATCGTTTCCATGGGCGTTGAAAGTCGATGATATGTTCGCCAACTTGGACTTTTGTAGAACCATTTAACGCAATTGCCACGCGTTCAACCATCTCTTCCACACATTCCATCATCCAAAAATAATCTTTGTAGGCAACATAAAGTTCCATTTGCGTAAACTCCGGATTATGAAAGCGATCCATTCCTTCGTTGCGGAAATCTTTAGAAAATTCATACACTCCATCAAATCCACCAACGATTAATCGCTTTAAATACAATTCATTAGCAATTCGCAAATAAAGTGTCATGTCGAGTGTATTGTGATGTGTTTTAAATGGGCGAGCAGCAGCACCACCATACAAAGGTTGCAAAATTGGCGTTTCTACTTCAAGATATCCACTTTCGTTTAAAAAATCACGCATTGTATTTACCAAACGAGTTCGTTTAATAAATGTCTCTTTCACTTGCGGATTCACTATTAAATCGAGGTAACGCATACGGTATCTTTGTTCGGGGTCGGTAAATGCATCCCAAACTTTATCTTCTTTTTCACGAACAATTGGAAGTGGTTTTAAAGATTTACTTAAAATTGTAAACGATTTTGCATGAATTGTTATTTCGCCCATTTGGGTAACGAAAACAAATCCACTAACGCCAATAATATCTCCTAAATCCAATAACTTTTTAAAAACCGTATTATATTGTGTTTTATCCTCATCGGGACAAATATCGTCACGTTTAAAATAAATTTGAATACGACCCACCGAATCTTGAAGCTCGACAAAACTTGCAGCACCCATTATTCTACGGTTCACAATTCTACCAGCAATTAAAACATCTTGAAAAAGTGAATTATCTTCAGGAAATTTTGAAAGTATTTCTTCGGTAGTTACATTAACAGGAAACATGGCGGCTGGATATGGGTTTATTCCTAATTTTTCTAACTCCTTTAATGATTCGCGTCGAATTATTTCTTGTTCGTTAAGTTCAATATTCATGTTTATTAATTTATTGAATTAAATAATCAATTTTTTGGCAAAGATAATTTCATTTTTTGAATATTAATAAGATGTCATTTATTTAGATGGAATAATTCATTACATCTATTGGTATTTTTATTGACCCATGAAATTCAACAAAAAAATAATTTGTAAATTAAAAAAAATATTATACTTTTGTGAGAATTAAAAAAAACAAACAACCTAACACCTAACAACATGAGCAGCAAACTTAACGGCGTTCTTCTATTAAGTATTTTATTCCTTTTTACCTCCTGTAATTCGGGCAATAAAACCGAAAAGGCAAATGACGAAACTGCAACTACCATCGATTCTACTCCAAAAGTGGATTATATGCTTGTTGCCGAAAACGTTTTAAAAACTGTGCAAGATAAAAACTTTGATGCTTTTGTCGAATTTGTTCATCCTACCCAAGGCGTTCGATTTTCAGTTTCGGCACAAATTGATGTGAAAAATGACAAATTGCTTACAAAAGAACAAATTCTTGATTTAAATAAATCGAAAAAGAAAACCAAATGGGGAATTCACGAAGCTATTGGCGACCCAATTAACTCAAATATCAGCGATTATTTTAAAACGTATTTTTATGATGTGGATTATTTAAAACTAGCAAAAAAACAGTTAAATAAAACTACACTAAACCCAAGCTCGCCAAGCAATATTAAAGAGGTTTATCCAAATTTGGAATTTGTTGAATTTTACTATGCCGGTGATGGCAATAAAAACAGCGGTTTAGATTGGACAAATCTTACATTGGTTTTCAAAAACGAAGGCGAGAAAACATATGTAGTTGGCGTTATTCACTCGGAATGGACACCTTGATTAGTTGGACTTTATTATTACAAAACTTATTAAAATCAATAAATTCAATACTCATACACAACAAATGAAAAAAAATCTATTTATCGTTTTCGGAGTATTCGTAATTGGCATGATCGTTAGTTCGTGCAACAATCAAAGCGACAATAAAACAGAACCAACAGAAAGCACCCAAACTGTTGTAGCTACGGATTATAGTGGAACATATAGCATAACCGACAAAACGGTTTGCGATTTGACCATCGAAATTCAAAAAAACGGAGATAATTTCACATATAGCTCTGGGAAAATAAAAGGAAATATAGAAGTGATAAAAAATGAATCGGAAGTATATTTGAAACTTATTGCCATCAATGGTGCTAGTCCTAAAGGAGATGTGGAAGCAAAATATGAAAATCAAACACTTCTTATTCAAAATGAAGGCAATGCAATGAATGAGTACAATCATTTTAAAAAATGTGATGCAAAATTTTTAGAGTTGACAAAAGTCAAATAGATTAAAAAAAATCAAGCATGAAAAAATTAATATATTTTATTGCTGTCATTGGTATTATGTCGATTACTACTTCCTGCTCAAACGAAGCTCCAAAAACAGAAAATGAAACGGTAAAAGAATCCGTAAGCGATTTATACCATTTTGACCAAGCGAATACACTAAGCGGAACGGTGCAGCTTATCCCTAATGTTTCCAATACCGAAATCGTACATTTTGATTCTTGAAAAGCCAATAAATATTGTTTCTGAAAAATCTGAAAGTAAAAACCAAGAGGATGTGGAGGAAATTCTATTAAGTTTTACGGATGAAAAAATCAACCTCGACAAATACATTGATAAAAAAATCACTATTTCGGGCACATTAACTGCCACTGAATCCATTCACGACAAACGACCTGTTGGAATTTTTGATGCCATTTTAAAATAAATAAATTAAACATTATGAAGAAATTATTTTTAGTAGTTTCAGTTGCTGTTTTATTTACTGCCTGTAATTCAAGCAGTACTAAAGAAAGTTCAGAATCGTAGAATCCTGAACAAAAAACTAATAATAGTAAAATTGTAAATCTCAATGTAGATGAAACAAAATCGCTAAATACCTTTTTTAGCAATTTTTCTGAAGTAGATTTAAAATCGTTTACTCTGGACAAAGGCGTTTCTAACGTGGAATTAATCAATTTTGGAGTAATGCATAATTACAAAAATAGATTCAAAAATTTCATTAAAGTTGGCCAAAACGATGTGAAAATCAAAAAAGAGCTTGTGGACGAATCTACGATGAAATATTTTGGAATAACGATTACTAATCCTCAATCCATTGATGGAATATCTTATAGCAAAGGATTTTACACTATTCCTTTGGCAGATGGAGAAGCCTATACTTTTTCGCAAATAAATCAACTTGAAGACATTGGCGATAAAAAATTCAATGCAACTGCAAGTGTTTATACTGCAAGTTCGGGCTGGACAGGCGATTGCCATGCCGATCCAAAAACTTTTGAAAAAGACCCTGAAGGACCAACATTGTCGTACAAAATCAAGGCAGTTATTTCAAAAGATGATAAAGGAAAATATACATTACTAGAATACGTAAGGTAATTGTTGCCAATACTAAAAGATGACAACAATGGAACAAACTTTTGAGATTGAAAAACCAAGCAAAAAAATTTACAATGAAAAAGCTATTTGGCCTGCTGCATTTTTAGGTGGACCATTAGCAGGAGGATATTTAATTGCTGAAAATTTTAAGGCTTTTAACGAAGCAGGAAAAGCCAAAAAAACTTGGTTTTTTACAATTCTTGCAACAATCCTAATTTTTGGTGGAATCTTTTTTATCCCCGAAAATATTGATATTCCAAATTATATTATCCCTTTAATTTATACAGCAATTGCTTATTATATTATGCACCATTTTCAAGGTCAAAATATTTCAAAACATATAAGTGCAGGCGGACAATTATACTCTTGGGGAAGAACAATAGCGGTTGGATTTATTGGACTTGCAATTACTAGTATTCCAATTATTGGGTTTGTTCTTTTAACTGTTAGTTTTTCCAGTGATTCAATATCAACAAATACATACGGATTAATGAAACACGAAATTTCTTACGACAAAGACAACATCACAGAATTGGAAGTGACCCAACTTGCAGAAGGATTAACTAAAACTCTGTTTTTTGATGAAGCACTAACTAAGTATGTTTTTGTAAAATAGGAGAATAGTACCTACGAACTTTCGCTTTCAGTTGTCGATAATATTTCGATGGACAACAAATCGCTGCAGCCAATTGTTGAACTTAGAACTAACTTACAAACACTTTTTCCAAACAATAAAATTGTATTCAATTTAGTAGTTGACGACATAGACAACGTAGTTAAAAGAATAGAATAAGACTTGTGGCTTGTAATATCAATTTTATGTGTAAAATAGTTTAAAAAATATGTTGTTTTAGATTTCGCAGTCTCCTTCGACTTCGCCGTGGCGAAACTGGATGACTGCTTCGGTTTTTTCGGCGTCTCGACTACGCTCGACGTCCCATGGTTCGGACGTCGAGCGTAGTCGAGACGCAAAACTACCATTCTTCAAGTGAAGTCAAGACGCCGAACAACATTATTCCGCACTAGCTCCGATAAAAATTGAAATTAAAATATCTTTTTCAAAAGCAAAGATTAACCCACCATAAACACTTCCGGCAACTATATTTCCATTGTCCGACCAAGTGGTATCTATGCTTTCGGAATATGCATTTTGAACCTCTTGCATGGTATTTCCGATAGCTATTTGTTTGTTCGTTTTTAAGGTGCAGGGTTTCGAAACGCTAATCGAATTCACCTCTTGTTCGTTTTCCGTTTTTCCAATAACATCAAGCGAAATACCTTTGCTGATATAATTCCATTCCTGATGATAGCTATCGTCAGCTCCCCACAATTCGTGTTTTGATTTTTTTTCAGGCATTCCAAGTAGTTCTATTACTTTACCAATTTTTAAACCTATTTTCAGTTCCCCAATTTTTTCTGTTTTCATTAAATCGAAACCAATTTGGTTAAAATCTTTAGAATTGGCAACTTGGTTTGAGTTCAAACTATCGATAGAGTTATCTTTAGCATCATTATTTTCTCCATTTTTACAGGATGTAAAAGCTATTGCAAGAATAAAGATCGTAAAAAATCTACTTATGGATGAATTCATAGATGTATGTTTAAAGGGTTAAAAGTTAAATATTTCAACAAATTTAATCATTTATTTTATTTGCAAGATGATTTTTTTTAATAAATTTGCCAAAACCGATATAATTCGATACATCAAATTATGGAAAAATAATTTGAATTTCAGCAATTCGTTCGGATTGCAAATCCGAATGGCATTACAATAAGCTCGAATTTGCAGTTTGGGCAATCAAAGTTTTTAATTTCACAACACTATTATTTTGTAAAATTTCAGATTAATAACATATTAGCAAAATGCATATCCCCTAATATGAAAAATTATTTTTAATTTTGCACTTTATTTTATAAAATTGAAGATTCTGTATATCATTCATAATATAAAACAAAAAAATAAAAAAATAATTTCAAATATAATATGAAAAAAAGAACTGAAAATTTAAATAACGAGCCATCAAATTTTAGCAATACGTCAACTCCTGCAAAAAATATTTATGTTGCAAACATTAAACAGCGTGAACATAATGAATTTCATAATTGCTACACAATAGAAAGCGTTAAAGATGACATTTCATTTTTAAAATTAATTTATAAAGAAAAATTAGAATTATCTGAAAACGATGTAACACAAGATTTTGTAAACCAATTAAAAGTAATTAGCAAAGATATTTACTTTTTTGTAAAAACATTGGAGATTGATTTCACCCCTCAAAACTACATTAAGAATAAATATGAGTTTATAAAATACCGTATTCCAAATGGCGACCCACATTTATTTTATTTAGCGTGGAATGGTTTGATTAAAAATGACAGTTTCAGAAGATTATTATTACAAAATTTTAATTTAAGCCGGTTTAATGATTCGCTTTGTCCACAAAACATTCCAGTAATTGGCTCTTCGATGACACGATATCGATCAAAGTTAGTGTTGGCTGATGATATGGCAATAAATCTTGATGGAACCCGAAGAATGGTTGGGCGATCGCTTGATGATGGAAGCGGTTTAAACATGCTCGAATCGATAATTTGGTTGCCAAATGGAAAAGCTATTCCTCTTTTTCCACAAGCTTATGTTCCACTGAATCAGACGCAAGTAATACTTATCCGACATGGAAAATCAATCCACGAATCAGGTGGCGATAATCCTGAATTTGTTGGATCGGGATATTGGGACACTTGGAACAGCAATCGTAGAATTTCAGGGTCGATAAGCAATTTTTTAAGAGACGAAGGAATTGCAACAGCTCGTGAACTTGGAAAAGATTTTAAAGTTGCAGTGGATATTTTGGATAAAGCAGGCTCACCTCTATGGTCATGGGCTAAAGATAATCCAATAATGGTTTTTGGAAGCGAATCCGAAAATACCGAACAAACTGCACGAAACTTCCTATCAGAAGCAGGATACAGCAATATGACTTTCAACTCATTGTTTGGCTTAAATTCTCAAAAATATGGAGCACTTACGTTTATGAAAAAGAAAGAAATCATAGACCAAGCAGCTCGAATATATAGCGGTGGCAACGAACCTACTGACGAACACAAAGCCAAAGTATCCAAATTATTCAAAAATAGATTTTACCATTTCCCTGAAGGCGAAACTTTAATTGAGGCCGATTGGCGTATAGCATACAGCTTTGTAGATTTACTTAATAAAAATATGGGAAAAAGAATACTTTTAGCGGATCATTCTGGTGCAATTCGTGTATTTGAAGCAATCATACGCACACTCGATTTTGCTGAATATAGCACAATTAAAGAAGCTCAAGATTCTATTATTGCTTTGTGCTATCAGCCTGGTAGAAATTTACGTTACGATTATTTGCAGAAAAAAGAATATCTGCTCCGTAAACACGCAAACCCTTCGCAAAAATAAATTTTATTATGAATATACAATGTCTAAACTAATGAAATAAGTTTTTCACTTTTAAAATAAAGTTTTGGTGCTTTAATGATTTACTTTTACATTAAGGATACAAAAAAAACAATAATTAGACAAAAATCATGCATATAGTTTTCATCGCCATAATTGCTTTTTGTTGCATAATTATCTTAACACTTCTCTTTTTATTAAAGAAAATTCATGCGGAAATAATTATTGATCCACAATCTAAATTGAAAAATTATCGTTGGCTTAAAAAGAAAGTTCAATCGCTGATAAATAAACAAAAAGATGCTTCACTCCCCTTTTCAATTTTAATCATTGATATTGATAATTTTAGAAGATTCAATTTGCATGGAATTGAAGAGGGAGATGAAGTATTATACAAATTTGCGTCTCAATTAAATAAACTGGTTTTATACTATACTGGCTCTTCAGATGTTGTTCGCTATCGCTTAGGAGATGAATTTGCAATTATTTTTTCAAATTTTTCGCATACCGAAGTTATTAAATTGACAAATAAAATACTCCAATCATTTAAGCAAAATAGCATTCAAACATCGTTTTTACCCGATGCCGTTTTTATTACTTTCAAATTCGGGATTTCGGAGTACAAAAACGGAGATTCTTTAAGCTCAATTCTTAAAAGAGCCGAAAATGATTTAGTTAGTACCCGTTTATAAAGTACGATAACATCGTTATTTTCAAAAATGTCTCGTTTTCGAATTCCGATTTGTATTAAGCAATATAATTTTGTTATACGATGTATTCAAAATCATGCTGAATATTATCGGAATTATTTTCTCACAAGCCCCTAATTGTACTTATCATAAAACTTTTGGGTTAATAACATTCTAGACAGCTAGTATTGTAAATCATAAAAAACAAATTTCAATCTCGCTTAATAGTCAGGGTGACTTGATTTTCAGAAACTTACACATCTGATAGATTGGATTTCAAATATGAGTAATTGAAGTTTTTTGTTTTTAATCACTGTTGTCCGATATAAATTTTGACATCTGTTGTATGATGTTGTATAACAAGCTAATAGGCAAAATGAAGGAAAGTAGGGTTTGTTTTTGTGTATTTTAAAAATATGGATTTTCCGCAATTTATTGCCCCTGCCCTCAAGGGTGTAAATTGCTGAAAATCAATTCATTTTTTAGGATTGAGGCAAATTTTTATTGAAGTAATTTACACCCAAAGCAAAATTTATTTATTTTATCGGACAATAGTGGTTTTTAATATTAAATAAGTGCTAATAGTGTATTAATTTTAAAAGAAAATTAAATTAAATTTATTATATAAAGATGTTAAGATTCTGAAATACTATATGTTGTATGATTAAATTCACTATTTTTGCAAAAAATTATAAAATCTGACTATGTCGTACATCGAATTTGATAAAACGAAGCTTATAAATTTAGAATTCATGTTAGATCGCGAGTTGGTTCGTGCAAATCGTGGAGGTGCGTTTGCTTGTCAAACTATTGTTGGATGCAATACTCGTCGTTATCACGGATTACTTATTGCACCTCAGCCCGAAATAGATGAAGAAAAACACGTACTTCTTTCGTCCGTTCACGAAACAATTATTCAACACGAAGCGGAGTTCAACTTTGGAATCCATCGTTATAAAAATGGACAATACTATCCTAAAGGTCATAAATATGTACGTCATTTTTCTACGGATCCAAACCCAATAATTTTATATCGAGTAGGCGGCGTAATGCTTCAAAAGGAAATTGTTTTTAGTTCCATTCGAAATCAAGTATTAATTAAATACACCCTTTTAGAAGCTCATTCCGAAACAACAATCCGCTTAAAACCATTCTTTGCATTCCGAAATATTCATAATTTATCAAAAAGTAATGACTACGTTGATAAAAATTACCATGAAATAAAAAACGGGATAAAATGTAAAATGTATCAAGGATATTCGTTTTTACATTTGCAATTTTCGAAAAAACCACAATATTTTCATCAACCCGATTGGTACTTCGACCTTGAGTACTTTAAAGAAATTGAAAATGGATACGACTCGCACGAAGATTTATACGTTCCTGGTTATTTTGAACTAAAAATGAAAACTGGCGAAACAATTGTGCTATCGGCTTCGCTAGAAGAATTGGATCCAAAAGATTTTATCGACACATTTAAGAAGGAGGTTAACTTACGAATTCCTCGTACTAATTTTGTTCAAAATTTAAAAAATTCGTCTCAACAATTCTTACAAAAAGAGAATGATAAATGTGAAATAATTGCAGGTTTCCCTTGGTTTGACCGAATTGGACGCGACACTTTTGTTTCCATACCTGGAATATTTTTGGTTAATGGCGAATTTGGATTAGCACGCAAGGTTTTTGACACCATGGTTTCGGAAATGCAAGGTGGTTTATTTCCAAATGTTGGCAAAGGCTCCAAAACCGATTTTTACAGCTCCGATACTTCCCTTTGGTTTATTTGGGCGCTACAACAATATGTTCATTACACTGGCGACGACGACGAAATTTGGAAAGAATACGGAAATGTTATAAAAATTATTCTAAACGATTATCGTATTGGCACCCAAAATGGAATTAAAATGACCGATAAAGGGCTGATTTTCGCCTATCATCACGGAACTCCTTTAACTTGGATGTCAACCGTTGTAAACGGAAATCCAGTTACACCTAGATATGGTTATGCCATTGAAGTGAATGCACT
The DNA here is from genome assembly GCA_038210985.1 of Bacteroidales bacterium. GTDB lineage: Bacteria > Bacteroidota > Bacteroidia > Bacteroidales > WCHB1-69 > JAQUGA01. Next base: position 14,249 of record JBBQWB010000049.1, read on the forward strand.
TTGGTATAACGCATTGGGATTTGCGATGGAATTGGCCACAAAATTTCAAGATGTTGAATTTAAAGAATCTTGGGCAGACATTTTTGAAATTATTCCAAAGCATTTTAAAGAAGTTTTTTGGGATAAATCTAAAGGATACCTTTGCGATTGCGATTTTTATGGCGATAAAGATTGGCGAATTCGACCAAACATGATTTTTGCGACTTCGCTCCCCTACTCGCCTATTAGCGATAAAATACAGCAGTTAATTATCGAAAAAATTAAATCCGAATTATTAACTCCACGAGGTTTACGCACACTAACTCCTACGGATGTTGACTATAAAGGAATATATGAAGGAAACGCCATTGAACGAGACATTTGCTATCATCAAGGAACCGTTTTCCCTTGGTTAACTTGTCATTTTACCGAAGCTTATTTACGAATATATGGAAAATCAGGATTAAGTTTCGTAAAACAATTATTTGATAATTTTGAAGAGAATATTCGTGAGCATGGAGTAGGAACTATTTCGGAACTTTTCGATGGTGACCCTCCACACAAACCAGGTGGAGCTATTTCATACGCAATGAGCGTTTCGGAACTCTTGAGAATGGCATTTATTATACAAAATTTTGAAACTCAAGAATCGCAACTATGAAGATACTAATGTTTGGGTGGGAATTTCCACCACATATTGCAGGAGGCTTGGGAACAGCTTGTTTTGGCTTAACAAAAGGGATGCGAAAACAAGGTATGGAAGTAATTTTTGTGGTTCCAAAAGCCTATGGCGACGAAAATCAGGATGCTGTTCGTATTGTTAACGCATCGGATGTAGAGATAAATTTCCGAATGAACGGCATGGAAGAGTTGATACATCAAATTACTTACGTAGAAGTTAACTCAAATCTTATTCCTTACGTTGGCGAAGAAGAATATTATAATTTGATTAACGAAGATAAAATTGAAAAATCGGAATTTGAAATTACACACAGCAAGCGCAAGTACGAATTTAGCGGAAAATACGGCAGTAATTTAATGCTCGAAATTGAACGCTATGCGATGGTGGCTGCACAAATTGCTCAAAATTTCGATTTCGACATAATTCATGCCCACGATTGGCTTACTTACAAGGCTGGAATGGCAGCAAAACTAGTAAGTGGAAAACCATTGGTTGTGCACATGCACGCAACCGAATTCGACCGCTCGGGACAAAACATAAACTCGGTGGTTTATAACATCGAACGAGAAGGAATGATGGCTGCAGACAGAGTGGTTGCTGTGAGCAATTATACTCGACAAATTGTCATCGAAAAACATCATATTCCTGCCGAAAAAGTTGTAACTGTTCATAATGCAGTGGAACCTAACGAAAACAAATCAAGTGTGGAGTACCACAAAGTACTGAACGACAAAGTGGTTACTTTTTTAGGAAGAGTAACTTTTCAAAAAGGTCCCGAATATTTTGTGGAAGCAGCATACAAAATTTTAAAACGCGACCCAAATGTCCGTTTTGTATTGGCTGGCGACGGCGATATGATGCCAAAAGTTATTCGTCGTGTTGCTAAACTTCGCATTGGCGACCGTTTCCATTTTACTGGATTTTTACGTGGTGCCGAAGTGGATAAAATGTTTGCTTTAAGCGACGTTTACGTAATGCCATCGGTTAGCGAGCCTTTCGGAATTTCGCCCTTGGAAGCAATGCGATCAAATGTACCCGTAGTTATTTCAAAACAATCGGGTGTATCCGAAGTTTTAAAACATGCATTAAAAGTCGATTTTTGGGATGTTGACGCCATGGCTAATTCCATTTACGGACTATTGCACTACCCTGCCCTATCTAAAATGTCCATAAAACTTGGAAAAGAAGAAGTGGACAGCTTATTATGGGAAAATGCAGCTTACAAATTAAAAATGATTTATCAAGAACTTTTAAAATAATATCATGAAAACATTGTGTTTTTATTTTCAGGTACATCAACCAAATCGTCTACGTTCATATCGTTTTTTCGACATGGGTATCGACCATCACTATTATGATGATTACCAAAATCAATATCTTGTTCGTCGTATTGCCGAACGCAGTTACATTCCAATGAATAAATTATTATTGAATTTGATTGAGAAATTTGGGGCAAAATTTAAAGTCGCATTTTCAATCTCAGGAATTGTAATTGAACAGTTTGAAAAATATGCTCCCGAAGTGATAACTAGTTTTCAGGAATTAGCAAAAACAGGTTCGGTAGAATTTATTGCCGAAACATACGGGCATAGCTTGTCGTCTCTTTCCGATTCTAAGGAATTTGAGAATCAGGTTAAGCGGCATGTTAAAAAAATAGAAGAATTATTTGGACAAACACCTACTGTTTTCCGAAATACCGAACTAATTTACAACGATGATATTGCCGAAATGGTAGCAGATTTAGGTTTTAAAACCATGCTTACCGAAGGTGCAAAACACGTACTTGGATGGAGAAGTCCCAATTTTGTGTATAAAAGTTCAGGATCTAATCCAATGAATATTTTGCTTCGCAACTACAATTTGAGTGATGATATTTCCTTCCGTTTCTCCGATCAATCGTTTGCTGAGTGGCCTGTTACTGCTGAAAAATTTGCATCGTGGCTTAATGCCGTTCCCGAAGAACAACAAACCGTAAACCTTTTTATGGATTATGAAACATTTGGCGAACATCAATTGGCTGAAACTGGCATCTTCGATTTTTTTGCAACTATGCCACAACAAGTTTTAAAGAATACAAAATTTAAGTTTGCAACCCCTTCGGAAGTGAGTAAACAATTTAAACCCGTTTCGGCAATTCACGTTCCATGGCCTATGTCGTGGGCTGACGAAGAACGCGATATTACCGCATGGCGTGGCAACGAATTACAGGACGACGCATCCGAACGTTTATATTCGCTTAGTGATGACATTAAAACCATTACCGACCCTCAGATTTTAAAAGATTGGTTGTACTTGCAAACCAGCGACCATTTTTACTATATGTGTACCAAATGGTTTTCGGACGGCGATGTACATAAATATTTTAATCCTTATGGCTCACCATACGATGCCTACATAAATTACATGAATGTTTTGTCGGATTTTAGTATCCGTGTGAAAAATCTTAGTAGTTTAACCCAAATTCCAAAATAAAAATTGCGGATTGTGGTTGATTCTATAACCTTTTCTGTTTAATTTTTGATAGAACTATAGTCGGTTTGCTTGGATTTGCAATCCGAGCTTAATTGGAATCAGAACATTTTGTTTGTTCGGATTGCAAATCCGAAATAGCTCCCAAGATTCTGTCGGTCATAGTAAGTGCTGTCTTCCTTCGACTTCGCCGTGGCGAATCAGGAAAACTGCTCGGATATGTTTGAGTGCTTTTGACAAGCTACCAATGGCAGAATTTATTGTTTTTTTGATTTATAGATATTTATTGTAAAATTTATTCGACAAGGTGAAATGAATTTATTTAGATACTCGGTTTGCTCGGATTTGCAATCCGAGCTTAATTGGAATCATTTTTTTTAGTTCGGATTGCAAATCCGAAATAAAAAACTGATTAAGTAGTGTCTGCAAGAAAAGCATTTATAATGCTGAATGTTAGTTATTTACATGTTATTTTTCGAGTTGAATCTATTTGTAAAAAAATTTTGTTTCTGCTTATATGAATGATTAAATTAGTTATTTTGGAAATATTGAACGACTATTTGCCATCATTTATGCAAAATGAGCAAATTTATTTAAATTTTTTCGAGGTGTAAAATTGTAGTGCTTAGTAAAAAACGTCAAAAACGAGGCGTCCTGAAGCTTCTTAAAATCAGGAGGCCAGAGTTAGTTTTTGTAATTGTTTTTGAAAAAAAACAAACAAAATCTTTCTCGGGATGACAGATTTTGAGAACGAAGACAACGAAGTGTTTGGCGTTTTCTTACAAGCACTAAGTAGTCATTTCAAATTTATTCTCTTTAATCTCAAAGAATTAGCAATCACTGAAACAGAGCTAAAGCTCATTGCAGCGGCTGCAATTATGGGTGAAAGTAAAATTCCAAAAACAGGGAATAAAACACCTGCAGCAATTGGCACACCCAAAGTATTATAGAGAAATGAAAAGAATAAGTTTTGTTTTATATTTTTCATCACCTCGTGACTTAAGTTTTTGGCTTTCACTATTCCAAATAAATCTCCTTTAACCAAGGTGATTTGAGAATTTTCAATGGCAACATCCGTTCCAGTTCCCATAGCGATTCCAACATTAGCTTGAGCCAAAGCTGGAGAATCGTTTATTCCATCGCCTGCCATCGCAACTATTTTACCTTTTGCTTGCAATTCTTTAATCTTATTAAACTTATCCTCGGGCAAACATTCCGCTTGATAATCGCTTAGGTTTAACTTATCTGCAACTGCTTTGGCGGTATTTCTATTATCACCAGTCATCATAATAACCTCAACGCCTTTACTTATTAATTCTGTAATAGCTTGTTTGCTAGATTCTTTTATGGCATCGGAAATGGCAACATAACCAACGGCTTTTTTATTTATTGAAATATAAGAAACCGTTTTACCTAATTTTTGTTCTGAAATAATTTTAGCGTTTAAATCATCCAGAATCCCAGTTCCTATCTCCTCCATTAGTTTCATATTGCCTAAAGCCACTTTTTCATTAATAAAAGTTCCAGTAACTCCTTTGCCTGCAAGGGCTTCAAAATCTTTTACATCAAGTAATTTAACACCTTTAATTTTGCCATATTGCACAACAGCTTCTGCCAAAGGATGTTCGCTATACTGATTTAAGGACGCTATTTTTTGCAATAAATCGTTTTCGTTATTTCCATCTATTGCATATACTTTTTCCACAGATGGTTTTCCTTCTGTTATGGTTCCAGTTTTATCAATTATCAAAACATTTACCTTATTCATCGTTTCCAAAGCTTCCGCATTTTTAATTAAAACGCCCGATTGAGCTCCTTTGCCAACGCCCACCATTACCGACATTGGAGTGGCTAATCCCAAAGCACAAGGACAAGCAATAATCAATACGGCAATTGCATTTACAAAAGCATAAACATAGGCAGGATCGGGTCCAAAAATAGCCCAAATAATAAACGTAATAATAGAAATTGAAACCACTATTGGAACAAAATATTTAGCAACGGTATCTACCAGTTTTTGAATGGGAGCTCGAGATCGACTGGCATCGCTTACCATTTGAATAATTTGAGAAAGCAAAGTATCAGCTCCTACCCTTTCGGCAATCATAACAAAGGATTTATTTCCATTAATGGTTCCTGCAATCACTTTATCTCCTTCTTTTTTATCCACAGGAATTGGTTCTCCAGAAATCATCGATTCATCCACAGTGCTATTTCCTTCCACAATTTTTCCATCTACTGGAATCTTATCTCCGGGTTTCACTCTTAATAAATTCTCTAACATAATATCGTGAATGGAAACAACTTTATCGACTCCGTTTTCAACCAGAACAGCTTCTGAAGGTGCCATTTTTAAAAGCTCTTTAATAGCCCCACTAGTTTGGCGATGTGCTCTGGCTTCGAGCAATTGTCCTAATAAAACCAAAGTCAAAATAACAGCAGCACTCTCAAAATAAAGCGACACCGTTCCCGAATTGGTTTTAAATTCTTTGGGAAAGAAATTAGGAAAAAGCAAGCCCATTACGCTAAATAAAAAAGCTACTCCTGTTCCTATTCCAACCAACGTAAACATATTCAAATTCCATGTTACAATAGACTTCCACGCTCGAACAAAGAAAATCCAACAGGCATAAAACACAACTGGCAAGGTTAATACAAACTGCACCCAATTCCAGCTTTGGTGATCCATGATTTTTGCCAAAGGATTATTTGGAATCATATCGCTCATAGAGATTATAAATACAGGAACCGTAAAAAGTACTGATATTTTCATTTTCGCTACCAGCTCTTTGTAGGCTTTTTGCTCGCCACTTTCGGAAGGTTTTAATGGAACCAAATCCATTCCACATTCGGGACAAGAACCAGGTTTATCTGCAACAACATTGGGATGCATAGAGCAAGTATATTGTTGTTTTTGAATGGCTTGAGGCTCTTCCACCAATGGCATTCCACAAACCGAACAATCTCCTGGCTTATCATGTGTTTTTTCGCCTTCACAATGCATAGGACAATAATAAACTCCATTTCCTTTTGGTTTTATTACTTCGGGATGCACTTGTTGCTTTTCATGATGACCGCCGCCAACAGGCAAATCTATTGTATAATGTAATCCCGCTTTTAAAAATGATTCTTGTAACTTTTTTAAAGGTATAGGACTAGTCATTTCAATAATAACTTCGGCTTTGGCAAGATTAACGGTAACTTTTTCAACTTCTGCCAAACTACTTAGTGTTTGTTCTACTCTGGCTTGACAACCCGAGCATGACATTCCGATACGATATATGTGTGTTTCATAATAATTCTGTTTATAATTTTTGCAAGAAAGCATTGATTTTCTTGCAATGAATAGATATTATATAGTAACGTTTGGT
>JBBQWB010000050.1:0-20340 GCA_038210985.1 Bacteroidales bacterium
CATGTATTCCGACAACCGAATCATGAAGCGTCTCGAAGGGCGTACCAAAGACGAAACTTTTTGGTGTCACGTCACCGGCCGCGCGCTGAACCGGAGTGCGCCGCATGAAACCGGCATCTGGACTTTTGAGGACTTGAGCGCAAGCCGTTCAGTGACGGCCGAGCTGACGGCGCGCGAACGCGAAGTCGCCGCCCACCTGATGGACGGCATGACTTCCAAGGAGATCGGTCGCGCCCTCGTCATCAGCCACCGCACGGTGGAAATCTACCGCGCCCGGCTGATGCGCAAGTTCAAGGCGTCAACCACCGCCGATCTGGTGCAAAAGGTGATGGCGGCGGACTGAGGGCGAAAAGCCTGCGGGCGCGAGAACGCGCAGACTGCCGTTGCGGCTCAGGCGCCGCTGAGGTCGGTGTCGCGCCGGATCGATTCGCGCGCCCGATGGTCGCGCAGTTTCCCGAATGTATGTTCGAGCGCCCGCTTGAGCTTGTCGCTGGCGCCGCGAAAGGCTTCGTCCTGGCTGGCCGCGAGGTGGTTGACCGCCAGCGGCTCACGGTTCGGCAGCCGCGCTTCCATCACGCAGCGCTTGTGGTCGGGAACAAAATTAATAATGTACAAATAAACGGGTGATGACATTCCCAATGACAAACCCGTAAAGGCAACGTATCTAATTTCGGTTCCTCCCCAATAAGGTTTATGATTTAACACATTTTGCACGCCAATGCCTGCATGAATAGCATTAAAACGGTTAAGTTTTCCGAAGACATAGTCTTTTGAGTTTGTAAAAAAAGGATTTTTTGCTTTAATTTCCTTGGGATTTTTTTTCACTGCAAAGTCAAACTCATACAGAACCTTTTTAAAAATTGTTTTTTCTTTTCCTCTTCTATAAGTTAAACCGTAGCCATTTGAATTTAGAGAAATACCCCAAGAAGTTTCCTTACGCAACATTTCTTTATTATATTCATCACCAATTGCTTGGCCAAAATGAAAGGCTGGAATAAAGCAAAAAATAAGAAAAATATATGAAGATTTTTGCATAGTATTTTATAACAGTACAAATATAACAAATTGTGCTGTTATAAGTTTACAACAGCACAATTATTTTCAGAAAAAATCTTAAGAGTTTGCTTTGTTAGGGTTTTCAGTTTTAGGAGCATGTCCATATGCTGGGCATCTTTCGTGCGGACGACACGATATTGCCATTGCAGCAATAAATAAAACCAACAAGCTTAATAATATCACTTTTTTCATAATAAATATTCTTATTTTTTTAATAGCCACTAATTTCAGTACAAATATAATCAATAATTCTTGTATTTTTACGCTTTTTAAGATTTGATTAAGTTTAAAATATCAACATTGTATTGTTAATAATGGAAATTCAAGAAATAAATCCCAAAATGGAAGCGACTTGGAAGAAAGTTTTAGAAGCAGAATTTTCTAAAGAATACTTTTATCGATTAAAAGATTTTTTGAGTCATGAAAAGTCAGAACAAGTGATTTACCCAAAGGGTAACAACATTTTTAAAGCATTCGAACTTACTCCTTTTGACGACGTAAAAGTTGTTGTTATAGGGCAAGATCCATATCACGGTGAAGGGCAAGCTCATGGACTCAGCTTCTCCGTTCCAAAAGGAATTTCAAAGCCTCCTTCTTTATTAAATATTTTTAAAGAAATCAATCAAGACCTTCAAATTCCAATTCCCAATCATGGAAATTTAGAAAAATGGGCTAAACAAGGTGTACTTTTAATAAATGCAACATTAACGGTTCGCAAACAAAGTCCGGGTTCACATCAAAATCAAGGCTGGGAAACATTTACCGACGAGGTTATTAAATCTATTTCATTGCATAAAAAAAATGTAGTATTTTTATTATGGGGAAAATATGCTCAACAAAAAATTCCGTTAATCGATTCTTCAAAACATTTAGTATTAACCGCTGTTCACCCATCCCCTATGTCGGTTTATAGAGGTTTTTTCGGTTGTCGTCATTTTTCAAAAACAAACGAATATCTTAGCAAAAACAATTTATCCATCATCGATTGGGATACTTCAACCGATTAATTTTCGTTATCCAAATGAATAATTTGCCATAAATGAATTTACGCTTTCAAATTATAGTTTGTTCCATTTTTATTTTGTTGAGTTCGACAAAAACTTGCTTTGCTCAATACAAGGTAAAGGTTTCATATATTCAAAACCAAAAAACTACAAATGAATTTATTTTATTTAACGACACTGTTAAATTAACCGGATTTAAAGATAGTAAAATTGAAGAGCTACATAAAAAAGGCTTCGAGTCGGCTTACAGTTTTTTTGAACAAAGTGCAAACGACACATTAAAACTATGGATAATTGAAGGAAATAATTATACTTTTAAAATTTCAAATATAATTTATTCCGATACAATTTCATTGCGAATGGGCAAAAAGATGGAACAAGCGTACAAAAACAGTTTAACCTATTCGGAACTTATACGACAAATTAACAACAGCTTGAGTTTTTATGAAAATTCGGGCTATCCATTTGCATCCATTTCTATTGATAGTGTATGGTTTAGCAATCCGATAAGTGCGGATTTATTTATTGCACAACATACAAAATATAACTTTGACAGTATTATTATAAAAGGAGATGCAAAAATTGCAGAATCGTTTATTCGTCAATTTTACAATTTTAAAAAAAATCAAGCTTATTCCGAAAAAAAGCTAAAACAAGCCATAAAACTATCAAAGCAAATTTCTTTTTTAAGCATGACACAAAATCCCGAAGTGCTATTTAACGAAACTGAATGTAGAACTTATCTTTTTATAAATAAACGAAAAAGCAATTCTTTTGATGGAATAGTAGGTTTTATTCCATCTAATAACGTCTCAAAAGGGATTCAACTAACGGGCGATTTAAAACTGAAATTAAATAATTTGTTCGCTCACGGAGAACAGCTAAACTTTGACTGGCGAGCTTACGAAGCAAATTCTCAAGACCTTAACATAAAATCGATAAATCCTTTTTTGTTTTCTACGCCTTTTGGAACGGAATTTCTTTTTAAATTAAATAAAAAAGACAGCAGTTTTATTAACCTAAATTATCAAATTGGGATAAGCTACTTTTTATCTGGATTCGACAATGTGAAAGGATTTTACGAATTTTCATCCTCTAATACATTTTCGACAAGTTCGCCCGAAAGCTCTAAATTTAGAACTTCAAAATCGAACAGTTACGGTATTGAATTAAACATCAATCGCTTAAATGACGCAACTTTAGCAACTCAAGGTTTCAGCATAAAAACAAGTTTTGCTGCTGGAACAGTGCAGCACTCTGCTTCACAAACTTTAAGCGAGGATAAGTCAACTCGATATAATATTCAAATTCAATTACCTCTTTTTATTCCATTGTATAAACAATTTATTTTTGCTACTTCCATCCAATCGATATACCTAAATTCGAAAACATTATACAATAACGAAATGCTTCGTTTTGGAGGACTGAAGACACTTAGGGGGTTTAACGACGATGAATTATTGGCTTCATTTTATAGCATTATTAATGCTGAAATTCGTTTTATGCTCGAAAAATACTCTTATTTTAGCATGTTTTGGAATGGAGCTTATTACGAAAAACAGGGCATTGACCAAACCATTCACGATACTCCTTGGGGCTTAGGACTAGGAATTGCTTTTAACACACCTGCCGGGATTTTTTCGCTAAATTATGCTATTGGAAAACAGTTTAACAATCCATTGGATTTGCGTAATTCTAAAATTCATTTTGGGATAACAGGAAGTTTTTAGATTTAAAACACTATCGTTTACACCAGCGATTTGTCATTGCGAGTCCGACCTCTGGCGGATGCATGACAATTACAAGTGCTTTGCTGTAAAAAAAACTAATTAGGAAACACTTGTTTCTCAATTATTTCCACAAATGGGATCATCAATTCTTCTTCCAACAAAGCATGATATCGAATATCCTTTTCGAAGCGAAATAATAGATATAGAGTGTGCACAATAATTTCATCATCGGGGATTGTATAATATTTGATTAAAATATTTTTTAAATCGAATAATTTATTCTCAATATTTGCATGTTCGACTTTGAACATCGAAATACGATATTCAATATCAGCCATTTCACTTGAATTCACCTCATTTTTCAAAACGGCATTCAACATTCTGATATAGGGAAATACAATTTTTTCTTCGTATTCAATATGTTCTTTCAGTTCGCGAATATATTGCTTATAAAACCTTTGCAACAAAGCTACTTTCGTTGCTTCCTGCGAATGCTTATAAACATCTTTTATTAATCCATTTAAAGCAGGAATAATTGCTTTATTGTAATAATCGTGGGTTTTTATTAAGTAATCTATCAGTAATTCGATATCAAAAAAAGAATAATTAATATTTGTAATAGTTTCGGATTTTTGGAATGAATTTAAAATTAATAATACAAAATCAACATTTAACTCATTGTCAGAACATACTTTTTCGATTGTTTTATCGCCAAATCCAAGTTCTATTCCAAAACGACGTATTACACTAAGTAAATGGAAGTTAGCGTTGATTACGTTCGCCATTTTTGTTTTTCTACTAAAATAGTTTTCTCCTCTAATTTTATTTGTCATTGAATAAACTTTTGGTATTAATTCAAGATTAAACCAAAATATTGAGTGATTGTTTATAAAAGATAAAATAAACCAATGTTTTCCGATATAAATTTTGCCAACTGTTGTATGATGTTGTATAACAAACTAACAGGAGAAATGAAGGAAAGTAGGGTTTGTTTTTATATATTATAAAAATATGGATTTTCCGCAATTTATTACCCCTACCCTCAAGTGTGTAAATTACTGAAAATCAATTCATCCTTTAGGATTGAGGCAAAAATTGATTGAAGTAATTTACGCCAATAGAAAATTTATTTATTTTATCGGACAATAGTGAAAATAAACCTTTAAATTTCTAGATATTTAAACCCTCGCAAATTTTCATCATCGTAAAATACGTATCAAATCCCTTTAAAAGCTGATCGATAGGCATTCGTTCATTTGCATTATGAATGGTTTTCATTAGATCATCCGTCATTATCATTGGGGTAATGCCAAAAACCGGAATTTTCAGAGCCCTAAATGTATTATTATCGCTTGAAGCTGGGAATAGAAAAGGAATGGCTTTTGAACCCTTAAAGTTTTCGAGCAATGCCATCGACATATTACTAAATGCTAAATTAGTAGGCGAATCATCCGCTTCAGCTCCCGATAAAAGCACGCTAATATTTACTTTATTTCCAGCTAAAAACTTCATTTTTGCAATAAATAATTTTTCAGAACTTCCAGGCAATAAACGACAATCTAAAATAGCATAAGCCGATTGTGGAATGGAATTGTATCCTTCTTTATCGGTACTAATTTCGGTTACCGTTATAGTATTGCTAACCAAAGGATTAAAAGGTCCTTCGTCGCTATAATAAGATTTTACAAGTGGATAAACATACCATCGATACGAATGTTTTAACATATATCCTTTAAAACCGCCTTCAATACTACCTAATTCATGCAACATTTGTTTCGTTAATTTATCAAAACGAACAGGACGAACATAGTCGATAATTCGAATTAATGCTTTAATTAGTCGTTTTGTTGCATACAATTCGCTGGATGCAGCACTATGCCCTCGACTTTTTGTTTTTGCTTCAACTTTTAGCCATAATGGTTTTTTTTCGTTCACCGAAATGCCAAAAACAACTAAATTGGGTTTGGATGGAATTATATTTATCATGCCTGAGCCACCCTCGCCAAACATTGCAACTGGATTTATTTCATTTATGAAACTTTTGGCAATTACCGATGACCCTTTACTCCCACCTACCTCTTCGCCACTTAGCATTAACACACTCACATTAAAAGGCAAGTCGAGATTTGTTGCCAAACGACAAAATTTTTTAAGAGCCATAAGTTGCATCGAAACTGGTCCTTTATCATCTATAGCTCCCCTGCCCCAAATACATCCATCCTTTATAATACCCGAAAATGGAGAATTTGTCCACGCATCTGCATCCACCCCAACTACATCCATGTGTCCCATAAAAACATAATTTGGTTTATTATTGCTTAAGGGATATAATGAAGCTATAAAATTGTAAGATGAATCCACGTCCGTAAACACTCGAACCTGCATTCCCGATTGGATGCACCATTCTGTAAGGAACAAACCCAAATCCTTTTCGTTTCCAGAAATGGTATTAAATTGAATCATTTTTGAAAGCAACTCAACTAATTCAGTGGAATCATTTACATATTCAACAGAATTGGCTTTATTTATTTGCCAACTAAATTGAAGAAATAGAAGGAAAAATACAATTTTTTTCATGCTACAAAAGTACAAAATTTCTTAGGGTTAATTAATTTGAGGCGAACTTTACTGAAAAAAATGTAATTTTGTTGAAAATTTTTTACGATGTTTCGATTTAAACGAAAAGCAAAAAGTTATGAATCTGTTTCGTTAAACAGAATTGCATTAAGACGTTTTTATAAAAACAAAACGGGTGTAGTATCCTTAATCTATATCCTTCTTTGTTTTTTGGCCGCCTTATTTGGCTATCTGTTTTTGCCAGATAATACTCCATATGCAAATAGACAAGTGTTGGAAATTTCGCTAAGTAAACCCTTTTCAGAACATACTTTTTTAACTGTAAAACAAAATAATCCGCCAACTAAAACAAATTTATTTTCATGGATTATGTCGGGAAAACAAAGTAATTATGACTATATTCCAATTACAAAATATTTGTTTAACCACGATTCGATAATTGTGAATGTATATAAGATGGAGCCACCTTACAACAAAAAATCGTTTCATTTATCGGATGTTTTATACGATGTTAAAAAAGTTATTAAAACCGATTCTAGCTCCTTTACAATTGTGGATTACGACAATAATACCCACGAAATGAGTGTAGAGGATGCAAAAAAAGAGATTATTTCTTCCAATATAATTGCTAAAAGATACATTTTTGGGACAGATAGATATGGAAGGGATGTTTTTAGTCAGTTAATTATTGGCTCCAGAGTAAGCATGTCGGTTGGTTTTATTTCGGTTGGAATTGCCTTATTATTAGGAATATTTTTGGGTGCAATTGCTGGATATTACAGAGGTTGGGTAGATGAACTAATTATGTGGTTTATAAATGTAGTTTGGTCGATACCCTCATTACTGCTTGTTATAGCCATTAGTTTTGCATTGGGAAAAGGATTTTGGCAAGTATTTATTGCAATTGGCTTAACTATGTGGGTGGACATTGCTCGTGTAGTGCGAGGACAAGTGTTGAGTTTGCGTGAAAAAGAGTTTGTAGAAGCAGGCAAAGCACTTGGGTACAGCAATTTCAGAATTATTTTTAAACATATTCTTCCAAATGTTACTGGAACCGTGTCGGTTATTGCAGCTTCAAATTTTGCTTCTGCAATACTTACCGAATCGGGACTAAGCTTTTTGGGATTAGGAGTTCAGCCACCAATGCCATCGTGGGGTACTATGATTAAAGAAAATTATGGTTTTATCATTTTAGATTATGCCTATTTAGCCATCATCCCGGGCATTGCAATTATGCTTATGGTATTAGCTTTTATGTTGATTGGTAATGCTTTGCGTGATGCTCTGGACGTAAAAACATAGTAGTGCCTGGCTATAAAGTCCGATAACAGCGTTATTTTTGAAAATCTTCTTCGTCATTAACACCAGTTAACTCCCAATAAAATTTTCAAAAATGCCTCGTTCTCAAACATTCTAGCCAGTCACTGATTTTATCTACAATAAATCAGCAATATTCCAAATTTAATGAATTAAAAATGCATGTAACTTTTCGAATATTATAAACCAGACGATGACTAATAAAATATCAACTCTGTGGGCAAACACTAATTTATTTTGCAGACACTTTCTGCGATAAATTCGCAATATTCCAAATTTAATGTCATGATTGTCCGATGAAAAAAACAGATTCTTCGCTTCGCTCTGAATGACAGTGCTTTATGGTGATTTAATTTTGGAGGGGTTGATTGTCATTTCGATTCGACAATTGGCGGAGAGAAATCTGAGGCTTAATCATTTCTAAAATGTTTTTCGGACAATAGTGATTTAATGAATTAAAAATGTATATAACTTTGTCGAATGTTATAAATTATTGCCTTTATAGACGGACACTAATTAAAATATTTCGTGTTGATTGAACAATATTTATTTTAAAATTGCTTAAAATTTAAACTACAAATACCAAAAAAACGTACCTTTGCACTCTACTTTACTACACAAAACGGCAAGTTGTTAGCCGGTATTGTACCTATTTTCGTTTTGCTGATGTTGAACATACAACGTCTTTATCAGCTTTTATTTATCAAATTTTAGATGTCATTTTCAAATTTAAATTTAATTGAACCCATCCTTAAAGCACTTACAGCCGAAGGATACACCTCCCCAACCCCTATTCAACAACAAGCAATTCCTTTTGTACTTCAAAAGCGAGATTTACTTGGTTGTGCACAAACTGGAACCGGAAAAACAGCAGCATTTGCTATTCCAATTATTCAACTTTTAGTGCAACAAAAAACTCATAAATCGGGAATTAAAGTCTTGATTTTAACTCCTACACGTGAACTTGCAATTCAAATCGACGAAAGTTTTACTTCGTACGGAAAATTTACCGATATAAAACACACTGTGATTTTTGGCGGAGTTTCGCAACTTAATCAAACGAATGCTTTAAAAAAAGGAGTTGATGTTTTAGTTGCTACTCCTGGCAGATTGCTTGATTTAATTCAACAAGGATTTATCAACCTTCGTAATTTGGAAATTTTTGTTTTAGACGAAGCCGACCGAATGTTAGACATGGGTTTTATTCACGATGTAAAACGAGTTATATCAAACATTCCAGCAAAAAGGCAAACGCTTTTTTTCTCGGCTACCATGCCCCTCGAGATTCAACAATTATCAAAAGTATTGTTAGACAATCCTGCAAAAGTTGAAATTACTCCTCCTTCATCTACTGTTGAAAAAATTAAACAAAGTCTTTATTTTGTTGGCAGAAACGACAAACCGAAGCTTTTAATTCACTTATTGAAAGAAGATAAAATTTCAAATGCTTTAGTTTTTTCGCGTACCAAACATGGAGCAGACAAGGTTGTGAAATTTCTACTTAAAGAGGATATTAAAGCAGCCGCAATTCACGGAAACAAGAGCCAAAACAACCGTCAAAATGCCTTGAGTGATTTTAAAACTGGGAGAATTCAGGTTTTAGTGGCTACGGATATTGCAGCTCGCGGAATCGACATTGAAGAACTTTCGCATGTATTTAATTACGATTTACCCGAAGTGCCCGAAACATACATTCATCGTATTGGACGAACTGGAAGAGCCGGTTTAGGCGGGACTGCCATCGCATTTTGCGACGAGAATGAAAAAGATTTACTTAAAGATATTGAAAAATTTATTGCCTTATCTATTCCTATAGTTGAAGATAATATCTATCCTTTAGATCCTAGCTTGTTGCCACAAAAAGCCAAACCGAAAGAAGGAAGCAGAAGATTTCAAGTCAGCAAATCGAAAGAAAAAGATAAAGAGCGTAAAACCAACAGCGATAGACGCTGGAAGAAAAGATATTAAACCTTAAATCCGCAAGGAAATTCTATTACACAAAAGCTTGTTTGGATTTGCAAACCGAGTGTATAAATAAATTCATAATTTAAACCTGTAAATCAGGGTAATTTAGAGTATTATCAATAAAGGCTCCAGATGCTTCGACTTCGCCGTGGCGAATCAGCATGACCAACACAAGACAAGATTAGCAAATATGGGGGCTTGTTCGGATTTGCAATCCGAACATAAAAAACACTCTTTTTCAATTGCTCGGATTGCAAATCCGAGCTAAAAAAGGCAAATCCGAATTAACAAAGGAAAATCTGAGCTAACATGAGAAAAAATACTATAAAAAAAAATCCTGAGTTTCATCAGGATTGTTTTTTATAGTATTTCAGATTTAGATTTCTCGAAAGCTCTGTTATAACCTTCAATCAAGTCGTCAAAAACTTCTTTAACTGTATTAATTTTTGTGGCTAAATAGGCATTACTGCCTGCAAAAGCATATCCATTTTTAAAATTTCCAAAGTACGCATTGTATAATGCTTTAAAAATGCAATACGGACTTTTTTCCATTAAGCAGGTATGCACACAATGTAAAGGGCAACTAACAGGCACTTTTAATCCTTTTTTGACACTTTCTAAAAACGAGTTATTAATAGCCCTTCCTGGTAATCCAACGGGACTTTCAATAATTACAACATCTTCTTTTTTCGCATCAATGTATGCTTGTTTAAAACTTGCAGATGCATCGCACTCCTCGGTAGTTACAAAACGAGTTCCTAATTGAACTGCTTTCGCTCCTTTTTGCATGATGTTAAACATATCTTTGCCAGTGTAAATACCACCTGCTGCAATTATTGGAATTTCTTTTTGGTGTTTTTCCTCATACACTGCTACTTGCGATACAACTTGAGGTATAATATTTTCCAATGAAAAATTTTCATCATTTATTTGCTCAACTTTAAAACCTAGATGTCCTCCTGCTTTTGGTCCTTCCACCACAAATGCATCGGGTAAATAGCCATGTTTCATAAACCATCTTTCGCAAAGTAGCTTTGCTGCCCTTGCGGATGAAACAATTGGGACTAATTTTGTTTTACTATCGGGAGTTAAAAACTTTGGTAAATCCATAGGCAAACCAGCACCCGAAAAAATAACGTCCACTTTTTCGGCAATGGCAGTTCTAACCAAATCTTCAAAATTAGACATGGCAACCATTATATTAACTCCTATGACACCTTTTGTTTTTTCTTTTGCCTTTCGGATTTCATTTTTCAATGCCTCAATATTCGACTCTAAATAATTCATTGCTGGAGTGTGATGAACCAATCCTAAACCTGCTGCGGAAATAACCCCAACTCCTCCTTGATTTGCAACTGCAACTGCAAGTCCCGACATTGAAATTCCTACTCCCATTCCACCTTGAATAATTGGAATAGGTATGGTTAAATTTCCAATTTTAAATTCTTTTATCACAATCCTTTGAGATTTATTAAAAACTTGGACAAAAGTAATCAAACTTATTTGTTTTTAAAGGCTCAACAACAAATTTGATTTGCAATTAAAGTTAGGTGAAAAGATTTTGTTTTTCATTCTAACTTAATTCGAAAAATAAATAATAGTAATAATAAATAAATCAGCCATTTAACTCCATTAATATAATTAGCAACAATATGACAAATGTACAATTTATACTTAAGTTAATAATTCAAAAAAATCGAGTTCCGAATAGCAAATTGCAATAATCAATAATTAAATATCGAAATAGCTGTTCTATTTACTCAATTTATGTAAAATAATTTTTGCTGATTCCTTTGTTATCATACAACCAGTATCAATTTTATCAAACCAAGGTAAAATTTGTTTTAAAAAAAATGAAATTTTTTCGGCTTCATCAATAATTTCAACAACTACTGGTAATTTTTCGGTTAATTCCCATTTTTTAGATGACCTGATGTTATTACTTGAACCAAATCCCATGGTTCCTTTTAAAACAGTTGCTCCTGCCATTTCATATCTTTTTGCAGCAAAAACAATCATTTCGTAAAGCGGACTGTGTTTAAATTTATCGGAACTACTGATGAAAATTCTTAATATTTGGGCATCGCCATTTATTTCCATAATTAAAAAAATTTAGTTGAAACATTACCTAAATAGGTTGACATTAGTCCCACAAAAACACTTAAGCTTGTGTATAGAGCAAAATAGAAAAAGTTTCCATCTTTTAAAAGTGATATATTTTCGCTCGAAAAAGTTGAAAAAGTAGTAAATCCTCCACAAAATCCGACCGTTAACAACATCCGAAGCTCATCGCTCATTCCATTCCCTCGATCCGAAATTCCGTAGAGCAAACCAATAAGAAAACATCCGATAATATTAACTACAAATGTCCCATAAGGAAATGTGGACACGATTGTGTTTTGAATATATCTTGAAAGCAAAAAGCGTGAAACTCCGCCAAAGAAGCTTCCTGTACCAATCATCAAAAGAATTTTAATCATACGCTGAACCTTACTTTAATGTTTAAATTAAAATTTAAAGTAGGAGTTATCAGCTTTTTAGGGCGGTTAAAGGCTAACTCCATAGCCAAGTGCAAATATAGTATTTTTTTTTAGAAATAAAATTTCAAAAAAAATTGACATTTTATTGTTTCAGTCAAAAATTTATAGCAAACATTATGAATTTTAACTTTATTTTCGCAATTAATCAAATTGTAAATTAGCATAAATAAATATTTTTCTTGACTATTTGAAAAATTAAATTAAATTTGTAGAACAATTTGTGTAAAATAACGCTTATGAAAAAAATATTAGTTTCAACCATAATACTTTTAATTGTTAACACAAGCTTTTCGCAAGGCAAGAAACCACATTTTGCTTCTGTCAATTTTTATCCAGTAATGGAAAACTTCAGTAGTTTAAAAGGAGGTTTAGGATACAGTGTGGATGGTGCCTATTTTATTAATTCATGGTTTGGAGTTGGTGGCACGTTTAATCACAGCTTGTTTGACTATAAACTTGATGGATTTGAAGGCAAAACAAAGGCTTCCCATTTATCCTTTTGTGTAAATGCTTATGTAAAAAAATCGTTTGGCGATAAATTTACATTTATGCCCAATGTAGGTGTCGGAGTTTCGTATGCAAACATACCAGATGCGGAACGAACTATTAAACAAGGCGGAGTGGATGTAATTCAACAAACTGCTGGTTATAATTTTACTGGAGTAATGTTTAACACAATGTCGATAAAAGGATTTTACAATTTTCATAAAGATATGAGTGCCAATGTTTCTGTTGAATATATGCTATCGGTTACCAATAAATGGCCCGAAAAAAGCTTTGGTGAATTTTTAATGATTGGGGTTGGATATACTTATTATATGAACTTTGCCAAGTAGTGTCTGTAAAAAAAACGTCAACTTCTTTCCGCCAAAGGTCGGACAAGCTGTTATACTTGCAACGAATTCAGGTCATTTACGCCAGTAAAAGGGGAAAGGTAAAAACGGAGGTTGAGCCTGTCGGAACCGAAGATGTTGATGTGAGGATGTGAGGATGTGAGGATTAGCTGATTAAAAGAGAGATTCCTCACTAAACTTTGTTTCGTTCGGAATAACAATGATATGAGGGAAAAGTGGATGAGTTGATTTGAGGATGTGAGGATTAATCTGGTGGTTGAGCTTATCGAAACCGAAGATGTTGATGCTGGGTGATGGTTGATGTAAAGATTTACATGTAGGCTCTACTTATCGAAATAATGTCCGATGGCTGATAAAATAATTACCTTACTCTACTTTATACACCATTCTATCCTTTTGCGTAATCTCGCGACTCCAAATACCTGTTAGTTGATGTTTTAGAGCCTCGGGTTTGCCTGTATTAATAAAGTTTCCATATCCTTATTTTTCTGCAAAGATACAAAATATTTAAACTTTCGTCAATCATCCTCAATCCAAAATATCAAAAACGCTATTAAATCTTATCTTAATTTTAGATAATTATCGCCCTGCTCGTTCCGAGATTAAACACCATTAAAATACTAGTAAGTACGCTACCAAGCTGTGCTACATCCCGTAATTTGAACCAGTGCAAATATATAAAACTTTATGCTTTTATATGCTTTTTTAGTAAAAAACTCGCTTGTACTCTACTAAAAAAAACGTCAATAATAATATTTTTTGTAGGTTTGCAAAATAATTATCTTTAAAACTAAATACTATTAATCAAAAAAAATCAAATACAAGTTCAATAATAAAATGGCTACTAATAGTCTTTTTCTTTCCTTTTATTTGCTTTTCACAACGTCAATCATCTTTAAATGACAGCGTTGTATTCAAACGATTACAGCTTGTCGAAAAAACAATAAAATTGCCTTATTCAAAGGTTGTTTTAGAACGAATTCGTCAAAAAGTTTATCCAAATAAAGAAGAATTAAACAAATCGCTATCCTTATATAAAAATTCGGAACCAATTTTTGAGAGAGAATTAGTAAAACAAAATTTACCTCAAGAATTAAAATATCTACCTTATGCTATTTCGGAAATGGATAACCGAATGACTGGAAAGTATGGAACCGCGGGTGTTTGGGGATTAACTATTAGCGTTGCAGTGAAATATGGATTAATAGTTACTCCATTAGTTGACGAGCGCTTCGATATCGAAAAATCGACCATAGTTGCCCTAAAATACATCAAGGATTTATACGATATTTATTCGGATTGGTGGAAAACAATTATTGCATTTACCAATAGTCCGTCTGGATTAAATTCAACCATAATTCGATTAAAAGATCCAAATTTAACAATTTGGGATATTTATGAAAAATCTCGACTTCCTTTTTCCCAAATTATTCCAAATTATACATATAGCACATATATTATAAATTATATGGAAACCTACGATGTAAAAATTAAGCCTACTACCCTGCCCGATTGCTCAAAAATTCAATTAAAAAACGACATACTTTTATCCGACTTGCTGGATAAAATTAATATATCCGACACGCTCTTTTATATTCTAAATCCAGTTTTCACCTCCTCGCAAATACCTGCTAATTATCAAAATTCATTATTAATTCCTAAGCCTAAAGAAAGTTTGTTTTATAAATGGGAAGACAGTTTATACGTTTGGGCTATTCAACAAAAAACAACTTTTTTTATTCCCGATAGTTTAGAGGAGATTGAAGATGATTCCTTATTTATAAATCCTTCCTTTACGGATTCGGTATCCACAGAAGTAGAAGAAATAATTATTGAAAAAATTGTAGAGAAACCTAAAATAAAAGAAACAAATAAACCTAAAACTACAAATCAGGCTACAAAAATAATTTACACTGTAAAAAGTGGCGACATGCTTGGTAAAATTGCGAATAAACATAATGTAAGCCTTGATCAAATTAAAGAGTGGAACAATTTAAAAAGCGATAAAATTCACCCTGGACAAAAATTGGTGATAAAATCTAAAAATACAAGTTCGAGCATCAAGGATAAAGCAACAGAGAAGAAGTCTAAATCCAACAAATACGTCTATTATACTGTTAAAAAAGGCGATACATTGTGGGGTATAGCCTCAAAATATGAAGATGTAACGGATGATGAAATTAAAAAACTAAACAACATTGGCAATTCCATTCATCCTGGTCAGGTATTAAAAATTAAAATTAAATAGAAAACATTCAATAATTTATGAAATCCTATAAAGTACTATTGTTTATTTTGGCTTGCATACTTAGTTTAGCTATTTTAGGATTAATTTTTCCGAAAGATGGAATAAAAATAGGTTCAACCACTTTAGAATTTGCCAACCCATTTGATGTAATGAGAGGCGACACTACAAAGAAGGTGGATTTAGATAAAGTTTTAAGCGAATCGGAAAATTATTTCAACAAAGATGAAGTAAAAAACCTAACCGACAGTTTGAAGGCATTTGAGGATTTTGCAAACAATAGTCCTGCTCGCATTCATTATCCAGAGGGCAAACGTGATTTATTTTACAGTTTATTTGAGCTAATGGAAAACGTTAAAAGCAACAAACAAAACATCCGAATAATTCATTATGGCGATTCGCAAATTGAAGTTGACCGAATAACCGATTTTTTTCGCGAAAATTTACAATCCGAATTTGGCGGAAATGGACCCGGAATTATCCCCGCCATTCAAACTATTCCTTCGGCATCGGTATCGCAAGATTACACCGGAAATTTAACCAGATATGCAGTTTACGGGAGCAATACCGAAAGAGCAAATCACCGCAGGTATGGAGTGATGGGATTAATGTGTGAATTAAACGGAAATGCTACCATCAATTTCAAAACTCGCGAACAAGCGTATTCAAAAGCTAAAGAATTTTCAAAAATCCGTTTGGTTGTTGGAAAAACATCGGCTGATTTTAAAGCATTCCTTGTTGCAGGAGGTCAAAGTTTAGGACAAAAAACGATAGAAAATGGAACAAACGGAGCAAGTGTTATAACATGGTTAACATCAAAACCAGTTAAATCGGGCACCTTAAGTCTTAGTGGAACTGCCGACATTTATGCCATTGCTTTAGATGGCAAATACGGAATAAATGTCGATAATATTCCAATGAGGGGCTGTTCGGGCGATATTTTTTCAAGCATCGAATCTAGCAGTGTATCCTCCGTTTACGATGCAATAGATGCAAAATTAATTATCTTACAATTTGGTGGAAACGCAATGCCTCAAATTAATAGCAAAGAAAAAGCAGAATGGTTTGGCGGACAAATTGAAAAGCAAATACAGCATTTTAAGAAAATCCATCCAAATAGTTTGATTTTGTTTATTGGACCTTCCGACATGTCGAAAAATATAAAAGGCAGCATGAAAACATGGCCCTATTTAATGGATGAAAAAGAAGCTATTAAAAAAGCCGTTTTAGATAATGGAGCTGCTTATTGGGATACGTTTGAAGCCATGGGTGGCGAAAATTCGATGCCCGAATGGGTTAGTGCAAAGCCTGCATTGGCAACCACCGATTATATTCACTTTACCCAGTTAGGTGCAAAAAAAGTGTCGGAAATGTTACATAATTCATTTATGAATGATTATCAACTATTTAAAATTCGTCAGCATTATTTAAATAGGAAAGTTGGAAAAGCAATTGTTAAAGGAAGTAAATAAAAAATGATTAAAAAAAGTAGTTTATTATTTCTTTGTTTTGGTATTTATTACACACTATTTTCGCAAGCAGTGTTTAAGGAAATACCCGAATATCCTTTTATCAACATGTCGCTAAACAAACTATCGTTTCCAAACGACACCAATGCTTTTAAACCATTATTTAATAAAATGGATGCATTAATTTTTCAAGGCAAAGGAAATATAAACATCATTCATTTTGGAGGTTCGCATATTCAAGCTGATATTTTTTCGAACCAAATGCGTAAAAACTTACTCACTTTTCATCCTGGAATAGTTGCAGGTCGTGGAGTAATTTTTCCATACAGTGCAGCTGCTACAAATAATCCGTACAATTATAAAACTACTTTTAGAGGCAAATGGATACCTACCCGAAACATTCATCGAGAGATTTTAAATTCACTTGGAATGACTGGTATTGCAATTTCTTCATCGGATTCGTCAGCCGAAATAAGCATTAAAATTCGCAACAATGACAACGAACCATTTTACGATTTTTCGAGAATCAGAGTAATTGGTCATTCCGATTCAAATAGCATTGAACCTATTTTAAAAATCGATTCCATATTTTATTTAAATAGCATTTTCGATTCCACTACCTCTTCCTATTTATTCAACTTAAACACGTACACCGATTCCTTAACTTTATGTTTTCAATCCAACGACACTTTACACAATCCATTCACATTGAGTGCAATAATACTTGAAAACGACTTTCCGGGAATTACATACAGTTCTGTTGGAGTAAACGGAGCAAGCGTTCCCTCCTACTTAAAATGCGTAAATTTCGAACGCGATTTAAACCTAATAAAACCCGATTTGATTATCTTTTCGATAGGCATTAACGATGCTGCAGGCGATAATTTCGACCCAAATCAATTTAAAAATAATTACACTCAATTAATTCATCGAATAAAAAATGTTTCGCCCGATTGTGCCATTCTGTTCACTACAAATAACGACAGCTACAAACGTTCGCGCCGAAAATACTATGTGAATAAAAATGGATTAATTTCCCAAAAAGCTTTTTTTGAACTTGCACAACAACATAATGCTGCCGTTTGGGATTTCTTTTCAATTATGGGAGGTTTAAAATCAATGGCAGAGTGGGAAAAAGCAGGTTTGGCAACCCGTGATAAAATTCATTTTAAAGCTGAAGGCTATAAACTTATGGGCGATTTGCTTTATAATGCATTTATTACCGAATATTTAAAACATCTTTCAAAACAAAATTAAGCATCATACTACATGGACTTTTCAATCTTTTTAGATTTTTTTCAACGCATCTTTTCTTTCAACGAAAAATATCCACTCCTTTTCACTCAATTTAACTTCTGGGCATTTTTTGCGTTAGTGTTTGCAATTTTCAGTTTAACACACAACCGCCGATTGCTACGAAACAGTTTTTTGTTTTTTGCCAGTTTGCTTTTCTACTATAAAACAAGCGGTTTATTTGTTCTAATATTGCTATTTTCGACTGGGGTCGATTTTTTTATAGGAAAAGCAATATACGCATCCGCTTCAAATACCAAACGGAAAATATTTGTAACAACTAGCATTGTAGTTAACTTAGGTGTACTTTTTTATTTCAAATATGCTTATTTTTTCACCGATGCATTTAATCAATTATTTCACACAAATATTGAAGTTATAAACTACATTGCCCAATGGACAAACTCGTTTACTGGTTCAAGTTTTAATGCAAGTGTGATAATGTTACCCGTTGGTATTTCGTTTTATACGTTTCAAACAATTAGTTATTCGGTGGATGTATATCGCAAAAAGATTGCTCCCGTAACTAACATTTTAGATTTTGGATTTTATGTAAGTTTTTTTCCTCAACTTGTTGCTGGTCCAATTGTGAGAGCCAGTGAATTTGTCCCACAAATGTATCAAAAGTACCGACTTAGTCGCTTACAGTTTGGCATTGCGGTGTTTTGGATACTAAACGGATTGGTTAAAAAAATGATTTTAAGCGATTATTTAGCTGTAAACTTTGTAGATAGGGTTTTTGGAAATCCATTAATGTTTTCGGGATTCGAAAATATGATGGCACTTTTCGGATATTCGCTTCAAGTTTATGCCGATTTCTCGGGCTATACCGATATCGCAATTGGAGTAGCAATGCTTATGGGATTCCGACTTCCGGTTAACTTTAATTCGCCCTATAAAGCTACAAATCCAAGCGATTTTTGGCGGCGTTGGCACATGTCCTTATCTACTTGGCTTCGCGATTATTTGTACATCCCTTTGGGAGGAAATCGAAAAGGAAGTTTTGGAAGCTATTTCTTTATCGTACTAATCGCTGTATTTGCTGTTGTTCTTACTGGAAACCTTTGGCTGAGTGTTATATTGTCTGTTCTTGCAATAATTTTACTTATTGTTGCAAAAAAATGGATTTCGGTTAAAAAAATCATTACTACCAATATTAACTTAATGGTTACTATGCTTTTGGGTGGATTGTGGCATGGAGCAAGTTGGAACTTTATGATTTGGGGCGGTTTAAATGGAGGTGGTATTGTAGCTTTTAAATTTTGGAATAAACTTTCTATTATATATAAAACGGCTCTAATATTTACAATTTTTGTATCCTTTTTAATTTGGCTAAACTTCTCTCCCTCACCTCTTGTATATATTTTTGTGTACTGGATAGGAATAATTTTAGCAGGAACAATTTTAGATTTAGTTTTTCAAAAGCTAAAAACTGGCATATCATTTAAATGGGTTAATCGTGGATGGTCGATATTTTTGACATTCATTTTTATCACTTTTACCCGACTATTTTTCCGCTCGGGGTCCAACCTTAATCCAGCCGAATCCAACCGTTTGGCTTGGGAAGCAGCTTCAAATATGGTGAATCAAATTGGAAGTAAATGGAATACATCCATCCTTGGCGACATGATTTATGAGTATCGAATCGTTTTTGCATTGCTAATAATTGGATTAATAGTACACTGGCTGCCTTCTAAAACAAAACAATGGTATCGCATTAATTTTGCGCTAATGCCAAAATACTTACAACTTTTTGCGGTGGTATTTTCGATATTTGTAATTTATCAATTTATCACTTCCGAGTTGCAGGCTTTTATCTACTTCCAATTTTAAAATAACAAAAAAAAGCATAACGAATATCTCCCCTTTTGCTATTCAACCCCCTTGTGGTTGATGTTTTATATTATTTTATATCCCACGAACTGCGTTCGTAGTTATTGACATTCAACCACTTCGTAGTTGCAAGCAAAGAAATCAATTATTTGTTTTTTTAGTTATGCTCAAAAAACCATTTCATATATTTAGTGTCTGCAAATATCAGCATAAAGCTCTGACTATCAACAATTAACGGTTAATAACTTTCTTGAATCTTTACTGATTTTTCTTTGATATATAATTTGAAATGACTAATTTTGAGCATGATCTGGTTGAAAGAACAAAGATGCACGACAACCAAAATTAGCAACAAAATATTTGAAAATTGCTTTTTTGTTTTTAGAGAAATTGAAAAAAGAGAAGAAAAACTTACCATTGATTGATTTGCATGACTGTAATTTCCAGCTGGAATCCG
>JBBQWB010000051.1:0-20106 GCA_038210985.1 Bacteroidales bacterium
AGTTAATTGATGGTAAAGCCCGCATTGTTAGCGAATTGTTTTGCGATGGCTTAGGTGCATGCATCGGCGATTGTCCCGAAAATGCAATAGAATTAGAAGAGCGTGAAGCCGAACCTTACGATGAAATTAAAGTAATGGAAAAAATGGTGGCTAAAGGCGAAAAGACAATTTTGGCTCATTTAAAGCATTTAAAGGATTTTAATGAAATGGGATATTTTAAACAAGGTGTTGAATACTTAAAAGCAAATAATGTGAATGTAGATTTAAATTCATTGTTTCTAAGCAGCCAGGGTGGTTGCGGAACTGAAACTCATGGTGGTGGCGGCGGATGCCCAGGAAGTCGTGAAATGTCGTTTAAAAATGTAGAAATTGAACCAAAAGCAAATGTTGAAGTTCGTGAACAAGCTTCGGAATTAACCCATTGGCCCATTCAATTGCATTTGATTAACCCAAATGCTGGATTTTTAAAAGGAGCAGATTTGTTACTTGCAGCCGATTGCACGGCATTTACTCTTGGTAGTTTTCATCCACAACTTTTAAAAGGAAAAGCATTGGCTATCGCTTGTCCAAAATTGGATTCTGGAAAAGAAACATACATCGAAAAACTAAAAGTGATGATGGATGAATCGAGAATTAATACCATAACACTTGCTGTAATGGAAGTGCCTTGTTGTAGCGGATTGCTTCAGTTGGTTAATATCGCTAAATCCGAAAGTACTCGAAAAATACCAGTGCGATTGATTGTAATTGGAATTCAAGGAAACATTTTATCCGACGACTGGGTGTAATAATATTAAAATCAAAAAATCAAAAAAATATAATTTAAAAATCAAAAAAGACTATGGAAAATCAAATGTTTTGTTATCAATGTCAAGAAACAGCAAAAGGAACCGGTTGTACTGTTCGCGGAGTTTGTGGAAAAGCACCAGAAACAGCAAATTTACAAGATTTATTAATGTTTGTGTTAAGAGGTGTTTCGATTTATAGCGATTGTGCTAATAAAGCGGGAATCAACATTGATTCGGCAGATAAATTTGTATTTGATGGATTGTTTATGACCATTACCAATGCAAATTTTGACAATCTTCGTTTTATTGCTAAAATAAAAGAGGCTTTTAAAGTACGTGAAGAACTTAAAACAAAATTGCAAAATGCAGGTGTGAAAATAGATGACGTTACTTTTGAAGGTGCATTTTGGACAGCGAATGAAAGCGAGTTTGAAACAAAAGCTAAAAGTATTGGTGTTTTATCAACTGAAAATGAGAATGTTCGTTCGTTACGCGAACTTTTAATTTACGGATTAAAAGGGATGGCTGCATATGCTGAACATGCTTACAATTTAGGCGAAACTAATGCCGCTGTGTTTGAATTTATGCACCGAGGTTTAGCTGCTACTACTAATAATAATTTATCGGTTGACGAATTGGTAGGTTTGGTTTTAGAATGTGGTGCAAATGGAGTTTCGGTTATGGCATTGTTAGATAAAGCCAATACTCAAGCGTATGGCAATCCTGAAATTACTAAAGTTAATTTAGGAGTTCGTAACAATCCAGCTATTTTGGTTTCGGGTCACGACTTAAAAGATATGGAAGAGTTGTTGATTCAAACACAAGGAACTGGTGTTGATGTTTATACGCACAGCGAAATGCTTCCTACTCATTATTATCCAGAATTTAAAAAATATCCTAATCTAGTTGGAAATTATGGTAGTTCATGGTGGCATCAAACCGAAGATTTTGAAACTTTTAACGGACCAGTTTTATTTACTACAAACTGTATCGTTCCTCCTCGCTCATCGGCTACTTATGGCGACCGTATTTATACTACAGGAGCTTCTGGCTTTACAGGCTATCCTCATATTGCAAACAGAGTTGATGGTAAACCAAAAGATTTTTCTCAAGTTATTGAACATGCAAAAAAATGTAAATCTCCAATTGAAATTGAAACTGGTGAAATAATTGGTGGATTTGCTCACAATCAAGTGATAGCTTTAGCCGACAAAGTTGTTGCTGCTGTAAAATCGGGTGCAATCCGTAAATTTATCGTTATGGCTGGCTGTGATGGTCGTATGAAAGATCGTAATTATTATACCGAATTTGCTCAAAAATTACCAAATGATACCGTTATTCTTACTGCCGGTTGTGCAAAATATCGCTACAATAAACTTCCTTTAGGTGATATTGGTGGAATTCCTCGCGTTTTAGATGCAGGACAATGTAACGATTCATATTCTTTAGCTGTTATTGCCCTAAAATTAAAAGAAGTTTTTGAATTAAACGATATCAACGATTTGCCAATTGCTTATAATATAGCATGGTACGAACAAAAAGCAGTAATCGTTTTATTGGCTTTATTGTCTTTAGGAGTGAAAAACATTCATTTAGGACCTACTTTGCCAGCTTTCCTTTCGCCAAATGTAGCTAAGGTTTTGGTTGAAAACTTTGGTATTGCAGGAATTACCGAAGTGGATGAAGATATTAAATTAATGGTTGGTTAGCTTCAAACATATTAAAGAGTAAGTTGTTTAATTTTAAACTTGCTCTTTAATTTTGTTATTGTATTGGGAATGATGAAATTGAGAAGATTTTAATTGAAAAAATAAGAATTTATAAATAATTAGATATGAGTAATTTAAAATTTCCGAAATCCGAAATTGTTCGATTAAACGAAATGGTTTCGTATCAAACTGGTTCCATTGTAAGCCGAACAATCATAAAAAAACCAAGTGGTAATTTATCTTTATTTGCCTTTGATAAAGGTCAATCATTAAGTGAACACACCGCTCCGTTTGATGCAATAATTCAGGTTTTAGATGGCAAAGCCGAAGTAATTATTGGTGGAGTTTCACATCATTTAGAATGTGGCGAAACTATTATTATGCCTGCAAATATTCCACATGCAGTAAATGCCACCGAACAATTTAAAATGATGTTAACAATGATAAAAGAATAATTATGGCTATAATTTCAAAAAAAGATTCTCGTAAACAAATATTAGAATCGCCCGACGCATTTTTTTGTCATAAAAGCGAACAAGCTGAATTGATTGAATTATCGTTGAAGCAAGGCGAGGAAATTGAGATGCATCTAAATCTAGTAAACGTAATTTTTTATGTTTTAAGTGGAGTAGGAGTGCTAATTATTGATAATCAGTCTTACACCTTGCAAAGTGGAGATATTGCACAAATTTATCCAGATGAGCAACGAGCTTGGATAAATAATTTTGAAAATGAATTACGATTGTTGGCAATTAAAATTTAAATTTTCCTTTACCGTCATCCTGAGCTTGTCGTAAACATTGCATTTTCCTTTTACCGTCATCGTAGAGTAAAGTAGAGTAGAGTAGAGTAGAGTAGAAAGGCACTAAGCCTCCCCCCCCTCATCAATCCTTACGTGCGGTTTTCCCGCATACGGCTTTCCTGCAAATTTCGTCAGAAGCATTCACAATTAAGTCTTGGAAAAACCATAAACAGGGTCGATTAGCCCATATTTCATAACTAATTTCCCAAAGGCTTTTTGTCTATAAAGCCTGCTCTTCCTTTGACTCTTGCGATTAGAATATCGAACCATCTTTCTTTTAAGTAAAAACGTAGTAATTTTCCTGCAACCACATCTGGTAATTCTTTCCCCATTAATACAAAATCATCTGCATATCGCACTATCGTTATTCCGTATTCTTCCCGTTCTCATCTACTGGCACTTTTAGCCATTTTATAATGAGTTTTAGTATTCTTGGGTCGCTTATTCGCTCTTTTAAGGTTATTAAAAGTTTATCGTGTGGTATCGTATCAAAGTACTTACTCAAATCTGCGTCATAAACCATTGATTTACCTTGCTTTAAGTTCTCTCAAATTGCCGTTATCGCATCTTTAGAGCTACGATTTGGGCGAAATCCATAAGAGCTATCCTCAAAATCTGCCTCAAAGATTGGCTCGATTATCATTTTACATACAGTTTGTGCTATTCTATCTCGTACAGTCGGTATCCCCAATGGGCGTTTACTTCCGCTTGCCGTTTGATAGGTGTGCTTTCGCAGGTCTTCCAACATAGTGAAGCGTAGGCATCTATTATGTTAATAGATTTCTCACTATGTAGTCTTTGCAAAAACTACCTAGCACAAATTACCAGTTTCTTGTTTGACTTAATTCCGTTTCCAATAATTTCTATCATGTAAAATCCACTCGAAAGGTTGTTTAACGAAATTACTTCAGAGTGAGTTCCATTTTGATAAACCTTATTCATAACTATTGTTTGAACCATATTCCCAATTTCATCATACAGTTTAATGGATATTTCCGTCTGTTTTTCCAATCTAAAAAAGATATTGGTTTCGTTTGATGTTGCTGGGTTAGGATAAACATAAATGTTATTTAAAGGATTGTTCTCATCAATTTGACTTGGGTCCAAAACTAAAATATATTCTGTTTTAGTTAATGAATTTGAGCCAAACATGTTTTCAACTGTTAATGAAGCATCGTAAACTCCTGGTGTATAATAAAATACCGTTGGACTTGGTGTATGCGAAGTAGCAGGAGTGCCTCCTTCAAATGCCCAACTCCAATCTGTTGGAATATATAAACTGTTATCATTATAAATGATTGAATGAGAAGAGTTAACAACTAACGAACTTGCCGAAAAATCAGCAATAGGTGCTAAAATGGATGTGATAATTGGATGCTCAACAGAATCAACTCCACACAATCCAGTAGATATTAACTTTGCATTAAAAGTATTGGATGCGTTGTAGTTATGACTTGGATTTACATCGATAGAAGTGTTTCCGTCACCAAATATCCATTCGTGCGAATTAGCATACAGTGTTTGGTTTGTAAATTGAACCGTAGCACCACTCACTTGACTTACAAATTCAGGAACTGGAGTAGGTGAAATATTTGCAAACATAACTTCGGTAGGACTATAGCAATTTGGTTCACGAACTTCCCAATCGTAAAAATAATAGTAATTACCTGGTGCATTATATTGTGGAAGTGAAGCACTCGATTCGGTGATGCTAATTACTCCAGAAATTGTATATGGAAAGCTAGCACTTTGGTTATTGTTTCGATATAAATTTGGACTACCAGTACAAGCTAATTGCAAGTCGGTTCCGACTGGTATTTCGAAGTTTAAAGTAACTCTGCTTGAACCAGCAGGAATGTTTACTGTTTTAGATGCAATAACTGTCGAAGAAGCATTGCGCAAAACAATCGTGCGATTTCCAGTAGCTCCTGAATAAACCTTAACCGAAGCCAAAGTAGTAGGAGTGAAGCAATCAAAAATTAAATAGTGAACACTGGAGGTGCTTGTGTAATAACTACCACTGCCTAAGCTGTCTGTTTTTCCAACGTATTGCAAAGGAGAAACTGCTTCTTTACGAACAAAATAGCGACTTGGAATATTTAAAGTTGGTGTTGTGAAGCTGTTCCCAGTTTGAACTAATTGAGTGCAAAGAGAATCGGAATACCATTTAACATCTCCAGCACCAATAACCGAAAACGATGCGGTTGCAGGTGCACAATCGGTTATGGTATGATTATTCACTTCTAAAGGCTCTAAACCAATTTTAATATAATCTATTTTTTCGTTTAATTCATTTCCACAAATCCCTGTCGATGCAGTCAGTTGAACGGTGTAAAAACCTGCTGTATTGTATGTGTGTGCAGGAGAAACGTCCGTAGAAGTTGTGCCATCGCCAAAGTCCCACAAGTATGAAATTCCGTTTTCACTCAAATTTGTAAACTGAATAATGGATGGTGAAATACACGTTTCGGTATTGTTTGCCGAAAAATTTGTGCTTAAAGGCAAAACGACAACATTAAATGATTTTGATTTTAAATCATTATCGGTATTTCCATCGGGTTGATTGTTTGGATTAACCACAGTTACGTCAATAACATTATTTCCAACCGAAAGAGGAAATACAGCTAATTCAATAGTGTCTTTTTCAAAACTAGCTAAATTACCATTCCAAACTTGGTCGATATTGCTTCCATTATTTAAGGTATAACGAATTGTAACAGTAGTTAAAGAATTTAAACCTTTATTGCGAATAATTACCTTTGGTGCAATATCATAGCCTATACAATTATATTCGGCTTGAGGATTTAAAATGCTTAAAATTTCTGCATCGTTATTATATAAAATATCAATTACAGCTATTTTTCCAATGTGTGGAATGTAATTGTAAGATATTACTGTAACGGTTATCGAATCGGTAGTTGTAAGTTCGTCAAGCGAAATATTTGCAACTTGTCCAACAACAGTTCCTGTTCCAATAATATTGTTGTTCACTGTTAAGGTAACCAAAGCACCGTTTATGTTGCAATTAACTGCTAATTCTGTTTCTTGCATTAATATTTGAGGCTCGTGTGTAACAGTCATTGTAAGCGGGTTGGTAGTGCGAACCATCAACGAAGGGTCTCCAAAAATTGTCCAAGTATCCGTCATACTAGTACCTTCCGAACCGAATAAATCATTCATTTTCATACAGCCGTTCATGGATATTCCGCCAAAACTTCGTTTGATGTTATTTTGAAAACTTTCGGTTAAAATATCGTTCATTTCACGTTGACCAGCCATTGGTGGGTCCCAGCTTTGATTTATAGTGGACATTAAAGTAGCAATTGCACCTGTAGGTTTTCCATTTGATGTTGCACGTAACCATGCTTCGGCAAAGCAAGTTTGTCCAACAAAACTACCATTCACACATGCCACCGCCCAAATAAATGGAAGTTTTTCCACATTGGTTAAACTATTTACATTGCTATTATTAAATCCTGAAGTAACAAATTGTGTTTCGGCACCATGTCCAGTGTAGTTTAAAATTCCAGCACCATTATTTAAAGCTGCTGAAACTTGAGCAGCTGTGGCATTTCCAGCAACATCAAGTCCACCTTGACTACCATCGTAAATTTCAGCAACATTAGTATAATTATATCCTAATAACGTATCACGGATTAATCGCATATGTTGATAATCATACAAGTTTTGGTATCCTGGACCTTCTGCCGAACCAATTCCAATTCCAGTATTGAGCCAATTTCCAACAGTTGGATTTTGTTCATATTGAATGCTTCTTTGAACCTGAGTTTGAACCTGAGCAATGCTTTCAGCCGAAAAACGACCCACAAATACTTCAGAATAAGAGTCGTTTCCACTAATATATCCGTAAAAATTATCTGATGGACTGCCTGCGTATGTTGCTGGTGTTATGTGTTGTGCGTCTCCAACTAATAATAAAAATGTTAAACTTTTAGTGTTGTAATAGGCTGTAACATAATTTTTGATGGCTGTTTGGGTATTCCCAATCGATTCGATGCTAACTATTTCGGTTGGAATACCTGTAGAAATTTTCCAATTTACAAACTCCATCATCGTTGGAATATATTCTGCCTTGCTAATGATTAACATCTTTCCATGTTCGTCAACAGGAGTATATTTTGTAGCTGTTTGTGCTTCAAAATTCAAAAATTGAGTTTTGTAAATTTCTTGATATTCTCGAGTCGTTTTGGTGGTGCTATTTCGTGAAGTAATTGTGTTTAATGCTGCTGCGTTTACTTTTGGTGTTAGTTTAATTGTAATTTCCGAATAAACACGTAAGGTTTTTGTAACTGGATTATATTGAAAAGGATAAATGTTTATGGTTTGACCACGATATTCACGTAATATATATGGTGAATTGAAGTCTGCTAAAAAGCTTGGATAAAATTTATTTTTCAAATAGGAACTTCCATAGGTATAAGGAACAGATTCGGGATTAATTGTTCGCATTAAATTTCCTTTTGATGGAATTAAGGATATGTTTTTGAAATCTTTAAATTTGCTATCTAAAATTTCAATCGACATGTCACCTTGATCGGGAATTATAATTGAAGTCGAATATTTATACACTTCGGGTGCTCCTTTATGCATAAGTGGAACTGCATTTTGGGCATTGATTTTTTGACTTATCCCGTTTGGAAGATACATGTTGAATAGGGTGTAGGTTCCTAAATCAAAGCTAATTGTGCTTTCCAAATTAGTTGAACTTAAAACAGTAAATCCATTTTTTGAATGGTTCGATTGACCAAAAATTGCTATGCTAACAAACAGTAAAGCCAAAAAAAACGATATTTTTCTCATAAATTGTGTATGTGTGTGTTAATAGTTAAATCCTTTTAGGGGGCTTCAAAATTACAAATAATATTTATACAAATAAAAGTGTAAATAAAAAAAAATCAATGAATTGTTTTAACTACTTTGCTAATGTCGAAACCTTTGTTTCCAAGTGTTTTAATTATTGAATCATAGATGGCTTGATCCATTTTATTTTGTCGAGCTAAAATCCATAAATATTTTCGGGATGGCTCCGAAACAACTGCCCACTGGTAATTTTTGTCTAAATCAATAATCCAATAATCGCCTTTAAAGGGCCAAAAAAATTGTACTTTTAACTTTGTGTTATTGCTATTTTTAACAACAAATGCTTTTCCTTTTATATACGATTCTTTTCCGTCTAAAGTGAATTTTCTACAACGGTTTTCAACGATAACAGTACCCTTTTCGGTTAAAGTATATTCGGCGGTGGTTGCGGTACAATTTTTTTGAAAACTATTTGGATAATTTGCAATTTCGTACCATTTACCCGAGTACTTTTGAATGTCAACTTCTTTTACCGTTTCTAATTTATTTGTAGTTTTACATGAACCCAAAAGTGTGCTAGCCATTATTAAAAATATTAGTTTTTTTTTCATACACGATTTAACAAATCTATCAAATATTTGTTCAAGTTTAAAAAAAAATAAATTAGGCTACTTGGCTTGAAGTCCTTGAATAAAACAAATTATTATTGTAAAATTCAAATTGGAAATTGGAAATTTTTAATTTGTGCCAAAATCCTGCATCTCGGCTCCGTGGTCAGCGAGAGGAGCGATGCATTGAGCGAAGTCGAAATGTTGAACTGCTCGATGACCAGTTTTGGCTCGATGACTGGTTTTTCCACCAGATGAATAGTTTGAGTATGGGTTTTTCTCAAAACTCAAACTTTCACTCTCACACTGTTTTTTCTTGCCTGGCTTGAGGGCGTAGAATAAAATAAAATTAGTATTGTAAAATCGAAATTGGAAATTGGAAATTTTAAATTTGTGCCAAAATCCTGCATCTCGACAGTTCGGCTTCGCTTGCTACAACAATTCGCTCCTCGAAATTGACGTTTTCTTATTTTTAATCCTCGATTCTTATAATCAAACCTAAATTCACGCCAAACACTGAGTTTTTTTTTAAGGACTAAGTAGTGTCTGCAAGAAAACGCCAACTTCTTTCCGCCAAAGGTCGGACAAGCTGTTATACTTGCAACGAATTCAGGTCATTCCGACCAAGATTTTGTTGGTTTTCATTTCTTTTTTTGCCCTAGCCCTCAAGGGTGAAAGCAAATGAAAACTTACAAAATCTAATTCGGAACTCGCTAAATTCGTTGCTGCGAAAGCCTCAAATTTGACGTTTTCTTATCAAACACTGAGTTTTCTTGCAAGGACTAAGTAAGACAAAACTTTTTTGTATTAATTTTGTTAATGTTTAATCTTAATCTCTTCATGTATGGATTTATTTCTTAAAGCATTATTGGTTGATGCTTCTACAGGTTTTTACAAATCGAATCGTTACCCAATTGGTGAATTTTTTGGTCCAGTAGATTTAGGATTTCATTTATCGGGCAAGCACAATAGTTTAAATATTGGAACAGGTTTATTAGCTGGTTCAATTTTTCCAGGTTCAAATCGTTTGATTTTTTCTGGTTTTTCGCCATGCTGGGGTGGCTTTTACATTTCATCCATGGGTGGAGCAGGTGTCGAATTCGACAACCTTGGGCTAAATCAGGTTTCGATAATTGGAAAAGCTTCAACAACTTCCATTTTGGTTTTAAACAGAAGTCATGGCGAAGAAATCAAAGTTGAACTTATTCCTGTTAATGCTTTAAAAATATGGAACAGCGGCAGAGGAGGAGTGTATTCGTTGATGGAATATGTGTTTGAAAATTACCATCATCGCTACGAAAATAATCCCAGAATATTGGTAACTGGTCCAGCTGCTATGATGACAGATATTGGAGGAATTGCTTCCGCTCCAATTCGCGATGGTAAAGTTACTTATGTTGACACATGGGCTGGTCGCGGTGGACTTGGTTCAAAATTATTTCAAGATCATAATATCGTTGCAATAATGTATGGTGGCACTTTTATCGACGAAGATTTTCGCGATCGTAAAGTGGCGGATTCTTGGTTCGAAACAAAATATAGTAAAAAACTAGCAGCTAAGGCTCTTGAAGCAACAGCAAAATACAGGTTCGAGGAGAAATTTGAAACTGGCGGAACTTTTGGAGTTAATTATGCTACGGTTGGAGGAAATATTATTGCCTTTAATTACAAAAGTATTTATTGGACAGAAAGCGAAAGGAAGGAACTTCATCAAAAGTTTATTGTAGATCATTATCTTAAACAGTTTAACGAGGAAACTATTAAAAATAAGCAGTTTAAAACTTGTGGCGAACGCTGTTCGGCGGTTTGTAAAAAAATGAATGGCAAGTTTAAAAAGGATTATGAGCCTTATCAAACAATGGGACCACTTTCGGGAATTTTTGACCAAAGAGCTGCTGAAATGTTAAACCATAAAGCAGATATGTACGGCTTCGATGCCATATCTATAGGTGGCGTTATTGCTTGGCTGATGGAATGTGTGGCGGATGGATTAATTAAACCTTCGGAACTTGGCTTATCAGAATCCCCAGTATTTTCTCCCGATAATTTTCATTTGGTTAAGGACTCGATGCACAATGCAGATATTGCTGTGAAATTATTAGATGGTATTATTTTAGGTGAAAATTCAATGCTCAATCTTTCGCAAGGTGCTCGTTCATTGGCTAAAAAAATTAGTTTCGACCGCGGACGAAGAATAATCGACAAATTTATCTTTATCGCTTTTGGTAAAAAAGGTTGGATGGTGCCAAATCAGTATTGGAGTCCAGGTGTACTTTCGCCGATGCCAATTATGGGTAAATATTATATGAATTACGGAAAAGATTTTATAGAACCTCAAAAACTTGGTGCCGAAAATGCTTCCCGTATGATTAAAGAACTGATGGTCGATAATTTGGGAATGTGTCGCTTTCATCGTCAATGGGCAGAAGATATGATTCCCGAAATTATGGGTAAATTATATGGAATGAAATACGAATATCAAGATGTTGCTAAATCAACAGCCCAATGGATTAATTCTCGAAATTCATCTCAGTTTTGGGAATCGGAGCGTAATTTCGACATGATTCAAACCTTTTTGAAAAAGAAACACGACGAAGGAATTGATACCCCCGATATGAATAAATGGCTAACAAGATTTAATGACAATAAACGTACAGCTGCATACGACTTTTGGTACGATATTCATAAAGGTGTGCACGAAACATTAAGGGAGTTTTAAAAAATATATTTGTTTTTTTATCTGAAAATGTACAATTTATAGAATTTTAAAGTTAAACCATTGATTTTATAAAAAATAATTAGTACTATTGTATTGCTTTTTGAAATAAATTAATTAGAAGTATCATGAAAAAAACATTATTATCTGTAATCGCAATATCTTTGTTCGTTATCGGAAATGCTCAAGTTGTAATTGATTATTACTCGCATGCACCAATCGCTGGCGACGCAATTTCATTTTCGCAAGCTCAGTTTGTTCAACCTGGTAATTCAGGTCGAAATATTACTTGGGATTTTTCAAATGTTGAATTTTTAAAAGTTTATAAAACAAGTTTTCAATTTCAGGCAGGGGATGAGGATGCTCAAAAATTTTCCATTAAACCAACCAACATACTCGAAGAAAATGGCACTAAATATTTTCATCTATTAACCCAAAATTCATACACTAATGTTGGTAATTTAAATCCTGATTTTTCGGTTGATTATTCTCAACCAATGACTCGCATGATGTATCCTTTTGAATATTCAAATAACTACGATGGAAACATAAAAGCAATTGCTTTATACAAAGAAAACATGCATATTGATATTTCAGGTACTTATAGTATTACTGCCGATGCATACGGTGTTATGGTTTTACCTGGAAATGTCAAAAAAAATGTTTTACGTGTTAAACAGTATTCAAAAACAGTGGAAGCTTCCATGTGTTCAGATATTCATATTGAATCAACAAGATATTCATGGTATTCTGCCGAAGATAGATATCCTATTATGACTACAATTATTCAAGAATACATTTATACAAATGGAAATATTGTGAATAAAGAAGAAACATGGATTAATAATAATGTACTACAACAACCTCAAGTTGCAGGAATCGAAAATATTCAAAGTGGAAATCAAACTCAAGAATTGAAATTTAATGTTTTTCCAAATCCTTTCAAAGAGTCGGTTCAAATAACCTTTACATTACCCGAAGCTTCGGATGTTAGTATTGCTGTTTATGGAATTATTGGCAATAAAGTAAGTACAGTTCAGCAAAAAATAGCTACCAAAGCAGGTTCATACTCATATAATTTGAATGATTCCGAACTAAATCTAAAACCAGGTTTATACTTTGTTCGCCTCGAGGTGGATGGAAAAACTTACACTGCTAAGATTGTGAAGAACTAATTGAGGGTTTTTCCTGTTCTGAATTAATTTTTAAAGCATAATCTGAACGATTCTTGTTATTCCCAAAATAAATTTTATCTTTGTAAAACTTATTACTACGAAATTTTTCGTAACGAAATTTTTCGTAGTTCGTATAAGGTTTAAATTCAGATACATAGTGTGTTTGTTTTGATTAAAATTAATTCAAATTTGATATGAAAAATCCATTTAAGTTTGGTTCCGTAGTGGAAGATTCCTTTTTTACCGATAGAGAAGATGAATTAGTAAAAGTTTTAGACGTAATAAATAGTGCAAATCACTTGATACTTATTAGCCCAAGACGATATGGAAAAACAAGTTTAATAAACAAAGCAGTAAAACAAAGCGGTCGACCAGTGATGTCGCTTAATTTACAACACGTTACCAGTCTTACTGATTTTTCAAACGAATTATTGAAACGTGTTTTTAAAATTTATCCCATTGAGAAAGTAAAACAACAAATTAAGCAATTTAGAATAATACCTACTTTATCATTAAACCCATTAACAGATTCTATTGAAATTGCTTTTATCCCCAGTGCCTCCTCTAAAATTATTTTGGAGGATGTTTTATCATTGATTGAGCAATTGGGGCAAAAAGGTCAAAAGCCAATAGTGGTTATTGATGAATTTCAAGAAATTAAGCAAATTGATAAGAATTTGGATAAAATAATGCGTTCAATAATCCAATTACATAGTAATGTTAATTATGTTTTTATGGGTAGTTTGGAGTCGTTAATGAAAGAAATATTTGAAAAGAAAAAATCGCCTTTTTATCATTTTGGAGTAGTTCAAACCTTAGGAAAAATCCCTAAAGCTAACTTTAATGAATATTTATCTAGCAGATTCGAAAATCTTAAACTCAGTAATGAAATGCTTATATCTAGCGAAATTTTAGATTTTACAAAATGTCATCCTTATTATACTCAACAGCTTGCTTTTTATTATTGGAATTCACTAAAGGAAAAAATTAATACAAACATTAATGATGTCGTTAATGAACTTATTCAACAGCATGATATTGATTATGAGCGATTATGGATGAGTTTGAATTTAATGGATAGAAAATTACTTATCGAACTGGCTCAATTTGAAATTTCTAAAAATACAAAATTAAAAGATAGACAAGTGCCAGAAAGCACAAGGTATAGTGCATATAGACGGCTACTTAACAATGGCTATTTAATTCAAGAAAATAAATCATATAAAATCGAAGATCCATTTTTTCTAAGATGGATAAACATCAGAAGAGATATTTAGAGGAATGCTTGATGTTTAATTTCTTGTATATTTCAATAAAGTTTTATTATTACAAAAAAATGTTTACTTTTGCTAATTATAATCAATCTAAATAAATGGTTTTAAGTAAACTAAAATTAGGCGAAAAAGCGGTAATAGTTAAACTTACAGGCAGTGGCTCGTATCGAAAGCGAATGATGGAGCTTGGATTAGTTCCAGGTGAACAGATTAAAGCTCTTAAAATTGCTCCTTTTGGTGATATTAGCGAATATTTTGTCATGGGTTCGCATTTGGTTATTCGTAAAGTCGATGCCGATTTAGTGGAAGTAGTTCCCATAAGTGAATTTTCGCAAGCATCCGTACCGTCCATTCAAACTTCATCCGAAAATACCGACATTAGATATTGGTCCGAAAAAAGTACAGTTATTAATGTGGCAATTTTGGGTTTGCCAAATTCGGGAAAAACCTCGCTTTTTAATGCCTTAACTGGTTTAAACGAGCGTGTTGCAAATTACTCTGGTGTTACTTTGAGTGCCAAAGAATTCGAAATTCAATACAACGAAATTAAAATTATAATAACAGATTTGCCAGGTATTTTTTCGTTATGCAATGTTGCCGAAAGTGAAGTTTTGGTTAAACAACATATTTTAAACAATACGCCCGATTTAATTCTAAATGTAGTGGATGGAAGTAATTTGGAGCGAAATCTATATTTAACTACCGAAATTATCGACATGGATATCCCAGCGGTTATTGCCATGACGATGTGTGACGAATTAGAAACTTCGGGCAGAAAACTTGATGTGGTAGGTTTAAGTAAATTGATGGGCAGTCCAATAGTT
Organism: Bacteroidales bacterium; assembly: GCA_038210985.1. Classification (GTDB taxonomy): domain Bacteria; phylum Bacteroidota; class Bacteroidia; order Bacteroidales; family WCHB1-69; genus JAQUGA01. The sequence continues at coordinate 14,718 of JBBQWB010000051.1, forward strand.
CCCATAAACCCAAAACGACAATCGAGTGCGAAAGAGCTTTTAGATGCAATAATTTCGGTTTATTACGAAAAAAATGCATTTACAAGGCATATTCATGTAAATTATAATAAACAGATAGAGGAATCTATAAAATCAATTCAAAAAATTATTCGTGAAGATGCTTCTACAGCATTATCCAATAAAATTTCACCAAGGTATTTATCTGTAAAACTTCTAGAAGGCGATGTGGAAACTCAAAAAGAGATTTCGCAAATGATAAATGAGCAACAGATAATGGATGAAGTTCAATCGCAACGTATTTTGATTGAAAAAGAATACGGTGATACGCCCGATAGTGTAATTACTCAATTAAAATTTGGATTTATTAAAGGTGCTGTTTACGAAACTATACGTGAACCGTTAATTCCAAAAAATGAATCTAATCGAAGTTTTGATAGATTTTTAACCCATAAAATTTTAGGCTTTCCTATTTTTGCTGGTTTGATTTGGTTGATGTTTTTTGCAACATTTAAACTAGGGGCTTACCCAATGTCGTGGATTGAAAGCGGAGTGCAACTTTTTGGTAATTGGATTTCAACCAATATGGCAAATTCGATATTTAAAGATTTGATGATCGACGGAGTTATTAGTGGAGTAGGAGGTGTGCTCGTTTTTTTGCCAAATATTTTGCTCCTGTTTTTCTTTATTGCTTTGATGGAGGGAACAGGTTATATGTCGAGAGCCGTTTTTATCCTCGATAATTTTATGCATAAAATAGGCTTGCATGGTAAATCATTTATTCCTTTAGTTATGGGTTTTGGATGTAATGTTCCAGCAATTATGTCCACTCGTATTTTGGAAAATAGAAACGAGCGAATGATTACCATGTTAATAAATCCATTTATTTCGTGTAATGCTCGTTTGCCAGTATATATTTTGTTTGCAGGAACTTTTTTTCCAAAAAATGCATCATTTGTTATCTTTGTCATCTATTTTACAGGAATTGCATTAGCTATTTTTACAGCATTGTGGTTACGGAAATTTATTTTCAAAACGGTTAGTGCTCCATTTGTTATGGAATTACCTCCTTATCGAATCCCAACTTTTATATCTATGTTAAGACATATGTGGGATAAAGCACGCGAATATTTGAAAAAAATTGCCAGTGTAATTTTAATTTCTTCAGTAGTTTTTTGGGCTTTAGGATATTTTCCAACTACTTCTCCCGAACTTGAAAATTATAGTAAAGAAACTGAATTGTTGATAAAATCTCAAGTGATTAATATGGATTCAAGTATTACTCAATTGTCGGATAAGCCATTTGTAGATGCTAAAATTAAAGAACGAAAGATGGAATATCAACTAATTCGTCACGAAAATTCTTATTTAGGTCAAATTGGAAAAGTTATCGAGCCAGTAATAAAACCACTTGGATTCGATTGGAAATTAGGGATAAGTATTTTGTCGGGAATTCCTGCAAAAGAAATTATAATAAGTTCATTAGCTGTATTATATCAAACCGAAAGCGACAACGATAACGAAACACATTTGTTGAGTAATAAGCTTCAAGAACAAAAAATAACCGAAGGGCCAAACAAAGGAAAGCCTTATTTTACGCCTCTTTTAGCCTTTGTTTTTATTCTTTTTGTTTCTATCTATTTTCCTTGTATAGGTTCAATAGTTGCAATTATTAAAGAATCGGGCAGTGTAAAATGGGGGATATTTTCCATGGTTTATACACTTGCTATGGCTTGGGGCTTGTCATTTATTGTGTATCACGTAGGTCTATATTTAGGTTATTAGATAGTGAAAAATCCAACTAATTAGTTGTAATATTGTCCTGACTTTGACACTTTTCAAAACACATTTTGCAATAACCTAAAAACGAGACACATACAGTTGCTTGGCTCCATTTTCGGGTGACTCGGGGGCACAATTTCATCCAAAATTTACGAAAGATTTGTTTCTATAAGATTGGATTTTGTCATAAAATTTGCAAACATCAAGGCAAATTTTTCGCCAAAATCATTTTTCAATTAAACATAATAACCCCCACATTGCATGCGGGGCTATTAATATTCGACACCTACGGCGTCGTAATTTGGAAAACCAAAAACCAAACTTTTAAACTATATTTTTTCCACCGCGATAGCGTAATCAAACAGATAAATTTGTCCGACAACTGGCGAATACCTTATAAAAACTAAAACTTCTAAAAAAAAACTAAAATTTCTAACTCGTGCGGTGGCAACGGCAATCCGCCGCGGCAGAGCGTCAAGACGGTGGCGTGAATGCTAAAACGATTAGAAATTCGGAAAAGGCACTTGATTAAATGGTTGTAAATAAATTTGTCAAAACAAATTTAAACAACCACTAAATCGGGGTTAAATCAAACTAAATCAAGCAGTTTTTTTTTTAATTTCCTACTTGATTAATTTTGATTAAACAAGAAAAAAAGTATCAGAAAATAGATAATGATTATTTCAATTAGGGTGACGCATTGTCGAAGTCAGGACTCATGTTGCTAAAATGCTTAATATCTGTATATTGCATAATTGTTATTAGTTTTTATTGGACAATATTGAAAATAAATACTAATTAATTGTAATATTGTACAGTTAATTTAATTGTTTAAGAACGCACAAAAATAAAATGTATGGTTTTAAATTTTTCGGATCCAACTTTATTTTACATTCTTTTTACTGGAATTTTTCTTACTTGCCGAATACCAATTATTGGAACTGGTTTAAAAGTGGTAAACACGATGCTTCACGAGTCGGCTCATGGATTGGTTGCATTTTGTTTTTCTGGAAAAATTCAATCGATAAAACTATTTTCGAATACCGAAGGCGAAATTACGGTTAAAGGTTCTGGTCGTTTTGCAACATTTTTAACAGCAATAGCTGGATATCCTCTGTCGGCTGCATCGGGAATGGGGTTGCTTTTTTTGATTTCAGAAAAACAAACCGAGCTTGTAATTTGGATATTATCGGGTGTTTCAATTCTAATATTAGTACTCTTTATCCGAAATTGGTTTGGTGCATTTTGGTTGATTGGTTTTGCTGCTATTAACGGAGCATTAATCTATTTTAAATTATTTAATTTGATAAATTTAGCTTGTTATATCTATGTTTTTGTAATCATTACCGAAGCCATTTATTCTCCATTTGCTGTTTTTTATTTGTCGTTTACAAATCCAAAAGCAGCTGGCGATGCAAGTGTTTTGTCAAAAATCACACATATTCATCCAGTTTTTTGGGGCTTGGTTTTTACGGTTGGTAATGGATTTATTTTGTATTATACAATTATTAATTTTTTCCCGTTTCCAAAATAGGTTTTTAAAAATTTTCATTTCGAGTATCTATAATTAAAATAGTGTATGAAGGTAGCAGTAATTGGAGGTGGAGCAGCGGGTTTTTTTTCGGCAATTTCGGCAAAAGAAAATTATCCTAATGCTGAAATTGTGATTTTTGAAAAGTCAAATCGAGTTTTAGGCAAAGTGAAAGTTTCGGGTGGAGGCAGATGCAATGTTACGCATGCTTGTGAATCGATATCCGAATTATGCAAAGCATATCCACGTGGTGGAAAATTTTTGAAAAAGGCATTTCATGAATTTAACAATAAGCACGCAATGGAATGGTTTGAAAAGCGTGGAGTGCTTCTTTTTGTGCAGGAAGATGGCTGTGTGTTTCCAAAATCACAAGATTCGCAAAGCATTATCGATTGTTTTTTAAATCAAGTAACTCGACTAAAAATACAAGTTAAAACCGATTTTGAAGTAATTTCAATATCGCAAAATAGCGAACGTTTTGTTCTGTCTTTTTTTGATGAAACACAAAAAAACGAAACATTCGATAAAGTGATTGTTACAACGGGAGGTTCGCCTAAACGGGAAGGATTAAATTGGTTGGAAAAACTAAATCACAATATTGAATATCCAGTTCCTTCATTGTTTTCGTTCCAAATTTCAAACAATCCAATAACTGAGCTTATGGGAGTTGTAGCAAATGACGTAAGTATTCGCATCCAAGGAACAAAAATTAAAACAGAAGGAGATTTGCTGATAACCCATTGGGGATTAAGTGGTCCAGCAATTTTAAAATTGTCATCTTTTGGAGCTAGGGCATTATTTGAAATGAAATACGATGCTAAAATTCAGGTAAATTGGGCTAAAGAGGAGAATTGTGATGTGGTTTTAAAACATTTGATGGATATTGTTGAAGAACATCCTAATAAAATTATTTCAAATACTCGACCTTTTGATTTACCATCTCGTTTATGGCTTTTTTTACTCGTAAAATGCGAGATTAATTCCGAGAAAAAATGGAACGAAATAGGTAAAAAAGGATTGAATAAATTAATGAATATTTTGTGCAACGATGAATATGAACTAAAAGGGAAAACCAAATTTCGGGATGAATACGTTACTTGTGGAGGCATCAGTCTGAAAAGTGTAAATGTAAGCACCATGGAAAGCAAGCATTGTAAAAATCTATATTTTGCAGGCGAAGTGATGGACATTGATGGAATTACTGGTGGATTTAATTTCCAATGTGCATGGACAACCGGATTTATTGCTGGAAAACTACAATAGAGATTATTTCGTTGTAAGTGCTTAAATTTTAATATATTTTGTTGTAAATAACAAAAACTTGTCGTTTACCCAGCGATTTGTCATTCCAAGACTTTATGCAAAAATTTGGAAATAAAGGGTGAATAACATTGGTGTAAATTTTAGACTTTTGTATCTATTTATACACGGAGCTAGTTCGGATTTGTAATCCGAACTAACAATAAATTGCTCGGATTACATTAAGCTCGGATTACAAATCCGAGCAAACCGAGCCGTCATACAGAGCTTGTCGAAAAAATGAACAAACCATAGCCGTCATGGTAGAGTAGAGTAGAAAGGCACTAAGCCTTCCCCCCCCCTCGTCAATCCGTAAGTGCGGTTTTCCCGTATACGGCTTTCCTGCAAATTTCGTCAGAAGCATTCACAATTAAGTCTTGGAAAAACTATAAACAGGGTAGATTAGTCCATATTTCTCGGAACCAAAGGCTTTTTGTCTATAAAACCTGTGGTTCCGAGAAATACGCAAACTTTCAGAAAACAATCATCAGACATCCATAATAACAACCCATCCGTATTTATCCCTAGAGATTATTGCGGTATAGATGTTTTCCAGATGGACACAAGAAAACTACTTCAAATACATGATTGAGAACTTTGATTTTGATAAAATGATTGAATATGGAACAGAACAAGTTGATCAAAAACAAACTATTCCAAACCCTGAGTATAAGAAATACACCTACGAATTAAAGAAAGCTAGAGAGAAAAAAGCTAGACTTGAGGCTCGTGTATATAAAAATATTGAGGAAGGCAATATCGATAATCCAGAAAAACTTT
>JBBQWB010000052.1:0-19520 GCA_038210985.1 Bacteroidales bacterium
GATTTTCCGCAATTTATTGCCCGCTTGTTCGCCAGCTGGCGAATGTAAATTGCTGAAAATCAATTCATCCTTTAGGATTGAGGCAAAAATTGATTGAAGTAATTTACACCCAAAGCAAAATTTATTTATTTTATCGGACAACAGTGTTTTAAATTCATATGTTTTTCATCCGTAAGTTTGCAGTAAATAATAAATAGACCTTGCAAGAAAACTCAGTGTTTGATAAGAAAACGTCAAATTCGAGACTTTCGAAACTACTAATTTAGAGTTTTCTTGCTGATACTAATTATCCTTTAATTTGTTTAATTCCTGTTCAGCCTGAAACCAATCGTTTCTTTCACTCCCTTCATCTTCACCCCTTTCAATAAAAATCTCAAATGCTCTTTTACGAATATGATGTTCTGGAACCTGAATGTTGTTCTTTAAAGTAGAAATAACCATAATGGAATTTTTCTTTTTATCTGTTGCTTTCATTTTTATATTTTTAAGGTAAATAATAAATTGAATTATTTTTATGCAAAGATGGGATTTTAAGAATAGAACCATATTACATAACTTTGAGAAAAACATACACAATTCACACATATTGTGCGAGGCAACAATCAAGTATAAGCTCAAAACTAAGATAATGATGGCAAGGTGTCGGCTGCAAATATTGGTTTATGGCTTGACGCCTAAAAGCTCACAAAAAGTTAATTTTCATATTCTCTTTAATTTAAAAAAATGTATCTTTGTTTGTTGAAAAAAATATTTAAACAATGCAAGGCTTAAATTCAAAAATTCTTTTATTGATATTCGCATTTTTTTGGATGCTGGTATGTAAATCAAATACCATCACCCCTTTAGATACAAATTTTTATACCCCACATCCTTTAAAAATTGCAACTGAACCCGAAGGTCCAAAAGGACTTGAAGTAATTGGAAATTTTGGTGCGTATTTGGCAGATAAACGCCATGCAGCATTTTATAATGGATCTCCTCAAAACGTCGACAATATAAATTTTGTTTTGGAAAATTATTATTGGAAAGATGAAATTAAAGAAATTCTTAGAACTACCGTAAATCGCGATTCATTTTTGCTTTCCGAATATCCTCAAAATATGAAATACAGTGTTACCATGAATGTTGGTTTTGGTGTAAGATATAATTACAATCCTTCGTGGGCAATAAACTTTCAATTTAATGTTTGTAAATTAACCGCTAAAGATTTTTTCACCATTCAAGTTTTTCCTGCTTTCGATAATGAATCCAAAAGTTATTTGAATTATGGAATAATGGGTTTAGAATCTCGCACAAACATTGACCTGGGATTGGTTCGAACGTTTAAAACCGATAAAAGCATTCGTCCAATGCTCGAACTAGGATTAAATTTCAACAACACACTCGTTAAAGAAGCATATATTGTGATGGAAGAAAAGAAATTTAGCACCGTCAATGTTTATGGAAACCGCAATTATATCCCAAACACAAATAATCCCGAATATCAAATTCGTCAAGGCGGAATTGGATTTGGCGCTTATGGAGGAGCTGGTTTAAAATGGGTCTTCAACACTTACTTGTCGCTCGAAACGGTGCTTTATCTTTACATGTCGCAAATAAACCTCGAAAAATATGAGGGATTTGGATATCATACTTCTGGTTTTATTCGATTTGTAATGAGTCCGGCTTTGTTGATGAGCAAGGATTAAAATATAACCTTAAATCCGCAAGGAAATTCTATTACAAAGCCAAACTGAGCATTATTAAAGTCAATGCTCGAAATCCCGAATTAGCAATTGTAAATATTTATCAATTAAATATCAACAATTGCTTTTTCGGGACTGTGCTAAACCAGCACTAAAGCCCATTTTGGCTTTTCATAGCGAATCAATTTGTGGATTTAAGGTATAATGAAAATTATTTTTCTTCTGGATTTTTCTTCTGGATGTATTTTTTATATCCCGAAATAAGTAAATCAAAAATAAAATAACCAAACACTACTCCATACGAAATCATAATGTATGGATTGGATTTAAGGGCACAAGTACCCGAACTGCATCCCACAAAATGATAATATAAATAGCCACCGATGGCTCCTAGTATAACTCCAATTATATGAAATAGATTGAAGTTTTTAGTAAAAAATTTTTTCATAGTTTAAATTAAATAAAACAAGAACAAATCAAGTAGCGAAAATGTTGCAAAAATAATTCCAGCTAAGCCGTTCATTGTTGCAAAAGCTAAGTTAACCTTGCTTATATCCGTTGGTTTAATAATAAATTGTTCATAAAACAAAATTATCGAAAACAAAAACAAACCTATATAATAAAGCAATCCTGCCTCTAATAAACTACCTGCAAAAAGCAAAAGCAAAGCCGAAACGAGATGTCCTAAACGAGAAATCCACAATGCTTTCTGCCTTCCAAAACGCTGAGGAACAGAATAAAGATTGTTTTCTTTGTCAAAGTCTTCATCTTGCAAAGCATACAAAATATCAAAACTTGCAACCCAAAACAGCACCGCTAATGAAATAACTAGAGGTATCAAGTCGAATTTATTAGAAATGGCTAAATATGCACCCATTGGTGAAATGGCTAAACTCAATCCTAAAAAATAGTGACAAAGCCAAGTAAATCGTTTAAAAAAACTATAACTCAATATTATTAGCAATGCGATAAAAGACAATTTGAAACAAAGCGAATTAATAAAAAAACTCACTAAAATAAACAACATTGAATTTAATCCGACAAAAAAATACGCTTTGGATTTACTAATTATATTCTTTGGAATTTCACGATTTTTTGTTCGATCATTTTTGGTATCTATATCACTATCGGCAATCCGATTAAAAGCCATAGCGGCGTTTCGAGCAAAAAAAACAGCTAAAAATACATATAGGATTAGCCACCAATCGAAGGTTGAAGCATACAATTTAAATGCAATGCCAAAACCAACAAATGCAAAAGGCAAGGAAAATATTAAATGGCTAATTTTAACTAAGGAAGCCCATTTTATCAATTTGGACATGTTTTTTCGGCAAAAATACATTTAATAAATTGTTGCTCCTAAATATTCGGATAAATTACTTTTAAATATTGAAAATTCAATCCTTAAAATATCAAAAAAGACAATGAGTTGTCCAATTATCAACAAAACTATAACACTGTATTACAACACATTAAATACAATATCAACAAGTATAAACTTAATTTAGCACTGCTGCACATTCCCATATAAAAAATTATGTATAAATTCGCATTAACAAGTACAATTATATCCTTATGCGAAAACTTTTTATTATCCTTTTGTTGTCGATTTCAACAATAATTTCATATTCACAGACAGCAAAAAAACCAGTTAAAGGCGACCCCGAAAAAGCCATGGAATTTTATCGAACTGGAAATTTTTATGCAGCAATTCCTGAACTCGAAAAACTTGTTAAAGGCGACCCTAATAATTTAACTTACAGGGCTTTACTTGGATATGCATATCTAAATACAAACATTGATAAAATAAAGGCAATTGAACATTTTGAAATTGTAATAAAAGATTCAAAAGCTGATATTTATTCGTATTACGATTTAGGTCGAGCATACATGCTTGCGTATCGTTTTGACGAAGCAATTAAATGCTTTCAAACTTTTCAAAGTAAAAATAAAGAAAAAGAAAAGAATTTAATTGTCAGCAATGCTCGAATGATTGAAATGTGCGAGTATGCGAAGGAAGCATATAAAAACAGAGTAAATGTTACAATTGAAAATTTAGGAGACAATATTAATTCTGAATTTCCGGATTACAACGCATTTATTGACGAATACGAAACCACCCTGTTTTTTAGTTCCAAACGTAAAGGCAATGTGGGAAACTATACCGATATTGATGGTCTTTTAACTTCGGATATTTTTATGAGCTCGGTAAATGGCGACAATTGGCAAAAGCCAAAACGATTAACTTCAGTAATTAACACATATCTTATTGAAGAAAGTGTTGGATTAAGTGCCGATGGCGAAAATTTATTGATTTACATTTATAATGAAAACGGCATGGATGATATTTTTATCTCTTCAAAAAAAGGAAAAACCTATCAAAAAGCTGAATTTTTAACCTTTAATACAAAATACGAAGAAACATCGGCCACCATATCACCAGATAAAAAATACATTATTTTTTCTTCAAAAATGCCTAATGGTGCTGGAGGTAAAGACTTATATATTTCAAAAAAACTACCTAACGATACTTGGTCCGAAGCTGTAAGTTTAGGAAAAACCATTAACACGCCATACGACGAAGATTATCCAAGTTTTTCGCCAGACGGACAAACTATTTATTTTGCGTCGCAAGGGCATAAAAGCATGGGTGGGTTCGATTTATTTAAAACAACTTGGGAATCACCCACTTTAAAATTTTCCGAACCTGTTAATCTTGGATATCCAATTAATACTCCAGATGACAATAAAACAATTTCGTTTTCAAAATCGGGCAGATATGCATACATAGCCGATTTACGACCTGGTGGCAAAGGAAATATTGATATTTTTAAAGTAATTTTTAAAGATGTAACGGCACCATATATTGTTTATGCTGGGCATATCTTTAACAAAGATTCATTGGATATTTTTGAAGCACAAAATTTAGCCATCGAAAAGCTGAAAGCTAAAATTACTACCCTCGAAAATGAAGTAGAACGAGAAAAAACAAATATTGAAACGTATAAATCAAAAATTAGTGATTTAGCGAGGGATACTTCATCCAATGTTCCTCAAAAAAGAAGTTCGTATGAGAGATCCATATCAAATTCGCAAAATAAAATCGAAAATCTGACAAAAAATGAGATTCCTGCAACAAAAGACGAATTAAAAGAGACCGAAAAAGACATGAAAATTAAAATTAAACTTTTAAACATCTCGAATAAACAGGTTATTTCTAATTTTATTCCTCTAAAAACAACTGGCGAATTTGCAGTAATTGCTCAACCCGGCAACTACATGCTATCTATTACTTCCGATAAGTTTGGAAAATGGGAAGCCGATTTTGTGATTCCCGAACGTGAGCCACAAACCGATCCATACTTGTATAATATTTTTATAGAAAAACCTGCACCAAAAATATTCAAATAATATTATTTGAATTGATTTATAAACACATCAAATGAACCTCAACCTTCAAAATCCTATTGCTTTTTTCGATTTAGAAACGACTGGATTAACCATAACCACCGACCGCATCGTAGAAATTTGCATCCTGAAAATTATGCCCGATGGAACTTCGCAAATAAAAAAAGATATTATTAACCCTACTATTCCCATTCCACCCGAAATTTCGGAAATTCATGGAATTTGGGATAAAGATGTGATTGATAAGCCAAGCTTTGCAGATGTTGCAAAACAATATTACCAATTTATCGACAAATGTGATATGGCTGGATTTAACTCAAATAAATTTGATGTTCCAATGTTGGCTGAGGAATTTGCTCGTGCAGGTGTTGATTTCGACATTAAAGGCAGAAAATTTGTCGATATTCAAAATATTTTCCATAAAATGGAACCTCGAAACTTATCGGCTGCCTATCGATTTTATTGCAATAAAGATTTGGAAAATGCCCATACTGCCGAAGCTGATACAGTTGCGACGTATGAAATTCTTTTGGCTCAAATTGAACGCTATAAAGACCAAGAATACAAAGATAAAGATGGTAGCATTTCGGTTCCAATCCAAAACGACATTAAAAAACTTAGTGAATTTTCATTTTACAACAAAAATGCCGACATCGTTGGTCAAATAATTTTTGATAAAAACAATGAAGAAGTTTTTAATTTTGGGAAATTCAAAGGGATGAAAGTTGCCGATGTTTTTAAAAAAGAACCTCAATATTACGATTGGATGATGAAAGGTAACTTTTCGGAGTTTACCAAAAAGGTAATTACGGCAATCCGTTTAAGAGGCATGAACACAAATTTATAAAAACACTCCAATCTTTTATGAAAATAATTTGTATTGGCCGTAATTACATCGATCATGTAAAGGAAATGGAAAGCAAACTTCCAGAAAGCCCTTTATTTTTCATGAAACCTGATACAGCCCTCCTACTTAAAAATCGTCCATTTTTTATTCCCGATTTTAGCAACGAAATTCATCACGAAGTAGAAATTGTATTTCGGATTTGCAAAATGGGAAAGCATGTGCAATCCAAATTTGCACACAAATATTATAACGAAATTGCATTAGGTATCGACTTTACCGCTCGCAATATTCAACAACAATGTATTTTAAATGGAAGCCCTTGGGAAATTGCCAAATCATTCGATTATTCAGCGGTTGTAAGTGAGTTTATCCCAATCAATAACCAAGATGTCCAAAACACTTCATTCTCGCTTAAAATCAACGAACAAACAGTTCAAAAAGGAAATACCGCTGATATGATTTTTAACGTAAATGATATTATCGAATATATCTCGAAATTTGTAACATTGCGTATTGGCGACTTAATTTTTACTGGAACTCCTGTGGGCGTTGGCAAAGTAAATATCGGCGACAGACTTCAGGGTTTTATGGAAGAAATTAAAATGTTTGATTTTGAAATAAAATAGTATCCGTTTATAAAGTCCGATAACAGCGTTATTTTTGAAAATTTTCCTTGTCATTAACACTAGTTAACTCCTATGAAAATTTTCAAAAATGCCTCGTTTTCGAACATTCTAGACAGCCAATCATGAAAAACAATAAATGGAAAAAGTGACAGGTGACAAAGTAACAAGGTGACAAGTGACAAAGGTAAAAGGTAAAAGGGAAAAGGAAAAAAGTAATAAGTGACAAGTGATTACTCAATACTCACTACTAATCAACTAACTATCTAATAGACTTATCAACTAATCAACTAACTCAATACTCAACACTAATCAACTCATCACCACATCCTCAAATCATCACATTAGCTAAACATCACATCCTCACATCAATGAACTCCCCTCAAATATTAATAAATACCGAAAAATGAACTTTCCCGTAATTTCTTACTTGAAAAAAATTGGGATGTTTTGAATAATTTTTTCTTGGTCCATGCTCTAAAATAAACCAGCCATCTTCTTGCAATAAATCTTTTTCAAAAATCATATCGGGAAAAAAATCAAAGGGTTCATCAAAAGGTGGATCGGCAAAAATCACATTATATTTTTTTGAATGCATTTCTAAAAACTTGTGCACATCAGACCGAACGGCAGTAACTTGAACAAATGATAATGACTCGGCTGTTTTTTGGATAAATTCAACACATTTGTCGTTTAAATCCACAGATGTTACCGAAACGGCACCTCGTGCAGCAAACTCATACGTTAAGTTTCCAGTTCCTGCAAATAAATCAAGCACTTCAATTCCGTCAAAGTAAAAGAAATTATTAAGCACATTAAACAAAGCCTCTTTGGCTATATCGGTAGTAGGACGAACGGGTAAAGTTGTCGGTGCAATAATTTTTTTTCCTCTGTGACTTCCACTAATTATTCTCACAGTTTAGGCTTTCGTTTCAAGGATGTATGTATGCGAAACCACGTTATCCATTTCAATTTCCGAAGGAATAAAATGAATTCTATCAAAATATTTTGAAAGAGTTGACACAATACTAGATTGTTTTTGAATATCTCCTAAAATTACAATATCTACTAATGCAGTGGATTGTTTTGTTTGAGACAAGGTGTTTAAAACAAAATAAATAAAATTTTCGATGGTACGATATTCAAAACGATTCATCAATAAAAATTTATCATCCACAAATAAAACATCATCCACATTATCTCCCGAAAAATTCAAAAACAGCGAATTTGGACGAGTTTTTATATTCTGTTTATAATTTTCCAAACAAGTATTAATCAAAATTTGTGTTTCGGGAATTACTTCGGAAATTGGAAAATTTAGTTTCACATCCTGAATGCTTCCTTTAGAACATGCATTTACACAAATAACGTCCGGCAAATTAACTTTTGTAAAATTGTAATCAAACAAATCTATATTAATTTTAGAAATTGAGTTTAAAAAATAAGCAGATAATTCCTGCTCTTTGAAATACGATTGCGGAACAATTGAAAAATAATTTACAGGATATAAAAACTTAATAGAAGCATCGTTTTTAAGAATTGTTTTATATTCTTTTTCTAAAATCTCTTTTATTAAGGAATTGTTAAAACCACGTGCAAAAGAATATTCATCCAAAAAAAGAGCTTTCGACATATTGTCTTTTCCGTAAACAACAAAACCATTCGCTTTTATTCGAATGGTTATGTTGCTATAAGTTTTATCTAACAAATCGGATTGTACAATTTGTTTTTTTGTCCAATTATCCATACTTATTCCCAATTACCGTCGGTAGATGGATCGTTGAGCGAACCTAAAACTAAATTTTTATATTTATCTTGCTTTAAAAATTGTTTTTCTAAATTAGAATATAAAATTTTATCCATAAATCCTTTTAATTCGTTGTCAATACCGCTTAAAAAAGCTTCTTTAGGAGCAATAACAGTAAAAACAGGAACTTTGATACCACCACGATCAATTACACCTGAATGAATTTCGAACTTACGTTTATTAGAATATGGAATATACTGAAGATCCACAATATTTAATTGTGGATTATCTTTAAACACTTCACCAAAAGCATCCACTAGCACGGTATCTCTTTTAACCAAACCTGCTTTTATAGCTTGTGCTTCGGTTAATGAATCGGGAGCTACGCCTATTTTAGCAACAATTGGCACTTTACCATTCTTCAAAAAATCGATAAGAGTATCAAAGTCATTGGCATAATTACCGTAAACATTTTTAAATGCAATTTGAGCTGTTCTAATGTCTTTTAATTTTTCAACTACTACATCTCTACGTTCAGAAGCCATTAATTTAAATTTCTCAGGACGCATTATACTTCTGAAAATGAACACTGTCAATATAACAATGCCTATAATCATCACAGCTTGAATCAATTTGCTAACTATCTTTTTGTTCATAATAAAATGGGATTAAATATTTATGTTCTTTAGATTAAATTGTATTTGTTTTATTAACTCAACGGCAAATTTAAAAAATATTTTGTTTGTTATTTTTTTTTTCATAATTTTATTAGCTTTATTTCAAAGTTTATTCTAAATGCATGACTAAAAAAGAAAAATTACAGATATATTTTCTCTGAAGTTTGAAACTGGTTTATGCTTACTTATCCTTCCAAAATCGTCTATTGTTCCGTATTTTGCTTGAGTCCACTCAGTTTCGGAGTAAATCATCAATTTAGAGGATGCTTTATACATAAATTGAGGTGCAAAGCGTGTAACAGAATGAACGTCAGCACCTCTACCATAAATAGCAACACCAATCTTTTTATTTGCTCCCATATTTTGAACATAACCCGCAAAAAATCCAAGATTCCATTTTTTAGTTTTAAAAAAAATGTTTGTCCAAATCGATGCAGTTTGAATAGGAATACATGTACCTGGTTCGCTAAATGAACTTGCAATTCCGCCCAGCATGGCATGTTCGAATAAATTTCCGCCATAAATCACTTGCGATTTCCACAAAAAACTACTATTTTCGAATTTTCCATACACCGAATATGCCAAGGATGGACAATAACTTTTTTGAAGTCCTAGGATACTATCGGTATTAGAAAAAAGCAAATCCTTATAATCTACCTGAAACCCTGCAACAATTTTCTCTTTTTTGTATTGAAATAAGAAATTAAAATTTGGGATTGCTCTATTTCTAATATACGAAGAACTTACACCTAAATTACCAATGGAAGCATTATCTAGTTGCGAAGTAGCCGATAAGGTAGTTTTTATGGATTCGGAAAAATTATAAGACATTCTAAGTTGTGGGCATCGCAAGCCACTTTTTATTGGATTTCCTAAATTTAAGCTTATCATGTCGGGAAATACATCTTCGGCAACCAATGGATGCCAAAATTGACCCGCAATAAATTGGAACTTTTTATAATCTATTTTTAAATATGCATGTCGCAATCGAAATCCCGAATAAGAAGCATTACTAGAGCCAGTAAAATCCCCTTCGATATATGCTTTATATTTTAAAATTGGACTTTTTATTTGATTGATGTCAAATATTATCCGACTACTTGTTGCAAATTGATTAAAAAGTAATCCTTCATTTTTATCATTTCCATTTATATCTAAATCGGGTTTTGAAGGATACAGGACAACAAAACCTTCACGTGCCGAAACCGTTTGACGGGTATCCATAACAATATCCGACTTTACAAACCCTTTTAATTGATAGGTAATTTTGCTCGAATCGGTTTGAGCCGAAAGTTTAATAAATAAAATGAAGATAAAGAAAATAGATAAGAAAAATCGAATTTTATATATCATTGGCAACATTGATTTCTGCAAAAATAATAATAAAAGAGAATTTCCAACATTTTCCAAAAACAATCAGTGTTTTAATAATTTTAAAAATATAGATTTCCCGCAATTAATTGCCCTGCCCTCAAAGGTGTTAATTGCTGAATATCAATTCATTCCGTCAGCTGACGGAATGAGGCAAAAATTGATTGAAGTAATTTATACTTAGTGCAAAATTTATTTATTTTATTGGACAACAGTGATTCCGATATTAAAATTCAAAAAGGCACAACTGACCTTTGCTGTTAAATAAGATTAATATTCGTTAAATATTTTACATAATTTTTCTCTTCTGAAATAAAAAAAAGTTTATATTTGCATTATCAACAAGGTTTAATTGAAACATTATGGAAGAGCACGACAACAGAGAAAAAAGTGAAATTTTTTCTAAGGCAGTTAGAGCAGGGAAACGAACCTATTTTTTTGATGTAAAATCAACTCGTTCGGATGAAATGTATCTTACTATTACCGAAAGTAAACGCAGATACGACCAAGCTACCGACAAGTTTTTTTACGAAAAACACAAACTTTTTTTATACAAAGAGGATTTTGACAAATTCTCGAAAAGTTTGGATGGTGTCATAAATTACATTCGTACTGGTGAAATTCCGCCAGCAGATGAACCCGAGTTTGAAAAATTTTCGGATATAACTTTCGAGAACTTAAACGACGACCAATTTAAAATATAATTTTCCAAATTTATTTCTGCACTTTCAGTCTTGCAATCGCTGTGAGAGTTTTATTATATTGTTTGGAAATTAAATAAAGTTTTGGAAAATTTTTATACCTTTGCTCATTCAAAAATTAAGCTTAAAGATGGGAAAAGTTATTGCGATAGCAAATCAAAAGGGAGGCGTTGGAAAAACCACTACAAGTATTAATCTTGCTGCATGTTTAGCTGTTTTAGAGCATAGAACTTTAATCATTGATGCCGACCCACAAGCAAACGCAACTTCGGGTATTGGCATCGACCCACAAACCATTAAAACCAGCATTTACGAATGTATTGTGGACGATGTTCCACCTCAAAATATAATTATCAATACTTCTACTCCAAACCTCGATTTAATGCCCGCTCATATCGACCTAGTTGGAGCCGAAATTGAAATGATAAACCTACCCGACCGCGAAAAAATGATGCGAAAAATCATTAATTCAGTTCGCGATAATTACGACTTTATAATAATCGACTGTGCTCCTTCGCTTGGACTTATAACCGTCAATGCGCTTACGGCTGCCGATTCGGTAATTATTCCTGTTCAATGCGAATATTTTGCGTTGGAAGGACTAGGTAAACTATTAAATACCATAAAAATTGTTCAAACACATTTAAACCCCGAATTGGCTATCGAAGGAATACTTCTTACGATGTACGACTCTCGACTTCGTTTAGCTAATCAGGTAATTGAAGATGTTAAAAACCACTTTCAGGAAATGGTTTTCGAAACCATTATTTTCCGAAATATAAAACTTAGCGAAGCCCCTAGCTATGGCGAAAGCATAATTATGTACGATGTAAACTCAAAAGGAGCAATTAACTACTTAAACTTAGCTCGCGAAGTGCTACAACGCAACAACATGACCGCCATCGATAATTCCAAAAAAATATTGAACATTGAAGATAATTAATAATGAATGCTCTACAAAAAGATAAAAAGAAAGTCTTAGGACGTGGACTAAGTGCACTTATGAATAATTCTGAAGAAGATATTATTTCGAGTGATTCACCAAGTCGCATTCAAGCTGGTAAAATTAGCACCATTAAAATTGATTTAATTGACGAAAACCCTTGGCAACCTCGCTCCGAATTTGAAGAAATTGCATTAATGGAGCTTGCCGATTCAATTAAAATTCATGGCTTAATTCAACCTATAACGGTTCGTATTAGCGACAATGGAAGATATCAATTAATTTCGGGCGAACGAAGATTAAGAGCTTCAAAATTGGTGCAAATAAGCGAAATTGTTGCCTATGTTCGATCTGCCGACGATATGCAAATGATTGAAATGGCTTTGGTTGAAAATATTCAACGCGAAAACCTAAATTCTATGGAAATCGCTCTATGCTATCAACGTTTGATAGATGAATGCAATCTTACCCAAGACCAATTGAGCGAAAAAGTTGGCAAAAACCGTTCAACCATTACCAATTTCCTTCGATTGCTAAAACTACCCTTAGATATCCAATTTTTAATTCGCGATAATAAATTATCCATGGGACATGCTAAAGTAATTGCAGGTCTATCTTCGTACGAAGGACAAATGGAGCTTACAAACCGAATTATAAGCAACGATTTATCGGTTCGGGATACCGAGAAGATTGCAAAACAAATGAACAATACTTTATCCAAGAAAACCAATTCTAAAGCATTGCTTCCCGAAACATATTCCATCACTAAAAAATCTCTTGTTAATAGCTTACAAACCAAAGTTGAAATTAAAAGAGACATCAAAGGAAAAGGCAGCATCGAAATAAAATTCAAATCGGACGAAGATTTTAATCGTATTATTTCAATTATTAATAAGTAAATAAATGATTTTAAAAAAAACATTTCTGTTTGTTTTTTTTAGTGCAATATTGTGCCTCGCCCCTTTTATCTGCAAATCTCAAGTAAACAATACCGATAGCATTCCAATTGATAAAGCAATTCATAGTCCCAAAAAAGCCACCATCTTTTCGGCGATATTACCTGGACTTGGACAAGCTTACAATAAAAAATACTGGAAAATTCCAATTATTTATGCAGGGGTTGGAGCCTGTACTTATTTTTTCATTTCCAACAACAAGGAATATAAGGTATTAAAAAGCGAACTTCAATTCCGTTTTTTACAAGATTCGTTGAGTTTAAATCCTAAGTACGCAACATATTCCAACGAAAATTTGACATCCCTGAAAAATTATTATCAGCGAAACCGCGAATTATCCTTAATTGTAGGAATATTAATTTATGCTTTAAATATTATAGATGCTAGCGTAGATGCTCACCTTTTTTCTTTTGATGTTTCGGACGACTTGACATTAAATATTCAACCTTATTCTAATATTAATTTCGGACAAAAAAATTACAGTCCTTCAAATGGCTTAGCTTTTATTTTTAAATTTTAAAACATCATGGAAATTGCTCTGATTGGTTATGGTAAAATGGGTAAAGAACTCGAAAAACTTATTTTAAAAAAAAGCGGACATTCGGTTTGCTCAATTATTGATTCGGAAGAAGAATGGGAAGAAAACATGGATGAAATTGAAAAAGCAGACGTTGCTATTGATTTTTCGACACCCGAAACGGTTATTTCAAATATAAAACACTGTTTTAATCTAAATATCCCAATTGTTGTTGGCACCACTGGATGGATTGATAAAATGGATGAAATAAAAGCCCTTTGTGAAGAAAAAAATCAATCCCTAGTTTGGGGAGCGAATTACAGCATTGGAGTTAATATATTTTTCGCTTTAAACAAAAAACTAGCAGAATTAACCTCCGATTTTCCCGAATACGATGTGGAGATTGAAGAGACTCATCATACCTCAAAGCTTGATTCACCTAGTGGCACAGCCATACAGTTAGCAAACGACATTATAAATATTTCGAACCATAAAGAACTTTGGGTTAACAAATCCGATTCAAAATCAAACTCATTATCTATATTGTCGCACCGAATTAGCAATACTCCAGGCACTCACATTGTTTCGTACACTTCAGCCAACGAGAATATTGAAATAAAACACGTGGCTTTTAATCGAAAGAGCTTTGCTAAAGGTGCTTTAATGGCTGCCGAGTGGATTGCTGACAAAAAAGGATTTCATGAAATATCTGAAATTTTTACTTTTTAATTTAAATATTTTTAAATTTTATATTGCAATACATAGTAATTTATATCGTTATTTTGCAACATTAACTTAATCCATAAAATAGTATGACGTTATCCATTCAGTTTTTAGCAATTTTTAGCCTTTTAAGCCTTATTGCTGTTATTGTTTCATTATGGAAAATATTTGAAAAAGCAGGACAAAAAAATTGGTATAGCATAATTCCAATTTTCAATATTTATATTTGGTTAAAAATATTAGAAAAACCTATTTGGTGGTTTATTCTATATTTAGTGCCTTTTTTGGGATTTTTCATGTTTTTAGTAAGCATCTGGGAAACCATTCGTGCTTTTGGAAAAACTAAATATCGCCACTTGTTGGTAGGAACCATTTTCCCTTTCGCCTATATGCCCTATTTAGCATTTTCGAAAGATGAAAAATTTACAAAAATTAGTCTTTTAGCTAAACGCAAAAAAACAGCAGTTCAAGAATGGGTGGATGCACTGCTTTTTGCCGTGGTAGCAGCGTATATTATTCGCTCGTTTTTAATCGAATTTTATATCATTCCAACATCTTCAATGGAAAGCACCTTAATGGTTGGCGACTTTTTAGCCGTTAGTAAAATCAATTATGGACCAAAACTACCTCAAACTCCTTTAGCTGTTCCATTTGTTCACCACACTTTACCGCTAACACAATTCGCCAAATCGTACATCGATTGGGTACAGTTTCCATATTATCGTTTCCCTGGATTTGAATCGGTTGAACGTAACGATGCAGTTGTTTTTAACTATGCCGATGGCGATACAGTTGCCCTCGAAATGCAAAACATGAGCTACTATCAACTTGTTAGAGATTACGAAAGTTTACTTGTGGATCAACTCGGACCTGCCTATCGACCTGGTGTTGGATGGCAATACGTCCAAGATCATTATACGGTAGTTTCTCGCCCAGTGGACAAACGCGAAAATTATATTAAAAGATGCGTTGGACTTCCTGGCGATAAACTTCAAATTAAAAACAGAACTTTATACATTAATAATGCACCTGCTTTTGTAGCTAAAAATATTCAATATCAATATATTGTTTACACGAATGGATACGACATTAATCCAAAAGTACGACAAAGCATTGACATTAATGAAGAAGATCGTTTTAGTGCAATCGATTTGCTTAAAAATACTCCCGAAACATCTATGGACGTAAATAGCATTGCCCGACTCGTGGATAGTATTGCACACAATAATTCAATTTTCATTTATTCGTTAAATAGTACGATGCTAAATGAAATTAAAAAACTTGGCAACGTTTATCAAGTTGAACCTTTAATTGTTCCCGATTCAATTGGTGACCCAAGAATTTTTCCACATAGCGAATTTTATAGCTGGAATAGAGATAACTTTGGACCAATTACGATACCTAAAAAGAATGCAACAATTGCTCTCGACATTCACAACTTGCCAATTTACCGAAGAATTATTGAAGTTTATGAAAAAAATAAACTTGAAGTTAGAGGTAGCGACATTTTAATTAATGGCACTAAAGCTAGTTCTTACACCTTTAAAATGGATTACTACTGGATGATGGGCGACAATAGGCACAATTCAGCCGATTCAAGGTACTGGGGATTTATTCCCGAAGACCACATAGTTGGCAAAGCTCTATTTGTATGGCTGTCATTAGACAAGTTTAAAGGATGGGGAGATGGGAAAATTCGATGGAAAAGGATGTTTCGTCGATTTTAATTGACATTTGGAATAAAATTTGCGTAAATTTGAACTTTCAAATACAAATTTAATATATTTGCAATAAATATCAAACAAAAAAACAATGAAAAAAACATCAATTTTAATTTTATTAGTTGCCATTTTAAGCATTCCTAATCTTGTTAATGCACAAAAAAAAGGCAAAGAATTTTCAGGAACCATTGAGTTCGCACTTACATATCAAGGTATAGATCCTGCACAGGAAGCACAAATGCCCAAAGCCTTAACAATGATGTTTAGTGGCAACAAAAGCAAAACAATTTTGGATGCAGGTATGTATGCCATGCACACTATCACCGATGGAGATAACGATATGGTTTTAATTTATTTAGACTTTATGGGACAAAAAATGGCTTACAAACAAACAAAAACTCAAATTGACTCAAACAGAATTAATGCAGTTGAACCAACTATTAAACTTTATGATGAAACAAAGGTTATTGCTGGCATGACATGTAAAAAGGCTGAAATCATTTCAAAAGATGAAGAAACTTTAGAAGAAAATGTAACCACCGTTTGGTACACAGACGAATTAGGAATTTCGGAAAAAACAAATTTCGCAAGCCAAACCAAAGGAATAAAAGGCTTACCACTAGAAACTATTTCTAAATCGGGCGAAATGACTCAAACAATGACTGCTACCGTAATTAAAAAAGGCAAAGTAAAAGCAACCGACTTTTTATTACCTGCAGATGCAAAAGAAATGACATTAGACGAATTTAAAACCATGTTTGGTGGCGGTGGAGATGAATAAATCATCGAAATCTTATTAAAACAAAAAGCCTCCAAATTTGGGGGCTTTTTGTTTTAAAAACTGTCCAATTAACTCGAACCGTTTTGTCATTCAATGATTAGAGAGATGAGCTTCGACTTCGAAGTGGCGAATCACCTTAACCATTCGACAGGCTCAAAGGGATGGGTCGGATTTGCAATCCGAACAAACAAAAAATTGCTCGGAATACAATGCAAGCTCGGATTGCAAATCCGAGCAAACCGAGTTTCTCATTCAACTGAGTTTATTCCACCTCATCGGGTTCAAAAAACACCCACTGAATACTTGGAACAGCTTTTTTTAAATCCCGTTCACAATTATTTAAATTTTCGATTAGCTGAGCATCGCTTTCGGCTTTATTCATTCTGGCTTTTACCGCCACCATAACCTGCGAACCCAATTGCATTGTAATTAGATGTAGCACTGCATTAATTTCTGGACGAGACTCTAAAAACCCCCTTATCAACAACTCTGTTTCTTTGTCGGAACTTTGACCAATCAAAAGACCTTTAATTTTTATGGCAATCATAAACGACACTACAACCAATAAAGCTCCAATAGCAATACTTCCTATGGCATCAAAAATTGGATTTCCTGTTATCATCGACAATACTACCGAAACAAATGCGAAAAATAAACCAAATAAGGCTGCAACATCCTCGCCCAAAACAATTAACAACTCACTTTGACGACTATTTTTTACCCAAGACCACAACGACTCATTATGTTTAACTTTTTTTATTTGAATTAAACAACCATATAATGAAGCCCCTTCGAGTATCATACTAAATAACAAAACCACAATTGCAACAGATGGATTATTTAATCCTTCATGAGAACTTAGCTTATGAACTCCTTCGTATATTGAAAACAATCCACCCATGCTAAACAACATAAGTGCAACAATAAACGACCAAAAGTAAATTGCTTTTCCGTAGCCCAATGGATGCTCTTTATCCGGTCGTTGTTTGGAAGCTTTTAATCCCAAAAACAATAAACCTTGATTTCCACAATCGGCGTAAGAATGAATTGATTCGGCTAGCATTGAGCCAGAGCCTGTTATAACTGCTGCAATAGTTTTTATAATAGCAATTCCTAAATTTGCCAATAATGCAAAAAGAATTGATTTTACGGATGTATTTTGAGTGGACAAAATTTTAAATTTTAAATTTCTCTTTTTCGTATGGAAACTCTTTAGAAAGTTCACCCGAATAATAAAAATCGAATCCAACTGCACCAAATGTATATATTTTATCTCCAATTTCGATATGCGAGCCACCAACTTGTGGATCAGCTTTAGGAATAGATGAAATAAAACCAACATTAAAAAGTGTAGCTAAGATTTCTGGTCGATTCGAAATATCAAAATTTGCACGTTCCCATTGAACTTTTACTTGATGAAGGAAAATTCCAGTGTATAAATAGGAATAAAAATGATTTCGATAATCCACCAATCGATTAAAACGTGCTTGAGTAATATCGAGAGTCCCCTCAGGGTAATCTAATAAATGTTCAACTTTTTTATGAATATAGTATTGGGAAGTTGAATCTTTTAAAAACTTTTCAATCATGGCACCTGTAAAATCCTTTACTCCAGTAACACCTAGAGAAATCTGACTTCCAACCGAAAGCACTTTATTTGGAGCAATATAGTTTTTATAAATCTCTCGTTTTGAATTAAACAATCTAATTTGTTCCCCAATTAAGCAACAAACAATTAATCGCGATTCTACCCCGCACAAATTAGCCACACTATCAATCAACGCTTTATCCTTGATTATGGAGTGTTTTAAAATAGTCCATTCGGGAACATTCATCCAAACAAAACAATTTGAAAGCGTATCCTTATTTTCAATTTTAGAATTAAATATATCCTCTCCTCTTTTTATCAATGCTTTATATTCCTCATTTTCGCCAAGTTTCATTTCAATTGCGGCAATCATTTTTAAACCCAAGGAAGCATCTCTGGAATACAATAAACCATCGAGCATTAAATTTGCATTAACTGGATAGAATTTACTAATAACCATGATTTTATAAAAATCCATTGTACGTCTATTGTCCAAACCAGCAAAATAAGTTGAATCGTTAAAAATCCCATTTTCCTCTTTTTCGGCTAATTCCTGATATATTCTATCGTTTTTATCAACGCCACCTGGATCGTTTGTAATTTTTAATTTCACAGCAAAATAAACGGCGGTAAGCAAAAATCCGTAGCAAGCAAAGCCAATAACAACTGTGTAAAGAGAAATTTTACCAATTTTCTTCCATATTCGCCCTATACCCATAAGTTTATCATTCATAATATCAATACTTTAAGTGATATTTTTTTTGAAATTTTGTGCAAAATTAACTCTTTTTTCAATTCAATATTATTTTTTTAAAAATTAAGTATAATTAATTTATATCCCAATTGTTTACCCTAAAAATATTCCTGATTCTTAATTTATGCTTGCAAGAGAACTCAGTGTTTTCTGAATTCGATACTTTTTAGAGTCATTTTACAACAATCTTAAAATGAAGAGTTTGTAATAATATAAAACCATTTTGGGTATCTTAGCTCCATTTTTCCATAATTTTACGATATAATTACTTCAAAAAGATTTGATTTTGTCATAAAATCTGAAAGATTCAAGGCAAATTTTTCGCCAAAATTTTTAATAAATCGAATATAAATAACCCCAAATTGCATTTCGACAAGCTCAATGAACATATGCGGGCTATTTATATTCGACGTCTTCAGCGTCGTAATACCAATACTTATTTCAAATTAGTCCAACGGATAATTTGAAATTTAGTATG
>JBBQWB010000053.1:0-19403 GCA_038210985.1 Bacteroidales bacterium
TCAAGTTCCCTGAAAAGATTTAATGCGATAGGCGAATCATTAACATGTATCTTTGTGTTCATTAGGTCATATGCAGGAGATAATTGCATATCCCCATCAGGGGTTTCTAATAAAGAGAAGTTTTTTAGGTGTGCATCTCCAAATATAAGTTTTTTTTGAAAAATGTCAACAAATAACCATATAAATGTTCAAAAAGAATCAAAATAATGATATTTGTCCAGAATGACAGATAATGACCAGAATGCTGGTTAAAAATCGTTTAAAACTATGAGATAATATGATTTGTGAAAGTTTAACCAGTTAAATGGTCATGCGTTAACAATGATAATAATGAAGTTGGCGTTTTTTTACAAACACTAATTGAAAAATTGTCTCATTCGTTCAAAAAAGCTGTGATCTTTACCTTCGGGTTTTGGCTTGAAATTCTCGGAGGTTGCCATTTTTTCTAAAATTTCTTTTTCTTCTTTAGAAACTTTTTTTGGTGTCCAAACATTTACATTCACAAGTAAATCGCCACGATGATAGGAATTTAGTTCAGGTAAGCCTTTTCCTTTTAATCGAAGAACTTTGCCACTTTGTGTTCCGGGTTCAATTTTGATACGAACTTTGCCTTCAAGGGTTGGTATTTCTACATGAGCCCCAAAAACAGCATCGGTAAATGTAACATAATATTCTAAAAATAAATTATTGCCATCTCGTTCAAATACTTCATGCTTAATTTCTTCAATTACAACAATTAAATCGCCGGGAATTCCGCCATCGGGAGCAGCATTGCCACCGCCCGAAACCGATAATTGCATGCCTTCGGCTACACCTGCTGGTAATTTAATTGGAACAATTTCTTCGCCTCTAACAACTCCACTACCAGCACAAGTTTGACATTTACTGGTGATGTTTTTACCACTTCCATTACAATGTGGACAGGTAGAAGTTGTTTGCATTTGTCCTAAAAAAGTGGAAGTAACTCTCCGTACTTGTCCAGTTCCATGACAAGTTGTACAGGTGTGATACGAGCTACTATCTTTTGCTCCACTGCCATTACAGGTTGAGCAAACAATTTGTTTACTGACTTTTATTTTTTTTTCAACTCCTTTTGCAATTTCTTCTAAGGTAACTTTTACTTTAACTCGTAAGTTGCTTCCTCGTTGCACCCTTCGACCTCCGCCACCTCGAGAGCCGCCGCCATATCCTCCACCAAAAGCATCTCCAAAAATGTCTCCGAAATGGCTGAAAATGTCATCCATGGACATCCCTCCACCGTATCCGCCTCCAAATCCGCCACCAGCTGCTGAACTTCCAACTCCGGCATGACCGTATTGATCATATCGTTGTTTTTTTTCGGCATTACTTAAAATTTCGTATGCTTCAGCTGCTTCTTTAAACTTTTCTTCGGATGCTTTATCCCCAGGGTTTTTATCGGGATGAAATTGAATTGCTTTTTGTCGATATGCCTTTTTTATCTCTTGTTCACTAGCACTTTTACTTACTCCTAATATTTCGTAAAAATCACGTTTTGCCATTATTTTTATCTTATTTTGCGATTACAACTTTTGAATATCGAATCACTTTATCGTTTAATAAATATCCTTTTTCAATTTCGTCAATGATAGTATTTGGTTCCATCCCCTCTTGGAGTGGAATAAACGTAATCGCTTCGTGATAATCCGTGTTAAAAAGTTGATTTTTTGATTCAATTAATTTTAACCCTTTTTGTTGCAATAAACGATACATTTTCTGATAAATCAAATTCACACCTTCTTTAGTGGCTTCAATATCAGTCGATTTTTCCATAGTAGATAAGGCTCTTTCAAAATCATCTATTATTGGAAGCATCATTGTTATCAAATCTTCGGAAGCATTTTTAATAATTTCGAGCTTTTCCTTTAGGGTGCGTTTGCGATAATTGTCAAATTCAGAATACAATCGAAGATATTTTTCTTGAATCTCAGCCATTTTGGCGCCTTTTTCCTCAAGATCAAGACGAATTTTCTCAATTTCGCTATCTTTCGTCTTGCCAAAAAAATTCTTTTTCTTCTTGGAATCGCTGTTTGGCTTTTCTTGTTTCGTATCTGTCTCAAATTCAATTTCGTCTGACTGCTCAGATTGTAAATCGGCTTGATTAAGTTCTTCTTCGTTTATATTTTCGTTCATTTCCTTAGTGTTATCTTCCATAGTGCATATTTTTTTGCTTTTGGGTATCAAATAATTTGCCATCAAGCAAATTTGCCATTATGGCAGTTATCTGATGTGCTTTTGCAATTCCCTGTCGTTGTCGCGGTCTTTTATCGATTCTCGTTTGTCGTATTGTCTTTTTCCTTTGGCAACTGCAATGTCGAGCTTAGCATAACCTTTTTCGTTAATCCACAAGACCAATGGAACAATGGTTGTTCCTTTTTCTTTAATCTTCGATTCAATTTTGCGTAATTCCCTTTTCGAAAGTAATAATTTTCGATAGGCTTTTGGGTCGTGATTATAATGACCACCATAGCTGTATTCCGCTATGTGCATCCCGTAAACCCATAATTCGCCATTGTCAAACGCACAATACGAATCGGTTAAGTTAGCTTTACCTTGCCGAATACTTTTTATTTCGGTGCCGCACAAAACAATTCCAGCAGTGAACTTTTGGTCAATAAAGTACTCAAATTCAGCTTTTCTGTTTTTAATTCGTATTTGTGTATTCTGCGACATAATTTATTTAAAGGACTGCAAAAGTACTAAAAAATCTTATCTATTTATTCAATGTTTAGATAATAATAGAGCCAACAAAATTTTGGTGGCTCTATTATAAACAAAGATTATGTGGTTTTATAAACTGATGATAATTCCAATCATAAAATTACGTTCAGCTTGTGGAAAATATCCATCCGTTACTTTGTGTTCACCACCTTCATAATATCTGTATATCCAAGCATTGGTTTCATATTCTTCGTTTAAGAAGTTGTTGACCATCGCCATCAACTTTATTTCTTTAACCAATTTTGTTTTAATGCTATATGATACTCTAAAGTTGTTTACAAAATATGGATGAAGTTTTCTGTCTTCGCTAGAAGTGTTATCAATGAACTGTTTTCCAACATATTTTTGAGTAAGACCAATTTCAAAATTTTTGAATGGTTTATATTGAATTAAATTTGATGCAATAACTTCGGGTGAAAAAGATAAATTAGTTTCGCCCAATCTCGTGCTTTTTTGAACTCCTGTATCCCAATCATCCACGTATTCGGTGAAATTTTGAATTTTATTTTTACTTAAATTTAAGTTGAAATTCCATGAAATTTTTGAAGTTATTTTTACACCTGAACTGATTTCAATTCCTGCTCGGTAACTTTTAGGCACATTTGTCATAATGGCATAACCTTCATCGTTAATTTCGCCAGTTAAAACCAATTGATCGTAGTAATCCATAAAGTATAAGTTGGTAGAAACTGCAATTTTATTCCATCTAATTTCATGTCCTAATTCGTAATCGAACAAGGTTTCTGCTATTGGAATATTGCCGTTAGGAGCGTCCACTAGGTTTGAACGTGTGGGTTCTCGATGAGCAGTTGCAAAAGATAAATAGGCTTTTTGATTTTTTGAAACATTTACATTAATTCCTGCTTTAGGATTAATAAAATTCCATTGATAATTTTGAGAAATGTCTCGCAAATCATCATCTATTCCTGTAATTTGATAATCAATAAAGCGGTATTGAGCATCTATCCAAATCGAATATTTTTGTTGGAAAGTGTAATTTACTTTAATAAATCCAGAAGCTTCGGATTTATCTCCAAGTCCTTTGTAAAAGGTTAAATCGTGTCCTAAATTTCCACTGTACTGCATCCATAAAATTTTGCCGTAATGATTATTTTCGTATCGGTTTGCCGATATGCCAAGCGTAGCCGTGAGTGGTGTTTTTGAGCCATTGTAATTCAACGATAGATGGACACCATAAAAATCGTTGTCCAAATACTTTCTTCTAATTAAATCTGTTCTTTTAATGGTATCGTTTACAATTATTTGATTTTCAAACCCATAATTTGAATATTTTTGCGATGTTTTATATTGTTCATAATATCCAACACCACGGGTGTAATGCATCGTTGAGCTTAAGTTTAATTCGGTATTAAAATTGTGTGAAACAAGAAGTTGATAATGATTTTGAGCATAATTATCGGTTTCATTATCATAAATTTTTTGATTTCCATTTTTATCATAATATATTCCTTTGCCATTCCATGTTCGGTTTGTATCTAAAATTTCCGAAGGAATTCCATCCCACGATTGATATGTTTTTTGGGTTCCTAAAATCATTAAAGCTTTTATCAGCGTTTTTTTACCGTAAAAAGCTGCCGAAAAATAAGAAGAGTTTAGTTCTGCACTTGCTCTATCGATGTATCCATCGGATGTAATTTTAGACAATCTTCCATCCAACGAAAACTTTCCACCAATTAATCCAGTTCCGAAATTCAAATTATGTTTTAAAGTATTAAACGAGCCATAAAATTCGTTTGCTTGAACATAAGCTTCGGTTCTAAGTTTTTGGGTCTGAAAGTTTAGGCTGCCTCCAAATGCTCCCGATCCATTGCTCGAAGTTCCAACGCCACGTTGAATTTGTAGGTTGTCAACAGACGAGGCAAAGTCAGGGAGATTTACAAACCAAGCACCTTGCGATTCAGGATCATTAATTGGAACATTATTAATGGTAACATTAACCCTCGATTCGTCCGAACCTCGAATACGATATCCAACATTGCCAATTCCAGTACCTGCATCGGATGTAACAATTACCGATGGAGTTAATTCGATGATTGAAGTGATATTTCGAGCATCGTTTAAACTTTCAATGTCACTTTTAGATAAATTGGTGTGAGGAGTAGGGGTGTTGTCCATTGCTCGAGTGGAGCTAATAATGGTTTCTTCGGTTTGTATTGAAGCTCGATTTAAATAATAAACCAAGTCTTTGTTTTCCGACAAATTTTGATTGGTTATGGATGTTTCGTAGCCAACAAAACTGATTTTTAAAACAATGTTGGCTTGTTTTAAGCCAGTAACTTCAAACTCGCCTTTTTTGTTCGTTGTTGCCATTTTATAGGTGTCATTAATAATGATGTGCGCACCAACTAGGGGTTCGTTTGTTTGTTTGTCGAGTAGTTTGCCTTTTAATACAAATTGAGCTTGACTAAAAGCAAAAATGCATAATAAAATGCCAATTAAAGAAATTTTTTTCATTTTGAGTTTCCTCATTTTTAGTTAAACAATAAAATAGCATAAGGGGAAGCTATTTAAAATATTCAACATTTACCGTTTTTCCCTTCGTCGGCATTATCCGAATCAGGTTCGATGGGTTTGTTCTCAGCCCTAAATTTTCAGGCACCCCCTTTATTGTTTGGCAAAATTATAAAATAAACGATACCTAAAACACTTTTGATGTTTTTTTTATAAAAAAAAGAGAGGCTTTTGACCTCTCTAAAATTTTTTGAAAAAACTAATTAATTGATTTTTCCTTTAAACTGAGTAATAAAAGCATCTTTATAACCAGCAGATCTTAACTCTTTTAGTTTTGAGTCAGCTTCATTTTTATCTGAATACTTTCCAACAAAATATCTATTTATACCCGAAACTTTGTATTTAAAAATACGATAGTCAGGAGCTAATTCAAAATAATCTTCTCGCATTTTACCAGCTCCAATTTGTATGGTGTAGTAAATTTCATCAGCAACCATTGTAGTGGAGGATGAACTGCTAGTTTTAGTAGTGCCTGATTCATTTACACGAGGTTTTGTTTCAGGAAAAATTACATGCAAGTCTTTTTTTACTTTAAATTCGATATTGTTTTTGTATCTATTTAATTTAATATTAGTTGTGTTAATTGCAGCAATTTTTGCAGAATCAATTAAAAGCACATTATTAGAATCGATGATAACAATGTCGGTGCCTGTTTTAAGGAAGCGGCGGCTATAATCTAGTTTTTCTTGAAAATCTGGTTTAAAAGCCATAAATTTATTTGGGTAAACTTTTTCAACATTTTCAAAATGCAAAACTGCTTCTTTGTGATTGCCCAGCATTTGGTAAGCAACAGCCGTATAATATTGATTCATTGAAGGACATGCTAAGCCTATAGAAGTAGCTGGTGCAATGATGTTTTTTTCGGCGTTATTAAAATAATCTATAGATGTTTGACGGAGTGGTGTGTAGTTTAAAAGGCAAATTCCTAAAAAGTAATTTACATTTGGATCATTTGGATATTTTTTTGCCATTTCCTTAAAAGCGATTAAGCCTTCAATGTAATCCTCGTTCATTAAATCGAGGGATTTAGTTAAACGTTTTTTATAGACAAAATTTTGTTTGTTTTTTGGAATTTTAGCACGTTGTTCGATTATGATTTTCTCATCTTCGGTAGAATATACAAAATTAGGATGTTGACATAAATAAATTTTTCGTTTTGCATCCTTTACATATTTTTTATCGCTTTTTTGAGTTTTAGATTTTTCAACATACGACTCAAATAAAGTTTTGGCAGTTGAATAATTGCCTAAGCATTGGTTGCACAAAGCTTGAAAATAGATGGCTTCAAGTGGTGCTTTCGACTGACCAGGTGTATTTTGATATTTTTCATCAATGGATACTACTGCGGCATTAAAGCATTCAAGAGCTGGCGTTTTGTCAAACATTAAGTAGTATTTGCAAACTCCTAAATGAAAATCAATATTTGTATTTTCCGGATTTGTGTTTTTTAATGCCTGAAGTATTGGGATCGCTTCTTTATATTCATCCGCAAGAACAAACTTCATTGCTTTGTTATATTGAACTTCGTACTCCTTATTAATGCCGTCAAAAACCTTGTCATTCAATGGTTTTGAATAAGTGTTTACCGAAATAATACTCAAAAAACCAATGAATAAATAGATGAAATATTTTCTTTTCATATTGTTTACCCTAAATTATAACTACAAAAATAGTCTTTTAAATATAAAAAACCAATAAAAACATGTTTTTTTTGTTAACAAGTTTTCAGCATTTTATAAATTGCACTATTTATTCTATAAAAATAATGAATTTATGTAAATATTTTGGAGGATTTAATTATTTTTTCAGCTCTTGGTCCTTCATTAAAAATCAAATCAATGATAGAAAGGTTTTTCAATAATCCAGCCTTTTCTTTAAAAACTTGATAATAATCTTCTATATCACAAATATAATGATATTGGTTAATCATGCTTTTTGAAGATAAATTATTTCTTAAGTCAACATGATTTAATGGAATTTTCTGATATTCGGTAGTGAAATTTATCTCCTTGTTTATTTTTAATAATTCACAAATTTTTCTGAAAACAAAAGTGTTGTATTCCATCAAAGAATCTGTTTTATGAAAAATACAATCGTTGAAAAAATCAATGTAATATTCGTAAAAAGGAGCTGATTTATATGCTGTGTTTATGGCACGAAAGTGATTTCTTTGGAAGTCAGTTGCGTTAGAAATTTCGATTTTGCAAATAGGAGTGTTGGAGCCTTGCGTTTTAATAACCGGAATTGATAAACTTTGAATTCCTTGCGATGTTGCAATGTTATACCTGTTTCGAAGAGTTTGTTTTGGATACGTTTCATGGTGTTCAATAAAAGTTTTGCTTGCCAAAAAATGACAAGCAAAATACTCTATGGATGGGAAAATGGAAGTTGAAACTAAAATATCCATAATAATTTAAGCACCATGACAGTTTTTAAATTTCTTACCACTTCCGCAAGGACAAGGTTCGTTACGACCAACTTTTTTCTCCACTTTTATTGGTTGAGTTCGTTGAACTTCAGAAGTTTTTTGGCTTAACACATCTTCTCGTCCAGCTTTTGTTTTACTGATATCGGATTGTGGTAAACGAGCTTCTCTAACATCTTCGGCTTGATCCATTGGCAATTTACCTTTGGTTAAAAACGAAAGAATATCTTTATTGATTTTGCTTAACATTTGCTTAAACAATTCAAAAGATTCAAATTTATAAATCAATAAAGGATCTTTTTGCTCGTACGACGCATTTTGAACAGATTGTTTTAATTCATCCATCTCGCGTAGGTGTTCTTTCCAAGCATCATCGATTACAGCAAGGTTAATTCCTTTCTCAATAGATAAAATAATTTCTTTTCCACCACTTTCAAAACACTTTTTAAGAGGTGCAATAATATTCAATGTTTTATTTCCATCGGTAATTGGAATAGCGATGTTTTCATATCTGTTTCCTTCGCGTTCGTAAACGGAAGAAATGATAGGATAAGCTCGTTCGGAAAGTGTTGAAGTTTTAATTTTATAATTGTCATATACAAAATTATACTGCTTCTCAACAAGATTATCTAAATTTCCTTGGAAAAACTCGGTATCATTAAATGGAACATCTGTCGCAAAAGTGGATATAACATCCATTTTAAATCCTTCAAAGTCCCTTTTGTCTTGATATTCGGTAATTAATTGTTCCGACATGTCATAAAACATGTTCGATAAGTCTATGGATAAACGATCTCCATATAATGCATTTTTACGTTTGCTATAAATGGTTTCTCGCTGTTTGTTCATAACATCATCGTATTCAAGTAATCGTTTACGAATACCAAAGTTGTTTTCTTCCACTTTTTTCTGAGCTCTTTCAATGGATTTTGTAATCATTGAATGTTGGATGACTTCACCCTCTTTTAAACCCAATCTATCCATAACTTTTGCAATCCTATCCGAACCAAAAAGACGCATTAAATCATCTTCTAAGGAGACGTAAAATTGGGATGAACCTGGGTCGCCTTGACGACCAGCACGACCTCTAAGCTGTCTGTCCACTCGTCGTGAATCATGACGTTCGGTGCCAATAATTGCCAAACCACCACTATTTTTTACACCAGCTCCCAATTTAATGTCGGTACCACGACCAGCCATGTTTGTGGAAATAGTAACCGTGCCAGATTGTCCAGCTTGAGCAACAATATCCGCTTCACGTTGGTGAAGTTTAGCGTTCAAAACGTTGTGCGGAATTTTTCGCATGGTCAACATCTTGCCTAAAAGTTCGGATGTTTCAACCGAAGTTGTCCCAACTAATACTGGACGACCTTCGCTATTTAATTTCTTTATTTCGTCAATAACCGCATTAAACTTTTCACGTTTTGTTTTAAAAACTAAATCTTCCATATCCTTACGAATAACTGGGCGATTGGTGGGTATCACCACAACATCCAATTTATAGATGTCCCATAATTCTCCGGCTTCTGTTTCGGCAGTACCAGTCATACCCGAAAGTTTTTGGTACATTCTAAAATAATTTTGCAGAGTAATGGTAGCATAAGTTTGTGTAGCAGCTTCCACTTTTACTCTTTCTTTTGCTTCAATTGCTTGATGCAATCCATCCGAATATCGTCTGCCTTCCATTATACGACCAGTTTGCTCATCTACAATTTTAATTTTATTGTCCATGATCACATATTCCACATCAATTTCAAACAAGGTGTATGCTTTCATCAACTGATTGATGGTGTGGAGGCGTTCGGAAGCTACTGCAAAATTTCGATAAATTTCAGCTTTGGCTTCGGCTTTTGCACGATCGTTTAAATTTTGTTTTTCCAACTCTGCTATTTCCGAACCAATATCGGGCATGATAAACAGCTTAGCTTCTTCCGCATTATTTGCAACCAAGTCGATACCTTTTTCGCTCATATCCACCGAATTTTGTTTTTCTTCAATAACAAAATACAATTCGTCGTCGATAATGTGCATGTATTTGTTTTGCTCAGCCATGTATTGACCTTCGGTTTTGAGCAAAAGTTGCTTCATCCCTTGTTCGCTCAAATATTTAATTAGAGCTTTATTTTTTGGCAAACCTCTATGAGCTCTGAGTAATAATTTTGCACCTTCCTTATATTCTTCGCTACTTTCGGGTTTAGTGAGTAAACTTTTTGCTTCAGCCAGAAGTTTTGTAACCAAATTTCGTTGAGCAGTATATAATTTTTCAACAATTGGTTTATATCGTTCAAATTCTTGTTGATCTCCTTTTGGGGTTGGTCCCGAAATAATTAATGGAGTTCTTGCATCGTCAATTAATACCGAATCGACCTCATCCACAATGGCATAATTATGTTTTCGTTGAACAATTTCATTGATATTGCGGGCCATGTTATCTCGAAGATAATCGAAGCCGAATTCGTTATTTGTTCCAAAAGTAATATCCGACATGTACGCTTTTCGGCGCTCATCTGTATTTGGGTCATGTTTATCGATGCAATCTACCGTTAAGCCATGAAATTCGTATATAGGTCCCATCCATTCCGAGTCACGTCGAGCCAAATAGTCGTTTACGGTAACAATGTGAACTCCCTTTCCTTGAAGAGCATTCAAATAAACGGGTAAGGTAGATTCTAGGGTTTTTCCTTCACCTGTGCCCATTTCGGAAATTTTTCCTTCATGTAAAACAATACCTCCAATGAGCTGAACATCGTAATGGCACATATCCCATTTTAGGCTGTTTCCGCCAGCAATCCACTCGGTTTGCCAATAAGCTTTATCGCCTACTATTTCAACTTGATCCCTAAATGCAGCCAAGTCTTTATCGTATTGGGAGGCAGTAACTTCAATTACAGCATTGTTTTTAAAGCGATCGGCTGTTTCGCGAAGTGTTGCAAATGCTTCGGGTAAAATTTCACGCAATACTTCTTGAGTTTTGTCATAACATTGTTTTTCAAGCTGGTCGAGAGTGATATATAGTTTTTCTTTTTCTTCTACATCAATTTCATATTCATTCTCGATACGGCTCTTTATTTCAGCAATTTGAGATTCTTCTTCAAAAACTACGTCTTTAATATGTTGCTTAAAATCAAGTGTTTTTTGACGTAATTCGTCATTGCTTAATTTTTTGTAATCATCAAGAAGTGCAATACAGGTATTTAATAATGGCTTAAGCTCTTTAATATCTCTATCGGATTTTGTGCCAAATAATTTTTTTATTGAATCGAACATGGTTTTATTTTTAAAAGAACAAAATTAATTTAAAATGTATATGAATTGAATCGAATTATGAAAAAAAGGGCATTAAGCCCCCTTTTTTTCATAATTTAACATCTTTGTTTTTAATATTCATCTTCATGAAAGAAGAAATCATCCTTTGTAGGATAATCAGGCCAAATGTCTTCAATGCTATCGTAAATGTCACCTTCGTCTTCTATTTCTCGAAGATTCTCTATTACTTCAGCTGGCAATCCAGAACGAATTGCATAATCGATTAATTCATCTTTTGTTGCAGGCCAAGGTGCATCTTCTAACTTTGATGCTAATTCTAATGTCCAATACATATGGTTTAGTTTTAAAAAAGGATTGCAAAGATAATGTAAAATTACATTAAGTCAATGGTTTTTGTAAAATAATTATTTTTTCTATTTTGTTATCCATTTTTGCTCCTTGCAAACATGTTGAAAACAGATGAAACGACTCAAAATAAATAAATAGTCGGATAAGCGATTCATGTATTTTAAAATGGCGTCTTCCACTGCTTCTTCATAGTGTAAACGTAAAATATTGCGTTCGGCTCTCCGACAAACACATCTAGCTACATGGCAAAAGGAGGCAGCAATATTTCCGCCTGGTAAAATAAAATTTTCAAGTTTGGGTAAAACTTCATTCATTCGGTCAATCTCTATTTCCAAAAAATCGATATCGGTTTGATTTAATTTTGGTAAATTATTTTCAAATTTACTTTTTGGATCTAATGCGATAATCGATTCCATTTTAAAAATAGTTTCAATGATTTTTTGAATGCTTTTTTGTGAAGTTGAATCAATAATGCTGTCGTAAACAACCCCCAATTGTGCATTAAGCTCATCTAAAGTGCCGTAAGCTTCAATGCGAATGTGAAATTTTGGCACTCTACTTCCTCCAATTAGTGAAGTTTCGCCTTTATCGCCAGTTTTTGTATATATTTTTCGGTTTTCTTCAAGCATAATTATTTTTTTTTATTCGGTAACAACTCGGTGAATTTTAATTTTATCATTTAAATAATCATCTTCAATTTCACCATCCTTGAGTTTGATAATTCGATGGGCATATAGTGCAATTTCTTCTTCGTGCGTAACTAAAATGATGGTGTTTCCTAATCGGTGAATTTCGTCAAAAAGTTGCATAATTTCTTCGGATACTTTTGAATCCAGATTTCCAGTTGGTTCATCGGCTAAAATAATACTAGGATTATTTACCATTGCACGAGCAATGGCTACACGTTGGCGTTGACCTCCAGATAATTCGTTGGGTTTGTGCGACATACGGTCTTTTAATCCAACTTTTGATAAAACAATTTCTGCCTTTTCTTTTCTGTCTTCTTTTCGTATTCCTGCATAAACCAATGGAAGCATTACGTTTTCCAGAGCAGATAAACGTGGGAGTAAATTAAATGTTTGAAAAACAAATCCAATTTCTTTGTTTCGCACTTCAGCCAAACTATTGTCGTTCATTTTACTCACATCTTTATTGTTTAATAAATATTGTCCCGAAGTTGGTGTATCTAAGCAACCTAAAATATTCATTAAAGTTGTTTTTCCCGATCCAGATTGACCCATAATTGCAAGGTAATCGTTTTGAAAAATTTTTAAATCGATTTTACGAAGTGCTTTTACGGTTTCGGATCCCATGTGATAAAAACGAGTGATTCCTTCGATATTTATGAGTTCTTTATTCATTCTATTATTTTCTAATTACAAAATGTTGTTTGCTTAAATCAGGGTTGAAAAAGGCAAATCCAAAATTCCAAGTTTCTACACTCAATGATATTTCAGTATCATTTATTATGTTTTTCCATGCCATATAAATGCCTTTCGACCAATGAATGTCGTCAAAGATAATCAAGCTATTTTTATTTAACAAGGATTTTATTTGAAAAAAATATTTCAGGGTGTCATCATAGGTATGATTTGCATCCATAAAAACTAAATCAATTGGTTTTGAATAGGATAAAACCTCGCTTAATGTTTGATTAATATTGCCAACAACAATGTTAATGTTTTCAATATTAGATTCGTCTAAATTCTTTTGAGCAATTTTTGCGGTATTTGGACAGCCTTCCATGCTGATAATTTTGCATTCGGGATAAGCCATCAACATTGCAAGTGAGCTAATTCCAAATGAAGTGCCTAGCTCTAATATGTTTTTTGGCTTAACCCATTTTGTTATTTTATAAAGAGTTTTTAGTTCTGATTCATTTTTTAGCGATCGTTTTGCTTGTTTTGATATTGTAGATGAATAAAAATCGGAAGATTTTTTACCAGTACCAAAATCATAGACATCAATTTTGTCATTATTCAAAAACAGTTTTTTTTTTATTAAATATAAGGAAGATAATTCATTTTTCGAATTGTCTTCCTTATATACTTTTTCTAAAAAATCGAATAAAAAAGGCGAGTGGGCTGCATGCATATTCTTCGACTTAAAAATAAATCGAAAAAATACAATGATTCTAAAGGTTAACTTTTTCAATTAAAAAGTTTGGTTTTATTTTGAATCAACTAATTTAAAGCCTATTCCATGAACATTCATGAGTGCAATATCTGAATCGTCCTTTAGGTATTTTCGAAGTTTTGTGATGTAAACGTCCATGCTGCGAGCGTTAAAATAACTATCGTCGCTCCATATTTTTTTAAGGGCAAATGAACGGTCGAGAATGTCGTTTTTCTTTTCGCAAAGCATTTTTAATAATTCTGCTTCTTTGGAAGTGAGTTTATAATCTATTCCATTAATGGCAAGAATTTGACGGGTGTAATCGTAGTTGTATTTCCCAATTACAAAATTTGTTTGCTGTTGTTCGCCAATTAAAGCAGGGTCGGTGCGACGTAAAACAGCCCTAACTCGAACCAGTAATTCGTCCATGCTAAATGGTTTGGTAATGTAATCGTCGGCACCAGCATCAAAACCTTCTAAAACATCTTGTTGCATATTTTTAGCAGTTAAAAACAGTACAGGGATTTTTGAATTGTGGGTTCTAATTTCACGGGCTAATGTGTATCCGTCTTTCACGGGCATCATAACGTCAACTAAACATACATCGTAGTGGTTATTCATAAAACTACGAAATGCAAGTTCTCCGTTTTCGAACAAGTTTACTGAGAATCCTTTAGCTTCAAGATAAGTAGTTAAAACTTTACCTAAATTAGGATCGTCTTCTGCTAATAATACTTTTATTTTTTCCATAATTAAACATCTATTTGAGGTAGAAATATTTTAAATGTGCTTCCTTTTTTTAATTCACTTTCTACATTAACGTTTCCCTTATGTAAAAAGATTATAGTCTTAACATAATTTAACCCTAAGCCAAAACCACGGACGTTGTGAATGTTTCCGGTTGGTATTCGGTATAATTTTTCAAAAATCTTATTAATGTTAGCCTTACTAATGCCTATCCCATTATCTGAAATTGAAATTTGAACTCCATTTCCAATTTTTTTAGTTTGAATGTTCAATATTAAATTTTCGGGTGTGTATTTAATTGCATTATCCAAAATGTTATAAAACATATTTCCAATATGGAATTTGTCGGCAACAATCAAACATTCGCCAGTGTCATACTTTTTAAGAACAATTCCATTTTTTGCTTTTATCGGAAGTTTCATTCGTTCAACTACATCGTCAAGGATTTCATGTAAACTAAGAATTTCCTTTTTAAGTTTCACTTCTCCTTTATCTAAAATGGCTGTTTGAAGTATTTTTTCAGCCATTATACCCAATCGTTGATTTTCGTCGCTAATAATGTCAATATAGCTGTGGGTTAGTTCATCGCATTGTTTAATGTCTTCATCTCTTAAGGCTTCACAAGCTAATGCAATGGTAGAAACCGGAGTTTTAAATTCGTGTGTCATATTATTGATGAAATCGTTTTTCATATCCGATAACTTTTTTTGCCTGATAATAGTTGCAATGGTATAAGCAAAAAGCAGTAATATGGTGAGAATCAAAATGGTAGATGCCGAAAGCATTAACCAAAGCTGTTTTAGTAGGTATTCTTTTTCAAAAGGAAAGTAGATGGTTAGATACTGGGGCTCGGAAAAAATATCACTTGGAAATAAATTAAAAATCAAGCCTTCGTTCATTAATTCTTCGCTGTATTTACCAGTTTTTTCCATCGAAAGTTTTTGATCCGTAGGCGAAAAAATCCCAAATTCATATTCGGTTTTAATCCCTTTACTTCTTAATTCGATATTTAAAAGTGAATCTAAAAGATATTTGTCAATCCTTTTTTCGATGGGTCGATAATGGTTGTAATTAAGTAAACTCTCAATAACTTGACTTAGCAAGTTTTCTTTCGAAATTGCGGACGAATCATTTTGGTTTTGGTTTTTGTCGATTAATTCAATCGATTTTGAGCCAAATTCAGAGTAAAGAGGATCTAAGATTGTGTCTTGAATTTGTTTTTTTTGCAGAGGTTTTCCCACAAATTCAATCGATATTTTACCATGAATATTTTGCGAGGTATCTTTATCATGATTCTTTATTTGCCGATTTGATTCTTCTTCCATCTTTCTGATAATCTCTCTATTTAAAGAGTCGATTAGAAATAATGGAGAAACACCGCCTTCGGGATTGTTTAGTTGTTTGACAACTTCTAGTTTTTCGAGTTTAAATACAACGTTACTTACAGCTTCGTTTACGTTTTCGTAAAAATAGGATTCGCGAACTTCGATGGCACCTCGAACCCAGTATAACTGTAAGCCCACCAGCCCAATAAGAGCTAGTGCCATGGTGAAAATAATGATGCGAATTTTAAAACTATTCATGTCGCAAAATTACATTGATAAGTTGCAGAAAATTAGCTTTTAACATCTTTTAATGCAAAATTTAATTAGTGTCTTCAAAAAACGAAGTTTGCTTTAAAAACAATTTCAATTTGTTTGGTTTTAATTTTGGCAAATATTAGCAAAGATATTAGTTTTGATTGGATGTGGAAAGTTTTTAAAAGTGCATGTATTAATCAAATTTAAAGATTATTAAAATTAAGGTTTGCATGAATCATAACAAAATTGTTTAAAAACTTGCTAATTAAAAATAAAACAGTATTTTTGTAAATTAAATGTAACCCAAAATGAAAAAATATAGCTTTATTTTAGTCCTTGTTCTTTTAACTTCTTTAGTAACATCTTGCACAAAATCTAAGGAAAGCAAGCTAGAAGGAAAATGGAGAAAAATTGCGGTAACTAATATTGATACTCCAAAACCAACCACAGTGTGGGATTTTAATTCGGGTACACTTACCATTTATACATTACCTTTAGGTCAAACCGATTTAATAGAAATATCTAAAGCAAATTATACGCTTGGTTTTAATGGTTCTACCTATACTTTTAATATTACTCAGGAAGTTTCGGGTGCTGAATTAAGTTGGGTTAAAGGTACTGGTAAAATTGTGAAACTTTCGGATGATCAATTCAAGTATATTAACGAAAATGGCTTCTATGCCGAGTTTGTTCGCTATTAATTAGGCGAATAATGAACAAAGTTAAATCTGCATTTTTTTGTTCCTCTTGTGGTACTCAACATTCTAAATGGGCTGGTAAATGCAACTCGTGTGGAGAGTGGAATACCATCATTGAAGAGGTTATTGTAGTGGATAAATCAAGAAAAAATATCCAATCCGACCAAAAAATTAAACCTGTTTTACTTTCGGAAGTTATTGCCGAAGAAAATTTTCGATTAGATTCCAAAAATCAGGAATTTAACAGGGTTTTAGGTGGTGGAATTGTCCCTGGCTCAATTATTTTATTGGGTGGCGAACCTGGAATTGGCAAATCGACACTAATGCTGCAACTTGCTCTGAAAATGAATCACCAAAAAATTCTTTATGTTTCGGGGGAGGAGAGCAATCAGCAAATTAAAATGCGAGCCGATCGATTGAAACATCAAAATAATTCCTTGTATTTATATTCGGAAACAAATA
Organism: Bacteroidales bacterium; assembly: GCA_038210985.1. GTDB lineage: Bacteria > Bacteroidota > Bacteroidia > Bacteroidales > WCHB1-69 > JAQUGA01. The sequence goes on from JBBQWB010000053.1 coordinate 16,914, forward strand.
CTCAAAGTATTTTTCAACAACTAGAAAATTTGAATCCAGATATTTTAATTGTGGATTCCATTCAAACGGTAACTACGCCTTTTATCGATTCATCTGCTGGAAGTATTTCTCAGGTACGCGAATCGGCGGCTGAACTGCATCGTTTTGCAAAACAAAAAAATATTCCAGTTATTATTATCGGACATATTACTAAAGATGGCAGTATTGCGGGACCTAAAATTTTAGAACATATGGTTGATGTAGTCCTTCAGTTTGAAGGAGACAGAAATCATGGTTATCGAATTTTACGTTCCATTAAAAATCGTTTTGGCTCCACTGCCGAAATTGGTATTTACGAAATGGAATCGTATGGTTTGCGTGAAGTAAGTAATCCATCCGAAATTCTTATTTCGCATCGCGACGAAAGCACTTCGGGTGTTGCTATTGCTGCCAATTTGGAAGGTGTGCGAACTTTAATGATTGAAACGCAGGCATTGGTAAGCCCAGCAGTATACGGAACACCACAACGCTCTACAACTGGATTTGATCCGCGACGTTTAAATATGCTTTTGGCTGTTCTTGAAAAAAGATGTGGATTTCGATTGGGAGCAAAAGATGTTTTTTTGAACATCACCGGTGGAATAAAAGTAGATGATCCAGCTATTGATTTGGCAATTGTGGCGTCTATACTTTCGTCAAACGAAGACATTGCCATTAGTCCAAATTGCTGTTTTGCTGCCGAAGTTGGACTTTCGGGCGAAATTAGGCCAGTTGCAAAAGTTGAACAACGAATTGCAGAAGCTCAAAAATTAGGATATCATCGAATTTTTATTTCCAAATATAATATGAAGGGAATTGGTAATTCTTTAAATGGGATAAAAGTAATCCCAATTAGTAAAATTGAAGAAATGTTGCCTGAATTGTTTGGCGAATAATTTATTAGTACAATTAAATCATACTAACTCGCACTTTTTTTGTTTTAAGTTTCGTGTCATTCGTAGCTTCTATTGATTTATTTACTTTGGCTGCTATTACCGAAACGTAGGAGCAGTCTTGCTTAATTTCGATAACTCCAAGTTCTTCGGGTTTTAATTTTCCTTGTTTTAGAAATAATCCAGCGATATCGCTTTTCGAAATTTTATCTCGTCTACCACCCGAAATATAAAGCGTTTCCCATTGTGAAGTTGCTGGTAGGGGAGCAACTTTAATTTCTTCAATTTCTGGATTTTCAATAAAATCAGGAATATTATCTTTTTCCCATTTTATAACATAAGCAGTTCCATCTTTTTTCATTCGAGCAGTTCGTCCATTTCGATGTACAAATTCATGTTCCCGATTTGGTAACTGATAATGAATGATATATTTAATTTCAGGAACATCAATTCCTCGTGCAGCCAAATCGGTGGCAATTAAAAGCGGATAGGTTCCATTACGAAATTTAATTAGTGCTCGTTCTCGATCTATTTGCTCCATCCCTCCATAAAAACAGCCATGAGGAATTTTATTTTCGGTTAAATAGTCGCTTACATATTGAATGGTATCTTTGAAATTACAAAAAACAATTCCCGATTGATTTCCTAAATGGCAAATTGTGTTAACTAGCGTTTCTAGTTTGTCTTTTGTTGGCGAGAGTATTAATTTAACGCTAAGTTGCGTAAGTCGTTCATCTAAATAATCAATGTAAAATGGACTTTTTAATCTAACAAATTCTGGAATGTCAACCGAATTTGTGGCAGAAGTCAAAATTTTCTTTTTAATATTAGGAAGTAATTTTACAATTTCATTCATTTCGTTTTCAAAACCAATTTCGAGCGATTTGTCAAATTCATCAAGAACCAGCGTCTGAATGTATTCGCTTGATATTCCGTTTTTTCGCAAAATGTCGGCAATTCTTCCAGGTGTGCCAACTAAAACTGCTGGTCGATGCTTTAAGTCTGTTTTATCCTGAAATCCGGCACGTCCACCGTATACTGCATTGGCTTTATATCCTGTTCCCATTTGGCGGATAACTTGCTCTATTTGAATTGCTAACTCACGAGAAGGAACAATAATTAATGCTTGAACTTCCGTGCAATTGACATCTAATTCGTGAATTATTGGTAAAAGAAAAGCAAGTGTTTTCCCAGTCCCTGTTGGCGAAAGTAATATTATTTCTGGTTTAGAATGAATGGCTAAAATAGCCTCTTCCTGCATCGGATTTAATTTTTCGATGTTCAGTTTTATTAGAACATCTTTTTGGTTTTTGTGCATTTTTGACATTTTGCAAAGATAAATTAAAAAAGGCTAACATATTTGCTAGCCTTTTAATTATATATATCTAAAGTTTGATTTCTCCTGACTTCGACAATTCGTCACCCTGATTGAAAAAATAATTACCTATTTTCTGATACTTTTTTTCTTGTTTAATCAAAATTAATCAAGTAGAAAAAATAATAAACAAAACTGCTTGATTTAGTTTGATTTAACCCCGATTTAGTGGTTGTTGAAATTTGTATTTACAAATTTATTTAC
>JBBQWB010000054.1:0-19311 GCA_038210985.1 Bacteroidales bacterium
AATTACAAATCGACGGGGTAAACGACAAGCTTTTGTCACTCATCCGCTGGCAATAAGAAAAGCTAGTAAAACCTAAAATTTGAGGGTGTTAATTTTCCTCAGCCAATTGTGTGATTCGAAATGATAAATATTTGTAGAAAAAGGAAACTGTTTCTCTTTCTATGCAGGTAATTGAATATGTGATGTGAAGGTCCGATTTGGATTAATATTTTTGGTTCAGAAAAGTGATTTTTTAGAAATTTTAGTAATATCATTTAAACCATGTAATAGTTTTTTTATAACTTTATCCAAAATTTAAACTGCAACAGAAATTATGTCAAATACTTCTATCGAATACTCCCAAATTATCGACATGTGTAAGTCAACTTTTGAAAGCAAAATGAAGGATTATGGCACGGCATGGCGAATTTTACGAACTTCTTCGCTAACCGATCAAATTTATATCAAAGCACAGCGGGTTAGAAGTATTCAAGAAAAAGGATTTTCAAAGGTCGAAGAAGGAATTATTCCCGAATTTATTGGCATTATTAATTATTCTTTAATGGCATTAATTCAACTAGAGCTTGGTGTTGCAGATACCGAAAATGGCGAAATGAATAGTCAGGAAGTTACATCTCACTTTGTTCGTCATTTTAGTTTGTGTAAGCAATTAATGGAGAATAAAAACCACGATTACGATGAAGCTTGGCGAAATATGAGAGTAAGCTCGCTAACGGATATCATTTTAATGAAAATTTTGAGGGTTAAGCAAATTGAAGACAATTTAGGAAAAACAATAGTTTCAGAAGGACTGGAAGCAAATTATAGCGACATGATTAACTATGCTGTTTTTGCATTAATTAAATTAACATCTAATAATTAATTTTACTATGGATTCAAATATTATTATTTTAATTGTAATGGCAACCATTGGTTTGTCAATAGCTTTTTTGTACATTTTTAAACCTAAGCACCGAAGGGTTGCAGCAGTTGTAGCTCGTGTTTTTATTGGCTTAGTGTTCGTTTTTTCAGGGTTTGTAAAATCTGTTGACCCTTTGGGCTTTCAGTATAAAATGACCGATTATCTGAGTGCCTTTGGCTTAGATTGGATGATTCCAGCAACTCTGTTTTTTGCCATTTTAGTTAATTTAGCCGAATTCTTAATTGGGTTTGTTCTTATTTTTGGAGTTCGTGTTAAACTTTTTTCGTGGGGAGCTTTGTTATTTATGGTGTTTTTTACTCCGCTAACTCTATATTTGGCCATAAAAAATCCAGTTCACGATTGTGGCTGTTTTGGCGATGCATGGATTTTGACGAACTGGCAAACATTTTATAAAAATTTGATTTTTTTATCCATGGCAATAATTGTTTTTTCCTATCGATTCAGGTATTGGGAACGAATGATTCCAAATTGGATAAAAAATACAATTGTAGTAGTTGGAGTTTGTATTGGTTTGGGAATTCAAACGTATGCAGTAATGTATGATGCTATTATTGATTTTCGTCCTTGGAAAATAGGAAACCATATTTCGGACTTGGTTGTTCCTAAAGCGGAAAAATCAGATATTTTCTTAGTTTACAAAAACAAAGTAACGGGTAAAACCGAAGAATATACTTCCAAAACTTTACCTTGGGAAGATGAAGCAAGAATGGCTCAAATTGAATTTGTGGAACAACGAAAAGTGATTATTGAACCATATAAGGAAGCTCCAGTTCACGATTTTGTAATAGCCGATAACGAAGGAAATAATTATACCGATCAGTTAATAACAAATCCTCAATATCATTTTTTATTGATATCCTACGATTTAAGTAAATCTAATCGTGGCTCTTTCCATTTGATGAATAGCTTTGCAAAAGGATGTGCTGCCGATAATGTTTCATTCTCTTTTATTACTGGTTCGTCTCCCAAGGAGGTAAATGAGCTTATAAAAGAAATTAAACCTGTTTTTGATATCTACAATGCCGACCCCGTAGCTTTGAAAACAATTATTCGGTCTAATCCTGGATTGTTGTTGCTAAAAGATGGCTATGTGGTCGATAAATGGCCTTATCGTCGTTTTCCAACATATTCTGAATTCAAATCAAATATTAAAAGATACGATGATAAATTAGTTAAATGGAAAGCAGACAATAATTCCAAATAATCAATAAAAATAATTACTCTCGAACAAATAATATTGTGCTAAAATACATTTCAAGACGACTGTTTTATGGATTTTTAGTTATTCTAGGAGTAATTACCGTAGTGTTTTTTTTATTTAATATTTTACCTGGTGATCCAACAAAAATGTTGCTCGGTCAACGAAGCGATATGGCATCTGTGGATGCTATTAAAAAAGAATTAGGACTGGATAAATCTCTTACTACCCAGTATTTTTCGTACTTAAACGATTTGTCTCCCGTATCCATTCATTCAACAAATAGCGATAGTTTTTGGGTTTACGACTTAAGTAAATACTCAAATTCTACACAAATTTTAAGTTTCGGCTCCAAAACTGTTGTTCTAAAAACTCCTTATCTTCGTAGGTCTTATCAAAGTAAACGCAGTGTAAACAGCATTTTGTCCGAAGCTTTTCCGCAAACCGCATTACTTGCTTCTGTGGCAATTTTCATCGCTATAATTGTCGGTATTACCTTGGGTGTTTTTTGTGCTTTATATAAAGATACTTGGTTTGATAAAATATCCTTGATTGTTTCGGTTTTAGGAATGTCGCTGCCATCTTTTTTTGCAGCCATTGTAATTGCTTGGATTTTTGCCTATTTGCTGAATGATTTTACTGGATTAAATATGATTGGAAGCATGTATAGTGTGGATAATTTTGGAGAAACCGAATTTCTTGATTTAAAAAATCTAATTCTTCCTGCTATCACTCTCGGAATCCGTCCACTAGCTGTTGTAGTTGAGTTAACAAGGAGTTCCGTTCTTGAAGTTTTGTCGCAAGATTATGTTCGCACTGCAAAAGCAAAAGGCTTAATTCGTTTTAAAGTGATTTTTTTTCATGTTATAAAAAACTCCTTAAATCCTGTTGTTACAGCAATTTCAGGATGGTTGGCTGCATTAATGGCAGGAGCCGTATTTGTGGAATACATTTTTGACTGGAAAGGACTAGGTATTGTTATTGTAAACGCCCTCGAAAAATACGATTTTCCTGTTCTAATGGGAACTTTGTTATTTATATCCATTATTCTAGTAATTATTAATATTTTTGTAGATATTATTTATGGATATCTCGACCCAAAAATCAGATTATCTTAATCTCTTTATAATTACCAAATCTATAAAACTTAACGAAAATACACTTAAAAATTGAAAATATGAAAAACATGATTGTTGCCGGAAATTGGAAGATGAATGTTCATTTTTCTGAAGCAGAAGATTTAATAGTTGAAATAGCTGATAATCTTGAAGATAAATCTGCAAAAGTGGAAGTTATTGTATGTCCTCCTTTTTTATATCTCGAAATGGCTACCGATATAGAGCAGGAATCTAATGTTTTTATTGGTGCCCAAAATATGAGTCAGTTTGAAGACGGTGCTTATACGGGCGAAATTTCCGCTGGAATGTTAAACTCATTAGGAGTTCGTTTTTGTATTATTGGTCACTCCGAACGCAGAAAACACTTTCATGAAACAGATGAAACACTTTTGAAAAAACTAAAATTAGCTTCAAAATACGATATAATGCCGATTTTTTGTATTGGCGAATTACTCGAAGAAAGAAATAAAGGACATCATTTTGAAATAGTAAAATCGCAACTCGAAAATACTGCTTTTAAATTGGATAAAGACGATTTTGAAAAAATCACTTTTGCCTACGAACCTGTTTGGGCTATTGGAACTGGCGTTACTGCAACTACAGCACAAGCCCAAGAAATGCATGCATATATCCGAAAATTAATCCAAGACAAATATGACAATTTAATTGCAGATGAGTGTTTTATTCTATACGGAGGAAGTTGCAATTCGTCCAATGCATACGAGTTATTTTCTCAACCCGATGTAGATGGTGGATTAATTGGGGGTGCTTCGTTAAAAGCAGATGAGTTTTTGAAAATTGTAGAAATTGCCGAAGCTGTAACCGCAAACTCATAATTTATGGATTATATTGAACTAAATTGCAAGGTGTCGCCAATTTCAGAAGGAAATGATATTTTTATTGCTTGGATTTCTGAATTTGGATTTGAAAGTTTTGTTGAAAACGAAACGGGCTTTTTAGCCTACATTCCTTCCAATTTGTATTCAGATGAATTGCTGTTAAACATCCTGAATCATCCATTCTCTAATTTTACCTTGAAATGCGAAGCCAAGTCAATCGAAAGTATAAATTGGAATGCAGAATGGGAAAAAAACTATCCGTTTGTAAACATTGACAACCTTTGTGTGGTTCGTGCTCCTTTTCACGAAGCAATACCTGACGTAAAATTCGACTTGATAATCGAGCCTAAAATGTCGTTTGGTACTGCCCATCACGAAACTACTAGTTCGATTATTCGATTGATGCTTACGATGGATTTTAACGGCAAAAAAGTTCTGGATATGGGTTCTGGAACTGGCGTTTTAGCAATTTTGTCTTTAAAAATGGGAGCGGACGAGTGTATTGCAATTGACAACGATGAGTGGGCTTATTCTAATAATATCGAAAATGCCGAACGTAACAATACTCCCAATTGCAAAGTCGTTTTAGGCGATGCAAACAATATCCCCGATATAAATTTTGATGTTATTTTGGCAAATATTAATCGTAATATTTTACTGAGAGATATGGAGTTATATGTAAATAAACTTAAACCAAAAGGATTAATTCTTTTTAGTGGATTTTATGCAGGCGAAGATTTTGAAATGATTATTAAAAAGGCAAATTTATTAGGACTTAACTTAAATCGATTTGAGGAAAGTAATAAATGGACTGCCGCTGAGTTTGGTAAGGTATAATTTATGAACGATAATTTGTTTTTAATTGAAGTTAATAATGGTCTCTGTTTTCAAATTTTGGAAGTAGTTGATTTCTTCTTTCGATGTTCATCTCGACTATGCTCGATGTCCCAACGAGTTTCGGTCTTCGAAAATAGTCGAGAAGCAAAACCGTAACTGCTATTAACCCAAATTCAGATATCCGTAAAAAAAATTATTTTCAATTAAACAATTAAAAATCAACCGAATATAGAATGCTATGAAAAATACATTTTGTTTTTTTATTCTTTTTTTTGGTTTTATGCTCTTTGTAGTTTTTGCAAAAGCTCAAACTTTAAAAGCATTTAACGAGGACTTCACTCAAACCGTTGTCGATGTAAAAAATTATTGCAATGGTTTAAGCAAGGATTTAAAAACACGATCTGATGCATTGGTTAAAGTATTTGAACCATATTGGAATTCGGTAGATATTTACGACGAGCAAAAGGAAGACTATGTTTCGGTAATTAATTACATGGTAGAGAGTAAAATGCGTCAATTTGTTCAATTTGAAGCGTTTACTTTTGCTTTTATGGCAGCTACAAAATGTAAGCAAGAAGACGAAAGTTATTTAGCTTGGGTAAAAAGTGTTCGATATGTAATGGATACCAAACCTACAAAATTTGAAGAATTTTTAGATAATTCACGAATGTTAATGTCGCAAGGAATTTTATCACAAAACACTCAAATTGAATGGTTTTCTTCAGGGCAACTATTTAGTTATGAATTTGATAAAGAACCTCGAGTGAACCTTGGAGAGACAGATATTATTGGACGTGGAGCTAAAGATAGTGTGGTGATTTTTAAAACAAAAGCGTACTATTATCCTTTAAATAAAGAAATTGTAACCAAATCGGGTACGGTTAATTGGGCAAGGGCAGGATTTGATGCGAATAAAGTTTACGTAACTTTAAAAAATGTTCGCATCGACACCAAAAAAACATCCTATTCTGCCGATTCTGTGATATATCATAACGATGATTTATTTGCAAAACCTTTATTGGGTTGGTTCGAGGATAAAGCCACCCTTGTTAGCGATGAAGATAGAGTTACATATCCAAGGTTTAAATCGTATGATAAACGTGTTAGGCTAACTAATTATTTTGAAAATGTCGATTTTGAAGGTGGAATTGAAATGAAAGGTGCCCGTTTTGTTGGTGCCGGCGATGCCGATAATCCTGCATTTTTAATTTTTAAACGCGATAAAAAAGATTTTGTAGTTATTGCTGCCGATAATATTACCCTTAAAAAAACCGGCGTTAATTCGAGCATGTGTAGAGCATATATTTTTTTGGATAAGGATACAATTTATCATTCGGCTGTAGAAATGAAGTATAACGACGAAAAAAAAGAACTAGTTATTTACCGAACAAAAGATGGTATTTCACAAGCTCCTTTTTTTAATACCTTTCATAATGTGGATATGTATTTTGAGGCTATATATTGGAAAACAGATGAGGATTTAATGGAATTCAAAATGATTCAAGGTCCTGGTCAAGCAAGGATGGCAGTTTTTGAATCGTACGATTTCTTCGATGAAAATCGGTTAAAACAAGTACAGCAAATGCATAACAAAAACCCGATTATTACATTATATAATCTTTATGTAACTAAAAAATCAAACGTTGCAACTTTTAACGAAATTGTAAAACATTTTGGATACGACCCCGCAGATGTTAGATCGTTTTTGATGGAAATGGCAATTTTAGGATTTGTGGATTATGTTACTCAAAAGGAACTAGTGTACATGCGTCCAAAGATGAGGAGTTTTTTATTGGCTAATTCCAAAAAACAGGATTATGATATTATTCAATTTCAATCACTTACTAATTCGAAAAACAATGCTAAACTTAATCTAATGAATTTCGACCTTCATATTTATGGAGTGAAAGAAATATTTCTGAGCGATTCTCAATATGTTTCGGTTTACCCTCGTGGCGAAGAGATTATTTTGAAAAAAAATCGCGACTTTGAATTTGGTGGTTTAGTTCGTGCCGGATTGTTCGATTTTAATGCTTCTCAATGCCGATTTAATTACGAGCATTTTAAAATTGATATGAATATCATCGATTCCTTAATGTTTTATGTTGAAGATAAATCACAACAAGCCAACTATATGGGCGAATATCCTTTGGTTTTAGTTAAAAATTCAATTCAAGACATTAAAGGGTATATCGAAATTGATGAACCAAATAATAAATCAAGCACCAAATACTCCCCTAAATATCCAATTTACACAAGCACAAGTACAGGTGGCGTTTACTATGATAAACCCGAAATTTTTAAAGGAGTTTACAAACGGGATAAATTCTATTTCAAAGTTTTACCTTTTAAATTAGAGCGATTGGATGACTTTGAAACCGATTCGATTGAATTTAATGGATATTTAGTCTCGGCTGGAATATTTGAAGATATACGAAGACCTTTAAAAGTCCGCAGTGATTTTTCGCTTGGATTTGTTCATCAAACAGGTCCATCCGGAATGCAAGTTTATGATGGTAAAGGAAAATTTACTAACACTATCGACTTAAGTAATAATGGATTAAGGTGCTTTGGGAAAATAGATTATCTAAATTCATTTGGCGAAACCAACGATTCATACTTCTTTCCCGATTCGGCAAATGCAATATTAGATACTTATCTAGTAAAAGAACAGGATAAAGGCACCGAATATCCTTCGATTGTTGGCGATAAAGTTTTTATGCATTGGGAACCTTATAATGAAAGAATGTTGGTTCATAGCGGACAAAAACCTTTGCGTATTTTTAATGAAGCCGATTTGAATGGAAATGTTGAAGTTACACCAACAGGTGCTTTGGCAGCTGGTGAAATAAATTTTGAAAAAGCTCAAATATTTTCAAAAAAATATACATTTAAACATCATGAAATTTTGTCGGATACTTTAAATTTCAATTTAAAATCAAAGGATTTTGACGATTTAGCTTTTAAAACTTCCAATCAAAATGGACACATCGATTTAAAACAAAGGAAAGGTCATTTTACATCCAACGGAAACGCTTCTTTGGTTGAATTCCCAATTAATTTATATAAAACCAATTGCAAAACATTCGATTGGAAAATGGACGAAGAGGAAATTGTAATTTTATATGATGATCCATTTAAAGATGTGGACATTAATTCCACTCCATCCAGAGAATTATATAAAATGATATCTAAAGGCAATGAGTTAATTTCGACTCATCCTAGTCAGGATTCTCTATTTTTCTGTGCTAAAAGTGCTGTTTATAGTTTAAAAACGTATGTGATAGAAGCGGATGGAGTTAAATATATCGAAGTAGCAGATGCTATTGTAATTCCAAAAGATGGAAAGGTAAAGATTTTTAAAAATGCTGAAATGCAGTCGTTCGAAAATGCTAGAATTTTAACCAATACATTAACGCAGTATCATGAAGTGTTTGATGCTTATGCTTCAATTGGTTCACGAAAATGGTACACTGGTAAAGGGAAAATAAATTATATTGACGAACTTGAGGCAAAACAAATAATTACACTGGATACCATTTTTGTCGATAAAAATTCAAAATCGGTTGCTCTAGGTAAAATTCCTGTTGACTCTAAATTTACACTTAGTCCACATTTTGGATTTTATGGCGATATAAAATTAACAGCTGAAAATCAATTTATATTCTTTACAGGAGCTGCTATCATAAATCATGGTTGCGATACTATCACCAGAGCTCCATTAGTATTTAAATCAGATATTAATCCAAAGGAGATTATGATTCCTGCAACAAAAGAAAGCAGAGATGTGAACGGTCGAAAGGTGGCAAACTCTGTAGTTGCCTCTTCGGATGGAAAATTATATACCGCTTTTGCAACTTCCAAAGAGCGAATAACCGATGCTGAAATAGTTTCTGCATATGGTTTTTTGACCTATTTTAACGAAACAGAATCGTATGTAATTGCTTCACCCGAAAAATTAGCCGATACAACCTTGCCAGGGAATATCTTAATTTTAAATAAAAAACTATGTACTACAAAAGGCGAAGGTTTAATTGATATTGGTGCTCGTTTGGGCCGTATGGAAATGCTTACTTATGGACAAATTGAAAGTTTTATGCTCGTCGATTCCGCATCCATTAATATTTCTGCTACTCTCGACTTTTTCTTTGACGATGCGTTGTTGAAATATGTTGCCGACTACATTGTTGGCTCGCCAAATCTCGAAGCTATTGATATTTTCGAAAATGATAAATATCATCGCACAATTATTCAATTAATGGGAAACGAAGAAGGCAACAAAGCGATTGATGAACTAATATCAAAATCGGAGTTTAAAAAAATACCTCCAAAATTAGTGCATACATTTTTCTTCTCCGATATTCAATTAAAATGGAATCCTGCCACGCAATCCTTTGTTTCTATTGGGGATATAGGAATTGCTATGATGGGAAAACACCAAATTAATAGGTTTGTTCCAGGGGTAATCGAAATTCAAAAAAAGAAAAATGCCGATGAACTAAATATTTATTTAAACATTGATGATACTTGGTTCCACTTTTGGTACCGAAATAACGTAATGCAAGTGTTTTCATACGATTTAGAGTTTAATAAAAAAGTTCTACTAATCGAAGCAAAAAAACGTTCCATCCCAGCTGGTGAAGGAAAACCTAGATTTGAATATAAAGTTGGTTTAGAGAAAAACAAAAAGAAATTCTTTGAACGCTTAGGTTTGGAAAATAAAAATGTGGAGGGTGATGATTAAACTCTTTGCCTAAAGGAGCCATTGTGTAATTGCAAAACAATCTGTTTTATTATTACACAATGGTCTTATTTACTGCCGGCATGAAAACTCTGTGTTTTTTTACAAACACTATTTATTTATTTTTTGAAAAACTCTTGTAAGAATATTTGTCGGAAAAATTATTCGTAAAACATTCTTTGTTTGCAATGCGATAGATGATTTTTTTAATAAACCATACGAAGATAATTTCTTTCCTAAAAAACTGTTCGCTGGAATTGCATTTTTGTCAATTTTATTCCTCCGCCATTCTTCGTTTAAAAGATGGATTACAAACCATTCCGGCTTTATCTTCAGATTCTTGTATAATAATTTTCTTACATAAAGCCAGCTATCAGGATTGCTAATCTCTTTTATAAATTTTTGCAAATGAAATTTTTCAATATTTTGGTTCAAAATTTCGATGGGTTTGTTCCAGTCTTTATTGTATGCATCTACAGCTGTTTTTGCTTCCTCATAGCAATCGTGCATCAGTTGGCTGCCTTTTGGACATTTCATAATATTCCCTACCACAGGGAAGTCGTGATGGGTTCTAAATACATACTCTTCTTCAAAACTCAATGGTTTTAAACAAACCACATCCATGTCGGTCCACCAACCTCCTTGATCATAAAGCAATTTATATCTAAAAATATCCGAAAATCCGGCATAACTGCCTTTCCCATGGCCAAATTGATTGGTGTTTTGATAGCAAAAAACTTCTTCTTTGGGGATGATTTTTGAAGCATTTTCCAAAATTACTTTATCCGGCAATGAAGTTTGTATCTTTTCATATACCCACAAATGAAACTCATGCCCTTGCTCCAAAAACGAATGGATACAAAGCAACTCGATAGGAGAGAGCTGAGAGCCAATCCAAAGGGCGTGAACGGGATGCAAATTAGAGGTATTGATACTGTTCATTTGCTTTTTGATATAAAAGGGTTAACTTTTCAATAAGTTGATCATCTGTCCAATAAGATAATGCATCTATTATGGATTTTGTTTCAGAATTTAGAAGTAATAAAAAAATGGCATCAGTAGGTAGATTTGAAAAATCGGTATTTATTTTTTGGATAATAGAATCTATCTTTTTCCGAAAGTCAATTTCAGTGTTAAGCTGAGCAAGTTTATCGAAAAAATCTTTTTTTGCATCATTTATCTTATTGTTTTCAATTATTGTTTTTGGAATTACATCTATGCTTTTTTCTTGTTCTGATATAAAATCAGAGTAGTTTTTATTGAAGTTAGTTGCAACTTCTTTTTGAATTCGCCAATGTTTTACCGCTAAAAGAAGTTCGTTAAATGTATTTGAGTTATGTTTTTGAATTGTGGTTTTGTTAGGAAGATATATAGTAGAGTAATAATTAATAATTTCATCTAAAGCTTCTTTGGTCCAGCTCCAAAGAGCTAATTCTTTGGGATGAAATACGGGGCTATAATACAAACTATACCCGTTTTTATTACAATAATGAACAATGTCAGGAATGTCTTTCCAGTTTTGTCTAAATGGCGTAGCGACAATTCCCAAATTTTGTGTGTTTTTGCCAAACCATTCAATATTATGCATTGTTTTATCGAAATCTGCATTTTTGCGGATTAATTCGTAATTATTTTTATCAATCGAATCGAGAGATACGCTTGCTGAAAAATTTCCTCTTTTTATAATTTTTTTCACTCTTTCGGTTAAAACAGTGGCATTGGTTTGGGCTAATATTTTTATCTGGCGGTTTTGTTGAAATATTTTATCCCAAATTTCATAATAAATATCAATGAGAAAGGGTTCTCCTCCAAAAAACTTTGCTTCATGCAAATGGGGAATAAATTCATCCAATTGCTCCACAAATTTTGAATCGTAAGGTTGAATTAGTGGGCTTGCCATGTTTTTTTGTTTAGCTATTGAAGAGGAAACCCGTTCGGAACACATTATACATTCAAGATTGCACCGATTGCTCAATTCGAATTCCATTACTCGAGGATATTTCTTCGGAAACATCATACCGTATTTATCGTAATAAATGGAAGTCATTGATCTGATATTCCCTTGTTTGATAGCTTCATGGCATTTATAACAACCTAAGGTTAAATCATTTTGTGATATTTTTTCTCGCAATAATTGAATTTTTTCTCCAAACCAAATATCATGTATGCTATTTTCAGGATATGTTCCTAAAATAATTTTAGTGTTCTTACAACATACTATTGCTTTTCCATGAGTATTGAAAAAAATATTATTCCAGGGTGCATAACAAAGTTTTGGTAATGGACCGAAAGGTCGTTTTTTGTTGTATGTCGAATGGAGTTCTATTTCAAGAGCGTGCTTGTTTTCCTTTTTATGTGTTATATAAAAGGGACTTCGGATTTTATTGGTTAATTGAATGCTCTTAATGATTATATTTTCAATATTTGCTTTCATCTTATTGTTCATTAAAGGTTTCTATTGCATTCCAAATATTCCAGTTTGCATCTCCAAAACGATGAAAAATATGAACCATTTTAGGATGTACTGATGTTTTGAAATCATTTTTCGAAAACCCTAGTTCTTTATCATATCTAATATCATCACAAAAGTAATCAATTATATAATTGTATTTTTCGGGCAATAATTTGTTTTGTTGTAAATTAAACTTCCAAAATGTGGTTGCCAATGTTCCTTGATCTCTGGTCTTCCAATTAGGTTTGTCAAAAACTTCTAAAGTAATATGATGCCAATGTTCCAAAAAATCAACAGAAGATTTATTAAATAAAAAAACTCCGCCATTGGGATGTTGCCAATTTTCGGGATTTATTTCTATTGAAAATGAATTGGTGATGGCTTCATGTAAATGTGTGCATCTGGGTTTTGTTACATCAAATTTTGAATCCGAAAATGACCAATAGTTTTCTTCGGTTTGATATGTATAACCTGTTTGCCGACTTATATAAGTTTCGTATTTATCAATAGGATAAAGTATTTTTTCGCCTTTTGAGTTATACCAAGCTCTATTTTTTTTATTTTGAGTGTATTTCCCAATTTCAATTTTAGCTGAGAATGGATTTGCGTTTTGAAGAGTGAAACTTAAAAGTGACAGAATATTTTTGAGTTTGTATTTTTTTATGTCGCTTAATCTTTGTTCGAGTTTTTTTCCTTCAGGAGTATTTGTTTCTTTTTTCCATTGTTTGTGAATTGCCCAATAGTCATGAATGATTTGCTCTAGTTGTTTTTTTTGTTTGCGGTAAATATCAATACAATTACAATTTATTGCGTAGGGGCTAAAGTAATCTATACTAATATTGTCGGCACAGAAACCAATAACATCAAATTTTTCTTTAAAAATCAAATCTATATCTTCCGAAATAGCTAAAACATCAGTGTCAATATAGCAATATAAATATTCGTTGAGGTTTAAATATCGATGAATGGAGGTTTTTAAGTAAATTGATGCTTGGTGATGGTTAAATTTTTCATCTGTTTTAATATCGATAATGACATCGTTATTAATTGCAATATTATTTCTTGAACTGTCAGTTATGACAATTATTTCTGATTTGCTGAATTTTTTTAAATATTGCAATGAAACATTGAGGATTTCGATGTAATCATTGTCGCCACATACAACATATACGAATGCAGTTTTTATCATGGCAATAAGTTGTTTTGATATTTATCGTTATCGCTATATTTTAATGTGTAAAAATAGGAAGAATAGATTTCACTGTAATAAAGTTTTAGTTTTTCAATCAATTCTTCATCGGATAGTGTATTGATGCCATCAACGAGGTCTTTTTCGTGTTTGTTTGATAATGCAATGTATATTAAACCTGGATGCTCGGTTATTTTTGTTTGAGAAATTGAAGATTCTATCTTTTCAATGATTGATGCGTTTTTTAAATTTTCTACTAAAGTGTTTTTAGCAGATTTAATGTCCGTTTCAATTTTTAGCAGAGTTTCCACATGTCTTTGTTCTCGAATAATCGCTTTTTTATGCCATGATTCAACAAGGTGAACCATGGAGTTATAACTTCGTACATTGATATTTCCGTTAAAGTTATCACTGGTAAAGTGAAATGAATTGAGATGTTTTAGAATTTCTTTTAATTTAATTGAAGGAAAGGACCATAGAGCGTGTTCAGCGGGTTTAAAAACCACATGATAACTCAGGCTTGCACCATGTTTGTTGGCAAAATTTACAAAATCAGGCAATTCTTTCCAATTGTGTTTTAGCGGGCAAACTAAAAAGCCAAGGGAAGTGTGGTTTTCCTGAGTGTATTTTTTAAATTGATCTATATTTTTTAGTGCCGTTTTTAAGGTTCCATTACATCGAATTTTTGAGTAGGTTTCATTGTTTAAAGAATCTATACTGACATTAAAACTCAATTTTAATTTTTTGCGTAAAAGGGTTTCCGTTTGCTTTGTAAAGGTGTTGGCATTTGTGGTAATCAACACGTTTAATTTAGGATTAATTGTTTCGGCACGATTTAATAATTCGTAATATAAATCTATTAAAAGCGGATCTCCTCCAGTGAGTTCTAATGACCTTAGATTTTTGAGAATAGATTCGAATTGTGCTAAAAAAGTATCTGGAATATTATTTAAAACGGCTGGCAGATGTTCTCTGTTTTTACGAATGGAAGAGGATAGAGTGCCCGAACACATGATGCATTCTAAATTGCATTGATTCGAAAGTTCTAATTCGGCGATTATAGGCTTGCCAGAAGTTGACATTAAATAATGATCATATTTGTTGGCTAAAATACTGCCATAATCTTTGGACATAAAATGATTGCGGCAGAATGAACATGCTTCGGAAATAATTCCTTTTGAAATATCATCACGCAAAGATTGAAAAGTGGGACCCTTCCATATTTCTTCGATGCTTTTATGCTCCATTGATTCGTTTATTTTACAAGCATAACAAGGGGCAACTTTTCCACTATAACTAATAAATAAACTTCCAAATGGAGCGTAACAAAAGTATTTTTGGGATCCATAAAAACGCTGTTGGTTATATTCAATGTTTAATTTTTGAAGCGAATCATTTTGCATTGGAATAGGAGTAATGACTTGTTTCCGATATGTTTTTATAACCGATAACGCCAGTTGCTTAAATTTGGAGAAAAATTTATTCATAGCTTTCAAAATCAATAATTCTGTTATACGATTTGGTTTGCAAAAGGTAGGCTAATTCATTTAACTTTTCATGGAGTATCTTTTCTAGTATTTGGTCATCAAATTTAAGTAGATGTTCAATAAATACTAATTTGGGAGTTTTAATAAAAAAAGCATAAAAGAAATAAGGATTACTGAATTTTGCCGAAAAGAGTTCAGAAAATTTATTTATAAGTAATTCTGACCTTTCCAATGTCTTCTTTTTTAAATCAGAAGATATATTCATTTTTTCAATGGTATCTTTCATATCATCATGAAAATTTGAAGCATTTTTTTTGCATAATTCCAAAATATTTTTCTCAATGGTAAATTGATTTTTTTCAAAATATTTTTTTTGATTAGCATATTCTTCTACTAATTCTTTAAAATAATAAAACGATTCATCGTTTTTTAAAACTACAGGATTTGTTTCATTGCTAGGAATTTCGAACTTTATATATTTTTCTATTATCTTATTAATTTCAATCGAAGAGAGTGACCAAATGGCAAGATTAGTAGGCCATTCCAAGATGCTAAGCGAAAAATTAATTTCTCTAGAATTGCAAAATGTGACAATTTCGGGAATTTCTAAAGCATTAATGGTCATAGGAGTAGTCATTAATGTTAGTTTTTTGTTTAATGATTCAGTATGTTTTATGAAAAAATCTAAATTTTCAAATGTCTTTTCAAATTTTGCATTTCTTCTTATTTTTTCGTAAGATTCTTTATTGACTGAATCAATCGACACACCAATATCCATTTTGTATTTTTCAACTTTCTTCTTGATTTGTTCGTTTAAAACACTTGCATTTGTTTGAATATAAATTCCAGACTTTGGATTATTCTTGTAAATAAATTCCCATATTTTTTCATAAATAGGAATAAGAAATGGTTCACCACCAGAAAAAACGGAATATTTGACCTTTTTTAAGTAGGGTTTCAATTGTTCAATAAATTGTTCATCAAAAATGATGTTTTTTAATGATGGCTTTGGTTGAACATTGCTGGATGAAGAGGAAATGTTATTGGCACACATAATGCAATCTAAATTGCATTTATTTGACAATAAAAATTCAATTTGATGTGGATAATTATTAAATGTTGGAACTTTATTTTCTCTAGAATAATGTATCTTAGAATCTGGAGAATTTTCATTTATCCCCTTTTCAATACAATGCTTGCATGACTCAGGAATTTTTTGATCCAAAAATTCCTGAGTAATAGTCCTTCTCTTATTTCCAAACCATATTTCATCAATACTTTGCTCTGGGTATTTTCCAAGAATATAAGTGTTGTTATGACAACATATTTTAAAATTTCCTTGCTGATCGATTAATAAGTTGTTGAAAGGAGCATAACAACGTGGATTAACACCTTGTTTTCTAGTGTTATTTTTTAAAAAGAACTTTTTAAAAAATAATTTAATCATAAATAATGAATTTTTGTTTGCTAATTTCGATAAAATCTTTCATTATTTCTGAAAAGTCCTCAATCTTCTTATTTATAATAGAATCAGTAATGAAATTCATGGGAAGATGATTTAGTAATATGTAAAAATATTCGATGTCTTCATTTATTTGAAAGTGTTTTTCATTGTTTAGAAGATTCTTTTTTATATTTATAAATAATTCTTCAGGAATCTGTTTATGCAGCGTATTAAAGAAAATTTCTTTTTGTAAAATCATATTGGGTTTATGTATTTTTTTCACCTCAAGCATGTTAGAAATTTTGGAATGTTTTTTTATCGCATCATTGAAATTTTGGTTGTTTTTCCAATTTTCCAGTGTTGTAATAATGCTTTGGTATATTGTTGTATTATAATCGTTTGATTTAATATTTTCTTTAAAAAACACAATAATTTCAGTTAACTTGTTTTTTGAAAGATATTTGAGGGATAAGGAGCTAGGTCCTTCTACGAAATTGAGATGTATTGAGATTTTATTTGTATGACAGAAATTAAAAATTGTTGGTATTTCTGCCCAATTTTCAGTCATTATACAAGTGCAAAAACTAAGATTGATGGCTTTTTTATTTAATAGTTCAATATATTGATTTAAATTTTTTGAAAATTTTTGAAAATTTCCATTGGCTCTGATTTTTGAAAAAGTTTCTTTTTCAAAAGAATCAACGGAAAGACTAATAATAAACTGTTTGGTGAGTAAATATCGCTCAATTTTAGGAGAAAAAACAGTGCCGTTAGTAGTAATAAATATTTTCACTTTCGGATTATGTTGTAGCAAATAATCCCAAATTTTGTAGTAAATCGGAATAAGAAAGGGTTCACCTCCTCTAAAACTTGCTTTAACTAAATCCGGCAAGTAGGGTTTTAGTTGTTCAAAAAATGCTTCGTTGTAAGGGATATCTATGGTTGGCTTAGCTGATTCAATTTTTGAAGAATATTTGGCACTGCACATTACACAAGCTAAGTTACATTTATTTGATAATTCAAATTCCATAATTGTAACTTTGTTCTTTATAGTTGAGATGTTGCTATATTGATTAAATGCTGAATCATGGTTTCCCATACTAATTTGTTCTTGGCAATATTCACAACCGGGCATAACGTTATTCTTCAAAAATGATGTTCGGAGTTTTGTTATGGTTTCTCCTTCGATAATTTCCTTAATAGAATTTTGAGGATATTTGCCAAGTAATTGTTCTTTGTTTTTTAAACAAAAATAAATTTCTCCCGTCATTGAAAAAAATAATGTATTGAAAGGTGCATTACAAATTAAATTATTGTGCAGTTTATTGTTGCGCAGTTTAAATTTTTTCAATAAAGCGGATAGTGCTGTCATGTTGTATTCGTTAATTTGACTTTATTATTGAAAATTCATTCCCGGCTTCATATATTTTTTTTCCAATAATTCTTTTTAAGTCTTCTGCGTTATTTTTTGACAATTCGGTAAGGATAGTTTCCATAGGAATATCCCGTATAGCTACAAAAAATAAATCATGATTTGTGTCTTTTTCAAACTCGGCAAAAACGAGATTGAAAAAGGGCATTAGCTCATTTTGATTTGTTTCATTAAGGGAGCTTGATAATTTGGATAAAAACAGTTGTTTTACTTCTACTATTTCGTCCATTCCAATTTTAATTTTAGTTTCATTAGAATCTGACAATTGATTGTTTGATTGCCATGCTTTTAATTGTTTAATAAAATCGGCAAAGTGGTGAGCATTTTCTTTTGCTAATTGATTGCTTGATTTGATTTCTTCCTGAGATAAAGTGTCAATAATTTCTTGTAAATCTGTTGGTGGAAGATTCCAAAGAGCTAGTTCTAAAGGGGTTATGAGTGTGTTAAAGTATGTTTTAGCACCAATGTCGCTTGCCCAGTTGGCAAGTGCAGGTAAATCCATCCAATTTAGCCGATTTGGAGTAGGAATTATTCCTAAATTGAGTCCTTTTAATCGGCAATAATTCTTGAAAAATTCAACATTTTCCATGGTGTTTTCGAAAATTGCATTCTTGCGAATTTTTTCAAAATTTTCTTTTATAAGCGAGTCAATCGAGATATTGATATTGAAATTACCTCTATTTAGTAATTTTTTTATTTTATCATTTAAAACAGTCCCGTTGGTTTGAATGACAATTTGAATTTTAGGATTTAGTGCTAGCATCTTTTCCCAAATGGAGTAGTAAATGGGAATTAAAAATGGTTCACCCCCATAAAATTTAGCCTCTTTTAAATGCGGAATAAAGGGGATAAGTTCCTCTACAAAATTTTCGTTGTATGGAGATTTTGTTTTGTTGATATGTTTGTTTTCGGCGATACCCGAACTAAATAGGTCGTTGCAAATAAGACATTCTAAATTACACCGATTATCTAACTCAAATTCCATAATTTGAGGAAATGGACGAACTTTATATCTGTCATACAATCCATTTTTTGCTCCGTCAAAATTTTCGGATAAAAGTGCATATTTGCACACATCGCAACCGTATGAAAGATCATCGTGCTTTATATATTCTCGTAATTTGTTGAACTCATAGCCGTTCCATATTTCTTCAATGCTTTGTTCAGGATAGTGTCCCATGATGTTTTTGCGATTATGACAGCATGCGATAACTTCCCCATTAAAAGCAAAATACATCATTTTTAAAGGGGCATAACAAAGATATTTTTGAGAACCTAAAAAGCGAGATTGATTGAACTTTTTAATTATGGAAATTGGTATTTGATTGAAATTATTAGTACTCAATCGCTTCGTTTTAAAGAAACTAAAAATTGTGTTTGAATGTTTAATTATAGAACAAGCTATTTTTTTTTTATTTAATAAATTCATTTTAAAACTGAAATTCAACAAATTGTATATTTACTAAAATAGAACTGTTTTCAAAATTACTATTTTTTCCTTATTGTAGCTGATTAATCATAATTATTTACCTGAATGGGAGTCATTATATGAAAATTAGATTATTTTTGCTTTATAGAATAGTCTATTTTGGAATTTTATATTTTATATTTCTTTTATGCAAGTAATTATTGGAGCTAAAAAATCGAATATT
>JBBQWB010000055.1:0-18752 GCA_038210985.1 Bacteroidales bacterium
TTTTACTTCTTTGTTGCCTTCGGTAACTTTTACAAAATAAGTTGCAGGTACAAGATTGCTCATAACAATGCTCGTTTCGTTGCCTGTTACTTTTTTGCTCTCTAAAAGTCTTCCGTTTAAGTCATAAAGTTGATAGCTCAAATCTTTTAACTTTTCACTTTCAACTTTTAACTGTAAAAAATCAGTTGTCGGATTTGGATAAGCCGAACAATTAAGGCTAATTCCTTTGGCTTCTTCAATTCCTGTTACTACCGAAATCTCGAATGGTTGTTGCACTCCTTGTGCTACCGAACCGTTGGCTCCAGTGTTGGTGGTGTAAACTACCTGCCCAACGGAATAGCTCGCCGTGCCTCCGCTACCCGAAGCGTTTCCGCCTGTGGCTGGGATGGTTTCTTGTGCAAATACAGTTGAAAGAGAAAAAATAAAAGTTAAAAGTGTTGCCACTCCTATACTTTTTACTTTCAACTTTCTACTTTTCACTCTGTGTTTGTGTCGCATTTGTCCTCCTTTTTTATTGGTTATTTTTACTCATTTTAATTTTCGTTATTCTGTTTCTGTTCGTTTTCGCTTTTTTTTTTATGGTGGGTAACGATGTTATAAATGCACCTGCATTCAAATTAAAGTAAAGCTAGACATCCAATTTCGAGTGACTTAATGCACCTTTTTATTCAAATCAACTGCAATTATATTCAACAAATATATTAAAAAATCGAATAAAATATAAAAATAATTATTTGATTGTACACGTAAAACAAAACTGGAAAATAAATTAAAACCTGCCTTGTGTCATTTTTTGTGATAATTTTGCAATATGCATTATTAAAACATGTCTATTAAAATTTAACACTAAGCTCGAAATATAATAAACCAAAAACTAGGACTATCAATTTTATGAATAAAGCAAATATAATTTTACTTTTTCTATTTATTTTTCCCGTACAAATAATCTCGGCACAGATTCAAAAAGAACTTGCAATCATTAAAGCCCAAGAAGCAATTAATTTTATACATGAAGAAAAATACGACCAAGGTATTTTACTTTTAAAAGAGTCGATTTCGCTCGACCCCAAAAACTACAACTACTCCTACGAACTGGGCTATGCCTACTATTTAAAAGAGGAATATAAAGAAACCATTAAAATATTTGAACCGCTAAAAGAGCATAAAGAGTCCACCGAAGAGCTTTTTGAAATTCTAGGCAACAGCTACAAAGTTACCATGCAAAACGACAAAGAATTAGAAACTTATTACGAAGGAATTTCAAAGTTTCCGATGTCGGGCATGCTTTACTACGAAAAAGGAAACCACTTTTGGACGAGTAAAAACATTGGCGAAGCAATGCGTTCGTATGAAAAAGGGATTGAAGTAGAGCCAGAATTCGCATCAAACTATTACCGTGCTAGCCTAATTTATTTTAGTTCAAACGAAGAGGTTTGGGCTATGATTTACGGCGAAATATTTATGAATTTGGAACGAAGCAGCAAACGGACTGGCGAAATTAGCAAACTACTTTACGACGCTTACAAAAGTGAAATAAGATTCAGCTCTGTTTCTCCTGCTTCGGTTAGTTTTAGCAAATCTACAAAAACATCTATTAAGGACAATAAAGGTCCCGAAGAAAGACGACTGCCATTTGGAACTGGCATTTACGAACCTCTTATTTTACAATCTGTTTTATCCGAAAACCAAATTGACATAAATTCGCTGGATAGAATTAGACAGAATTTTGCAGATTTATATGTGAAAACTGGAAACAGTAAACTATACCCCAACACATTGTTCGAGTATCAGTACAAAGTTTTAAAAGCCGGACACATGGAGGCATACAACCATTGGCTTTTACGAAAAGGAAACCCCGAAGACTTTGACAAATGGTACAACTTAAACGAATATAAATGGGACAATTTTATCAAATGGTTTCGGGATAATAGATTGAAGATAGATAGCAATAGTAAGTTTTCAAAAAACCACTACTGATATTCTCTATTGTCGGATAAAAATAATAAATTTTTATTTTAGTGCTTGTAAGAGATTCCTCACTGCATTGGGAATGACAGCGTAAATTGCAGTGAAATTTACCTTGTGAAACACTGTGTAATAAATTCTTTGCGTTAATTACAATAAAAACAGAGTTTATTCAAATTTACAATCCGAGCAATCAAAAAAATATTTAATTTTGTAAAATAGCATCTGTTTAAACATAATTAATATGACAACAAAATTCAGAATTTTAGCCTTCGCTTTTTTAATTACAATCTGTCAAACAACTTTTTCTCAAAGCAAAAAAGAAAAAGCACTTACTAAAGCGATGAAGATGGTTTTGAAAAATGGTATTCGGAAAATAAAGCCAAATACGACCAAGTTTATTGAATGGTTTACCAATAATGGTTTAAAACTTTGCGACTCAAATAAATTCTTCAAAAATCAATATTAAATCCTTGCAATATCCAAAATATGAGAAATAAAACAGCCTTATTAGTTGGTGCCAGCGGATTGGTTGGAAGCGAATTACTTCAACTATTGTTAAATAGTGATGGGTATGAAAAAGTTTTCACATTCGTACGAAAAACCACAAACATCAACCATCCTAAACTTTTAGAAACAATTATTGATTTTGAAAAACTATCCACCTATAAGGATTTATTTAAAGTAGATGATGTATTTTGTTGTTTGGGAACAACGATTAAAAAAGCAGGAAGTCAAAACGAGTTTAAAAAAGTGGACGTCGATTATCCTTTTGAAATTGCAAAGCTATCTAAAGAGATGAATGTACAGCAGTTTTCGGTAATTAGCTCCATGGGTGCAGATATAAATTCTTCTTTTTTCTACAATCGAATGAAAGGCACAATGGAAAAGCAACTCACTGAACTCGAGCTTAATTCGTTAAATATTTTTCGTCCATCTTTACTTTTAGGCAATCGAAATGAATTTCGTTTTGGCGAAAAAGTTTCTGGTTTCCTTGCAAAGTATCTATCCTTTTTGTTTTTTGGTTCATTCAAAAAATACAAAGCAATTGAAGCTAAAACAGTAGCATTGAGAATGATTAAAAATGCACAATTAAACACAAAAGGACTTACTATTTTTTCTTCGGATAAAATCAGTAATTTATAGATAGTGTCCGTCAATAAGGTCCGATAACAGCGTTATTTGCGGGGTTATTAATATTCGACACCTACGGCGTCGTAATTTGAAAAACCAAAAACCAAACTTTTAACCTTTATTTTTTCCACCGCGATAGCGTAATCAAACAGATGATACCTTATAAAAACTAATACTTCTAAAAAAAACTAAAATTTCTAAACTCGTGCGGTGGCAACGGCAATCCGCCACGGCGGAGCGGCAAGACGATGGTGTGCCACCCTTTGGCTGGTAAAAATGAACAAATCTCAACAACCATTAATTTGGGGTTAAATCAAACTAAATCAAGCAGTTTAATTATTCTAAATTTCCCTACTTGATTAATTTTGATTAAACAAGAAGAAAATATCAGAAAAATAGATAATTATTATTTCAATCAGGGTGACGCATTGTCAAAGTCAGGAAGTTACTTCGACAGGCTCTCTGCATCGCATTTAAACTAGTAAACTTGCTTAATTCGTTTTTTATCAAATTAAAAATGTATTTTTGCTTCACAAACTGAAAATAATTTGCGATATGTCGAAAAAAAACACTCATATAGTCCTTGTATTTTTTGCAATAACAACATTTATTGGAATCTTAACTCAATGCAAAAAAGATCCAGTTAAAGGATGGGATTTTTATTACGAAGCTCCGCCAATGCTTAAAATTAAAACCACCTATTCGGTCATAAAAAACTGTGTACCGCCCTACCCTGTTTCATTTTATCAGCAAACCGACAACAAATTAGGCACGGTTAAATATTTTTGGAATTTCGGCGATGGCACCACTTCAACCGACCAAAACCCTACCCACATTTATAGTACACCAGGAAATTACACCGTAAAATTCGTTATTTCAAACGAGCTTGGCTCCGACTCGGCTATACTAGCAATGCCCGAACTAAGTCAAACATCTATTCCAATCATTTCTGGCTTTTCATATACCCGCTTTAACAACAACACATTTGCTCCCAACAAAATTATATTTAAAAACACTTCCTCTGGGGCAAACCAATTTTACTGGTATTTTGGCGATGGTTCGGAAGGAAATAACGAAGAACCAATTCATGTATTTAGCAGTCCGGGAACTTATACGGTAAAACTTCGTGGAACTTGCACCAATGGCAGCAATCACGAAGTAACTCAACAAATTTTTGTCAGCCCCGCTCCTACAAGAGTTTTCATCGATTCGCTAAATTTAATGTTACCTTCAGCTTATAAAAACAGCAGTATTTTTGTCGAACTTTGGCATAACGCCAATTTTGTTGGTCGCACACGAACCATTTCACCTGGTAGTTATCCTTTTAAATTTCGCAAACCAAACGATTTTTTAAACGGCTGGTATTTCTTCGAAAATGTTCAATTTGCGAGCAATGAAATATTTAAATTTGTTATTTTAAAAGATAATGGTTCCGAAGTACCAGCCACTTTTTTATATGAACTAGTTGTTGCACCAGTGGATATAAAAATGAATTTTTATCCTCGAAAATATCTACAAGTAGAAAATGTTCCTCCAGTACAAGATGTGTTCATCGATTTATACTTAAACTATTAATTCGCAAATTATACGAAATGAAAAGATATATTTTTACCTTAATAGCGTCGATAGCAATGATTAGTATTGTTGCACAGCCAAACATGAATTTATTGGATAAAAAAGTAAATATCGATGTGTATGGCGGAATGGTTATACCGGGAACTAGCTTTAGTAGCACCAACCAAAATGGCTTGTTTGCAAAAAACGGTTTTCAAATTGGATTTGATGTAAATTACATCATTGCTTATGGTTTAGGAGTTGGATTTAACTACGAATTTAATCGTTTTAATTTTGATAAAGATGCTTTTATAAGTTATGCTCAACCCGATAGCTTTTCAATATCCAGAGGTTACAATTCAGGAAAATTTTGTTTAAATGCACAAATCAACATCCCTTTTGAAATTATAAAAGATAAATTCACAATCAATTTATATGGTGAAGGTAATGCCGGATTACGAACTATGTCAATTCCTTCAATCGATTTAAAATACAACGAACTTTCCAATCGCTTTGTGGAAATATCTTACAGAGCTCGAAACAGCTCAATGGGATTTTTAGGATATAGTGCAGGTTTACAATTTTTATTTTTAAATAAATTTGGAATCAATCTATCATACAATGCACTATTAAAAAGTCGTCATAGCGTAAAATATTCAGTCCGAAAATTTGATGCCCAAGGACAATTATATGAAGAAGAAAGTTATGTTAATAACTATTTAGAACACTCGGGCTATCAGCTTGGTTTTGTGTTTTGGTTTGGCGGAAAAAAGTAAAGCGTTTCACCACTAAAATAACTCTTTTAATCTTTTTTTAAACGGTGATTTATTTCGCTGAATTTTAATTGCTTTAACGCTAAAAACAACTGCTATTATTAAAACGACAAAAGCAAACAACATATAAGCTTCATGCATTTTTTGGAACAAGAAAAAGTCGTACAAACCATGAATTACGATTGCTAAAATTAAACCTGTGCTTAATAATTTTCGGGATTTCAACTTGTCGAATTTCGCCATTCCCACATAATAGCCCATTATAATTCCACAAACAGCATGTAATGGAACTGCTGTTATCATTCGCATTAATCCAATACCAAATCCACCTTCAACAACATACATTATATTTTCAATAGTAGCAAAACCCATCGAAATCATAACCGCATATACAATTCCATCAAATGGCTCGTTAAATGCTGAACGAGTGTATGGAACGGTACGCAAAAAAAAGTATTTCGCCCCTTCTTCGCTTAACCCAACTACCCAAACTGCATATATAAAAATAAAGAAAACATTTTCAGGTTGTTCTAAAAATCCAAATAATAACTCTAAAGCTACAGCTGGAATTATTGCCACAACACCCATCATAAAAGATGTTAGCAAAAGTTTAAACGGTTCTTTTTCGTATTTATCGGAATAATATATAGCAAGTAAAATTGCCAATCCAGGTGCAACCGAAAGTGCGATAAGTAATAGTATGGACATGCTTTTTTTTTACAAAGAAAATTATTTTTTTTGAATAATAAAAAAATATCGAAAATTTAATTGTTTTCCGAGCTTTAGTAAATTTCTGAAAACACAATAGAAAAATACAATAGTTAGATGCCTGGGCTTCACTTCGTTTCTCCGACCACTGGCGGATGCATGACAACCATATTAGATTTACGTAAATTGCAGTAAAATTTACACTGTGAAACATTGTGCTTTCGCTTTAGCGAACTGATCGCCACGGCGAACTGTGTAATAATTTTTCAAACTCCTCAGCGGTGAAATTAACATGGAGATTCGCCGCAGCTAAATGTGAAACAATTCTTTTCCATCAAATTATCCGCATTGGTAAAAACGATAAAATTTGTTTTTTAAATTAAAAAATTGTAGGTTTGCTAAAATTTAAAACAATGGAAGTTATTACTTTAAAAGACAAACGCTTTGTTAAGTATATTTCGTCGGAAGTAATCGAAAAAGCAGTTAAAGAAGTTGCTAATAAAATCAGTTGTGATTACAAAGGCAAAACGCCTCTGTTTCTAGTAGTTCTTAATGGAGCTATTATGTTTGCAAGCGATTTGCTAAAACAATTAACAATCGACTGCGAAGTGAGTTGCATCAAAGTATCTTCATACGAAGGCATGAGTTCGACAAACGAAGTGAACACATTAATTGGTTTAAAAAACAGCGTCAAAGATAAAGACATTATTATCGTTGAAGACATTGTGGATACTGGATTAACAATCGAAACGATAATCAAGCAATTGAATATTCAAAATCCATCGAGCATTAAAATTGCCACCATGACATTTAAAGAGGATGCATATCACAAATCGACACCCATCGATTACGTAGCTCTTCGGATTCCAAATAAATTTATAGTTGGATATGGCTTGGATTACGATGAAATTGGCAGAAATTATAAAGACATCTATCAAGTAATAGATTAAACAAATTCAACATGTTAAACATTGCTATTTTTGGAGCTCCTGGTGCTGGTAAAGGCACTCAATCCAAATTTCTTGCCGAAAGATACAACTTAGTTCATCTTTCTACTGGCGATATTCTTCGACAAGAAATTGCCAACGATACCGAAATTGGAGTAAAAGCTAAAAGCATTATCGCTCGTGGCGAACTTGTTTCGGACGAAATTATTGTTCAAATTATTGAAGACAAAATAAAAATGAACCCAAATGCAAATGGGTTTTTGTTAGACGGTTTTCCACGTACACTTGTTCAAGCATACATTTTAGATGGTTTATTGCTTCGACTAAACACCTCTTTAACTTGCATGCTTAGCCTCGAAGCTCCCAGAGAAGTCCTTTACAATCGTTTAATTAGCAGAGCAAAGGTTTCGGGCAGAACCGACGACACTCATGAAGTGGTTACATTCCGTTTAAAAGAATACGAAGAAAAAACTATCCCAGTAGCTGATTTTTATAAAGAACGAAAAAAATATATCAGCATTGATGGTGTTGGAAGTATTGAGGATATTTCTGAACGATTAAATCATTCAGTTGAAGAGGAACTTCGAAAAACTTTACTTAATGTTGTAATTATTGGACGACCAGGTGGAGGAAAAGGCTCACAAGGTCATTTATTAGCCCAAAAATACAATTTGGCTTATATCTCATCGGGGCACTTACTTCGCAACGAAGTGAAAAACGACACAGAACTAGGTAAACGAGTTATGCCATACCTCGAAACAGGATTAAATGTTCCAGATGAAATTATCATTCAAATGCTTGAAAAAGAGATTAAATTACATCCAGACACACAAGGATTTATTTTTAAAGGATTTCCACGAACTATTGTGCAGGCTTATATCCTTGATGGTATGCTCATGCGATCTTCTTTTTCTGTTAACCTTGCCATTAATTTAGATGTGCCATTGCTAGAATGCTTTAAACGACTTTCGGTGAGGGCAAAAACAACTAAACGAAGAACGTATGACACTGAAACAGATTTGATTATTCGCCGAATGGAAGAATATGAAACAAAAACAAAACCTGTTATTGAATATTATAAAAAGTTGAATAAATATGCTATAGTTGATGGAATTGGTCTCGAAAACGAAGTGTACGAACGTCTATCCGTGGTAGTTGAAAAATGGTTTAAGAAAATTAGATAAACAATACTGAATGGATTTTAACATAGTAATGATTGGCCCACCATGTAGTGGCAAAGGAACTCACTCTGATCTAATTGCTAATGAATTTGGATTAATGCACATCTCTACGGGCGAGCTTTTTCGAAGAGAAATGGACATAGAAACCCCCATAGGTATCATTGCCAAAATGCTCATTAACAATGGAAATTTAGTTCCTGATAGCATTACTTTAAAAATGCTTTATAAGCATATTAAAAACAATAAAGATGTTAAAGGATTTCTTTTAGACGGTGTACCTCGCACCTTACCACAAGCCGAACTAATTGAAAAATACATAGCTAAATATAATATTCGTTGCGATGTTGTTTTTTATTTACACGCTCCCGATGAAGTTCTTTTTAATCGTATGCAAAAACGCTCAAAAGATGGCAGAGAGGACGACACGGAAGCTTCCTTTTTTAAACGCATGATGAATTACTACGATTTAACTCATGTGCTCACCGAATATTATATGGCAAAAGGCAAATTAATTCCAATTTCTACGGATGCACCGATAACCGAAGTGTCGAATAAAATTTTTAATACTATAAATTACTACTTGTCAAAAATTAAACAATAGTTTATATGGAAACCAAGAACAAACTAGTCCCTTTTCAAGTATTCTCTGACGCTATTCAAGCTCACATGTTATTTAATAAGCTTGATAGCGAAGGAATTGAATGTTATTTATACGATGAAAATATAGTATCCATCAATCCCTTTTTAGATGCTGCCGTTGGAGGAATAAAAGTGATGATAAAGGAAGAAGATTTGGAAAAAGCTACACTAATTTACAACAGCGATTACTCTAGTGATATTCCAAACGATGCGGAATTTACTAAAGAATAAACTATAGAAATCTCGTATATTTACACCTCAAGTTTGCCCACTAAATCCGACACATTATTAAAACCATGTCGTTTCATGTAGTCTTCAATGCCACGAATCACTTTTAATCCTATTGCTGGATCGATAAAATTAGCCGTACCAATTTGAATAGCACTTGCTCCAGCAAGAAAAAACTCTATTGCATCTCGGGCATTCATTATACCACCAAGACCAATAATTGGAATTTTAACCGCATTACTTACTTGCCAAACCATTCGCAATGCTACAGGTTTTACCGCTGGACCCGATAATCCGCCAGTAATCGTGGACAAAATCGGTTTACGTTTTTCGGCATCAATTGCCATACCTAACAAAGTATTTATTAACGAAACTGCATCCGCTCCATTGTCTTCGGCTGTTTTTGCAATAGAAGCAATATCGGTAACATTTGGCGATAATTTTACAATAAGCACCTTATTATACGCCTTTCTAACAGCCAAAACTACCGTTTGAGCCGAAGAACAAGAGGTTCCAAATGCCATCCCTCCTTCTTTTACATTTGGACACGAAATATTAAGTTCGATGGCAGGAATATCATCTAAATCATTCAGCTTTTCGGCAACCTTAACATAATCGTCCACCTGCGAGCCTGAAACATTAACAATTATATTGGTTTGATAATGTCTGATTTTCGGATAAATATGTTCGATAAAATAATCTACTCCTTTATTTTGAAGACCTACGGCATTTAACATTCCCGAAGGAGTTTCCGCCATTCGGGGATAAGGATTTCCTTCGCGATGATGCAGTGTAGTACCTTTTACAACAATTCCACCCAATGTCGAAACATCCATAAAATCATCAAATTCAGTACCATAACCAAATGTACCCGAAGCAGTTAATACAGGATTTTTGAATGTGAGCCCTTTAATTTTAACACTTAAATCTACCATTTTAAATCATTTACGTTAAATACTGGTCCTTCGGTACAAACACATTGATTTCCATTTTTAGTATCGGTAACACAACACAAACAAGCACCAATTCCGCATGCCATCATGTTTTCGAGCGACACTTCACAATCTATTTGATTTTCTTTTGCAACTTTTCCAACAGCTTTCATCATTGGTTCGGGTCCACAAACAAAAATTTTATCGTAAACCGATAAATCCTGAAACAATGAATGAGAAGTTACCAAGCCCTTTTCTCCATGCGTTCCGTCCTCCGTTATCGTAAATACATTTCCAAATTGTTGATATTTATCTAACATGGAAATGTTTTTGGAGGAACGTGCACCAATTAAAATATCTGACTTGTTTCCTAATTCATTTAATTTTCGCGACAAAAAAAGCAATGGTGCTACTCCACAACCACCTCCAATCAATAAAGGCTTTTGGATAGTTTCGTAATGAAATTGATTTCCTAAAGGATACATCATATTGATAACATCTCCTGGTTTTAATTCAGACATTGCCTTTGTACCATCGCCAACAATCTTCACAAATAACGACATTGTATTATTTGCAACATCGATGTCGTGAATGCTTATCGGACGTCTTAAAAATGTAGTTTTAGAACCATTCACTTCGATATTTACAAACTGACCAGGTTTAATGCCATTCAATGATTCGGAGGATTGAACTTCAATAACAACATGCTCATCATTGATTTTATGAATGGTTTTAACAATAAAATCTTTTACGCTCTTCTTCATTTTTCAGAAATCTAATTTTTGTTCTACTAAAATAAAAAGTCCGTAAAAAAACGGACTTTTTAAAGATTATTCTTTTGTTTCGGATGGAATTTCTTCCTTAACTACTTCCTCCGTTTCAGTCGATTCATCATCAAAATTTAACATGTTTTGTTCTAAAAGTTGATTATACCATGAAAACAATTTTTTCATATCCGAAACATAAACTCTTTCGGTATTATAATCAGGGAAAATTTTTAGCATATATTTTTTCAACTCTTCGTTACTCGATTTTGAGTCGATTGCTTTTCCTCCATTTTCTAATTCATAGATGTTTTTTAAAATAGCTTTTAAGGAAAGATCTTCCGAATTACCAAACATCGTAATTTCCTCTAAAGTGCTCACTCTGTCGTTTCCAAACACTGGAAAACGCTTATGATCGTTAAAAGATTCTACGATAATTCCACTTTTAGACCTACTTACAAGTTTGTGAAGTCCGCTTTTACCAACAATAGTCAAAATTTCATTTAGTTTCATATAAATATTTTTAGTAGTGCAAATTTAAAAATAATATTAGTTGTAGTTCATAATATTGAAATTAAATTTTAATTCAGATAGATTAAAAAATAAAAGAAGCATTTTCAATCTCTAAGTTAAATGTATTTTTATTAATAATGAATAATCATAGCTTGGGCATAATACACCGCAGCACCAGCCAAATAGCCTATTAATGCAATCCAAGATATTTTTTTCAAGTACCAAATAAAATCAATTTTTTCAAGCCCCATTGCAGCAACACCTGCAGCCGAACCAATAATTAAAATACTACCACCAGTTCCGGCACAATATGCTAAAAATTCCCAAAATATTCCATCCTGAATAAAGAAATGAGCGTAAGCGGGATCCGTAGCA
The DNA here is from genome assembly GCA_038210985.1 of Bacteroidales bacterium. Classification (GTDB taxonomy): domain Bacteria; phylum Bacteroidota; class Bacteroidia; order Bacteroidales; family WCHB1-69; genus JAQUGA01. The sequence goes on from JBBQWB010000055.1 coordinate 11,714, forward strand.
GCTTGAACCATTTCGGGAGAATTAATTGGATACATACCCATTGCTCCTGCAACTAAAGGCACATTGTCAACTACGGATGAAAGTATTCCAATTGCAACATCAATTCCAAATACGTTCCCAATATTATCTCTTAACCAGTTTCCCAATAAATTTAAATGACCAGCTGATTGTAAACTTGCAACTGCCGATAAAATACCCAAAAAGAATAATACGGTAGGAACATCTACATTTGTCAAAATTTTGGTTACTTGCAAACCTGGTTTCGTTTTATTTTGCCGTCCATGGTGTAAAATTTCAGTAATTACCCACATCACTCCTAAGCTAAGTAACATGCCCATATAGGGAGGCAAATGCGTTAATGTTTTAAATACTGGAACAAAAAGAAGTGCCGAAACACCAATTATAAGCATAACTAATTTTAGTCTTTCCGAAGTTTCTTCCGAATTATCTGCATTCTTTTCTATAATAGGTTTTTCCAAATTACCTTTCATTATAAACGAAAGTATAATCAATGGCACTATCATGCTTACCAAACTTGGTAAAAAGACCATCGTAATAACTTTAGCAGCTGTAATTTGACCACCAATCCATAACATAATAGTAGTAACATCACCGATTGGCGAGAATGCTCCTCCTGAGTTTGCGGCTAAAATTACCAAACCAGCATAAAACCATCTAGTTTCTTTGTCTGCAACCAGCTTTCGCAAAAGTGCTACCATCACAATAGTAGTAGTAAGATTATCTAAAACTGCCGACATGAAGAATGTTAAGAAACCCAATATCCAAAGTAATTTCACCTTATTTAAAGTGGTAATTTTATTGGTGATAATTTCAAAACCTCCATGACGGTCAACAATTTCAACAATAGTCATTGCCCCAAGCAAAAAGAATAATATTTCGGAAATTTCGCCCAAACTTTCTAAAATTTGCACATGCGAAATAAAATGTATCATTCCTTCCTGCGAATTGGCACCAGGATTTGCTGCAACATAGTTATTCCAAGCAACACTCAATCCCGAGCTAAATATTTCACTGCTACCCAAAATATATACAACCCATGTTAACACACCTATTAATAAAGCAGATGCTGCCTTATCAATTTTTAAAGGATGTTCCAATGCAATCATTAAATATCCAATTACAAAAACCAAAACCATTAACAAAAACATAATTCTATTATTTAATTTGTACTGAAATTCTGAACAAAAATAATAAAATCAACGGCAAAACAAGCATGTTTTACCGTTTATTTTTCATCTTACTTATTATCACACAATATATTGCATCAAACATGCTGATTTTCAGAATGTAATTAAAATAACTATATGTATTCGATGAAATATAAATCTAACAAATTTATATTAATCATATTACATTTTAAAATCTATTTTATTCAAATTTCAAAATCTATGCATGTATTTATTTTACAGCTGTTTAAAAAAATCAAAAAAAAATATTACCAAACATGAAAAATAATAGATAATTAAAAAAATAATTAAAGAAATGATGTAGTTTTGCACACGAATTAAATTAAAAAATGAAAAACAAAAACAATTATGTTATTAATAATGCAATATTAATAATTGGCATTATTGTTATTTTTCATACATACCAAAAGTTTACTCCTTTGGAATTTTATATTGGAAAAACGATACTTAAATTAAATAAGCCCAATATCCATCCATTATCTTCCAATATACTTTCGGAAATTGCATTTAAAGATGCATTGATATCAAATTATCAATTTAATAAAAAGAAATACACTTATTTTAAAACAGCTCCCAAGATTAGCACAACAGTTTTTAAAACATGTTTAATTACGACAAAAAAAAAACTTTTTAATTCAAATCATACTTTTCAAAGTAACTTGATTATTGAATTAAGAAACTTGAGAATATAAAATAAAAAAATCAAAACTATTTCATTTTATCATTTAATTAATAACAAATTAAACTTAAAAGTATGATTACAAAATTATTTTCAACAAAGTCGATGATTTTTCTATCGGCATTTTTTACAATATTATTGTTACCGCTTTCAACATTTGCAGGCGATGGTTCAATACCTGCGATAGGACCTGTTAGAGTAGAATTTATAATTTTTGCTTTAACATTAATTGGGGTTGCTGTTTTTCATCATAAAACCATGTATGTTGCACTTACAGGATTAGTAACTGTTGTTTTGTTTAAATTAATATTTGATTCGGGTATTAATTTTAGCGAGCATTTTCTTGGTACAAATAATTTCATTGATCAAATTATCAATAAAGATTTACGCCAAGGCGAATGGCCAATTTTACTAAATCTAATGGGCTTATTATTCGGGTTTGGCATTTTAGCAAAACATTTCGATGAATCGGGAATTCCAAAAATATTACCTAACATTTTGCCTAACGATTGGAAAGGCGGATTAGTTTTATTGCTTTTCATTATGATTATGTCCTCATTCTTAGATAACATTGCTGCTGCCATGATAGGCGGAACCATTGCAATGGTTGTTTTTAAAGGCAAAGTTCATCTTGGATATTTAGCAGCTATTATTGCGGCTTCAAATGCTGGAGGTGCTGGCAGCGTGGTTGGTGACACAACTACCACCTTAATGTGGATTGATGGCGTTAGCCCATTGGATGTAACGCATGCATTTATCGCCTCTGGTGTTGCTTTTTTAATTTTTGGTTTTTTCGGGTCACGACAACAACATAAATTTCAACCCATAGTTGCTGATGCAATTTCAGGAGTTAAAATTGATTATTCAAAACTATTTATTGTAGTTATGATTCTCGTTGGAGCAATTTCAACCAACTTCTTTTTTGATTTTCCTGCACTTGGTGTATGGATTGCAATTTTACTGGGAGCTATTTTTAGTAAAACACCATGGGAAGAAATTAAACATTCGTGGCAAGGAACCGTGTTTTTATTATCTCTGGTTACCATTGCATCGTTAATGCCTGTAAACGAATTACCTCCTGCATCTATGTGGTCGGCTTTTGTTTTAGGTTTTGTTTCGGCAGTATTTGACAATATTCCATTAACTAAACTTTGCCTAGAACAAGGTGGATACGATTGGGGCGTTTTAGCATACAGCGTTGGTTTTGGTGGCTCTATGATTTGGTTTGGCTCATCGGCTGGTGTAGCTTTATCAAACATGTATCCTGAAACAAAAAACACCGTTAGTTATATTTCAAAAGGATGGCACGTTACACTAGCATACGTTGTTAGCTTTTTTGTAATGATAGGAATTGTTGGATGGCATCCTCACGCACCTCACCGCAAAGGCGCAAAAGCACAAACTGAGCAGATATCGGCACCTGCCGAAGCTCCTACCAACTAGTAAATTGAAAGTTTATAGAATAAAAAAAGGAATCGCTAATTAGCGATTCCTTTTTTTATTCTACTCATAAACCGATTGCATGTCCATCAGCTTTTTAAAAACTCCATGCTTTGCAATAAGCTCATCATGTGTTCCCTCTTCCACAATTTCACCCTCGCTAAAAACCAATATTTTATCCGCATTTTTAATGGTCGATAAACGATGGGCAATCACAATTGCAGTTCTATCCTTCATTACATTATTTAAAGCTTCTTGAACCAGCTTTTCCGATTCTGTATCCAAAGCTGAAGTAGCTTCATCTAATATCAAAATTGGAGGATTTTTTAATATTGCTCGAGCAATGCTTAAACGCTGACGCTGTCCTCCCGACAAATTAGCACCTCTATCTCCAATATTCGCATATAATCCCTCTGGCATTTCTTTAATAAACTCAGTGGAATTTGAAACTAGAGTTGCTTGATATACAGATTTTTCATCGGTTTGTGGTTTACCAAAAGCAATATTGTTAAATATAGTATCATTAAACAATACAGTATCCTGCGACACAATTCCAAACAAACTTCGTAATTTATCTATTTTAAGATTTTGAATAGGAAGTCCATCAATTAATATTTCACCTTGTTGAATGTCGTAAAATCGAGGCAACAAATCGGTAAATGTAGTTTTTCCAGCTCCCGAATGACCACAAATTGCATATACTTTACCTTTTTCAATAGTGATGTTAATATTTTTCAACACCTCTTTATTTTCGTACGCAAAACTTACATTTTTAATTTCGATAGAATGATTAAAATCGCTGATATCGATAGCATCTGGAATTTCCAAAATACGTTCATCTGCATTTAACACTTCGTCAATTCGGTCAAGCGACGACATGCCTTTGCGAAAATTATACGATGCAACCGAGATTGTTTTGGATGGATTAATAACTTGAGAAAACAATGCAACATAGGTTATAAAAAGCTCTGCAGTAAGTCCATTATCACCCTTTATAACCATTCTACCACCGTAAATCATAATTATCATCACTAAAATAGTTCCTAAAAACTCGCTCATGGGTGAAGCTAAATCCACACGGCGATAAATCTTAATCATCAATTTAGTATATCTACGATTGCGTTTTTTAAAAATAGATTCGGCACTCCAAATTGCATTAAATGCTTTAATCACTCTTAAGCCCGAGATACTCTCTTCAATCATCGACAGCAAACTTCCCATTTGCTCCTTTGCTTGAAATGATTTTTTTCGAAGTTTACGTGAAATTAATCCAATAATTAGTGCCCCAATTGGTAAAATCAAAAAGACAAATATCGTTAATCGAGTGCTGATAAAAAACAATGCACACAAATACATTATAATCGTTAATGGCTCTCTAAAAATTTGCTGTAACGAACGTAAAATCATCACTTCCACCTCCTGCACATCGCTTATCCCTCTGGATATTATATCGCCTTTGCGTTGAGACGAGAAAAAAGAAAGTGGAAGAATTAATATTTTTTGATACACTTTGTTCCGCATGTCACGTACAACTCCATTTCGGGTTGGCACCATCATCCAATTGGCAAAATAATCGAAGCCGTTTTTTAATAAAAATGCCGAAAACACCAACACTGAAATAAACAACAAAGCTTGCTCCTTGCCATATTGTTGAATAATGCTACTAATTAAATAATAGAAATAATTGATAATGGTATCCGACGACAATATAAAAACTGGCTTTTCTACAACCATGGGAATTTTGTCGAAAAGCAACATTAAAAATGGAGCAAGTAAAGTGAGCGAAAAAATGGAGAAAAGAATGGAGAAAAAATTAACAAAAACTATTGTCGTCAACCTTGGAGTGTATGGTTTTAGCCAATAAAAAATACGCCTAAACCTTTTCATTATTTATATTTTTTTGGATTGAAAAACACCCACATAATTTTTAGGAGTAATCGACTTTAGCATGACTTTTAAATCCTGACTAATTGACAATTGATCGATAAATTGATGCAAACTTTCTTTGGTAATGCCCAATTTACCACGAGTAAGTTCTTTCAAAGCTTCGTATGGATTTGGATAATTTTCACGTCGTAAAACAGTTTGAATGGCTTCGGCAACAACTGCCCAATTAGCTTCTAAGTCTTCATCCAGTTTTATAATATTTAATTCAATTTTCGACAAACCTTTCAGCAACGAATTCCAAGCAATAACACAATGTGCCAAAGGAACACCAATATTTCGGGTAACCGTAGAATCCGTTAAATCTCTTTGCAATCTGGAAATCGGTAATTTAGATGACAGAAATTCAAAAATTGCATTTGCCATTGCTAAATTCCCTTCCGAATTTTCAAAATCGATTGGATTAACCTTGTGAGGCATTGCCGAAGATCCAACTTCGCCTGCAATGGTTCGTTGTTTAAAATATTCCATCGAAATATAAGTCCACATATCACGGTCAAAATCTAATAAAATTGTATTAATTCTTTTTAGTGCATCAAAATAAGACGACATCATATCGTAATGCTCAATTTGTGTGGTATATTGCTGACGAACCAATCCGAGTTTATCGTTTAAAAAAACATTTGAAAATTCTATCCAGTTAATTTCGGGATAAGCTACATGGTGAGCATTAAAATTACCCGTAGCACCACCAAATTTACCCATAAAAGGAATTTCGGATAAAACCTTAAATTGATTGTTTAAACGCTCCACAAACACCTCAAACTCTTTTCCCAAAATTGTAGGCGATGCTGGCTGTCCGTGCGTGTGAGCAAGCATTGGAACATCCGAAAACAACAAAGCTTTATTTTTAATTTCAAGCATTACTTTCGACAATAATGGTTTTATTACTTCCTCATGCGATTTTTTAAGAATATAAGGTACTGCTGTATTATTAATATCTTGAGAAGTTAAGCCAAAATGAATAAATTCTTTATATGGATTTAAACCTATTTTGTCAAACACATCTTTCAAGTAGTATTCAACTGCTTTTACATCATGATTGGTTGTTTTTTCAATATCTTTTATTTGCTGGGCATCGTTTAACGAAAAACTTGTGAGCACTTTACGCAACTCTTCCATTTTTTTAAAACTAACTCCTTTAAGTTGAGGCAAAGGGATATCGCACAATGCAATAAAATATTCAACTTCTACAAAAACTCGAGTTTTAATTAATGCGAATTCAGAAAACATTTCCGAAAAAACATTGGTTTGTTTTGAATATCTACCATCGATTGGCGAAATAGCTAATAGAGCATGGTTTGTTTCCATAATTTTGAAAATTAAATAAAACAAAAAAATCGCTTTTAATTTAAGCGACTTATTTTTATGGAGCTGGAGACCATTGAACCAAATAGACTTAACCACTGCATAACAGTATCTTATATGTTTTTGAAATATCTTAACATCTTCAATGTTACTTTTAAAAACTAGTCTTTTTGCATCTCAACGAACGTCTTTTCACTCGCAACAAAGATACTATTATTTTTTACAAATTCAAGTAAAAACGGCAAATAAAACATTAAATCAATATCTTTTTATCCTAAAATCTAAGCTGTAAATTTGGCTATTAATTCATTGCTTAAAAAGTATAAATATATTTAATCACTGTTGTCCGACATAAATTTTGACATCTGTTGTATGATGTTGTATAACAAGCTAATAGGTAAAATGAAGGAAGGTAGGGTTTGTTTTTGTGTATTTTAAAAATATGGATTTTCCGCAATTT
>JBBQWB010000056.1:0-18746 GCA_038210985.1 Bacteroidales bacterium
TTCTTTTGAAAATCGAAATGGTTCAAGTTTCATTTTATACACAAAAATTACAAATAAAATTAGCCAAAACATTATGGCGAACATTTCGGAAGCATTGCCAATATAAAATGTAAAAAGTAAAATTAAAGGAATTTTCCATTTCAGCAAAACATCATCATAAAGCACTCCAAACAAAGCTATTGAAGCAATTAAAGCCGTTGTATAAGTAGGCAAACCTGCTAGCCAAAACCACATTTCGCCAGTTTGAGGAGAGAGGAGAAAAAATCCCCCGAGGATGAACATTGAAATTAAAAAACTTGAAATTTTAGGGATACTTATACCACGTTTTTTTATCAAAACACGTATGGAATAAAAAATTGCTCCAACAAAAGCCAGTAGATTGAAAATATAAAAAATCACCGAAGATGTTTGACCGTTGGATAAAGCTAAATGAGTAAAAAAACGAGCAAAAACTCTTGGACTATCAAAATTGGTGATAACCCTAATGGACTCAATAACACCGTATTCGTGAATTAATGAAATGAAAAACCAATCGTCGGAAGCAGTTCGGGAATTTAGAGATAAAAATAGATAGAATGCAAAAAAAATAATTCCAAAAGCCCCAAACATTACATTTGGAATTTTCCAATTCGAATTATTCGTTGTCATGGTATCCTGCTTGAACGATAATGGCATCTACAATTTTTTTCAAATCGCTGCAATCGGAATCTTCGGGGCATTTTCTGACCAAATATTTAAAACTCAAATCGGCACTTTTATCTTTTAAAGCTGAGTCGTCACCAACCAACAAAACATGTATCATCAATTTCTCCGTTTCATTTAAGTCGATCATAACTGCTGCATGCCAATCATTGTCATTGCTATGTACTTTGGCAAAATACAATCCAATGGAAGGAATTAATTTTTTATCAAAATCAATTTCTAAAATCCATGAACGGTAACCTAACTGGCTGAATATTTTTTCGCCTTCTCGTAACCAACCATGAATTGTATATTCGTAATTCAAATACGTATTTGCCTTCATCATATCTCCCACAGCTAGAGCTTTTCGAATTTTTGTTGAGCTTATCGACTCATTTTGAATATCTTGTTCGGGAATTTCCTCCACCGAAAACCCTAATTCATTACCAAGTTTGTATAGCAAATCAAAACCACCTTCCCGATTATGTCCAAAAAAATGATTATAACCAATTACTACTTTTTTGCAGTTCAATTTTTCAACTAAGATATGATGGATAAAATCTTCGGAGCTAATTTTTGAAAATTCTATTGTAAAAGGAATAAAAATTACTAAATCAACTCCAATTTCTTCAAGCAATTTTATTTTTTCAGCACGAGTATTCAAAAGTTCGAATTTATTGTCGGGTTCTAAAATTTGACGAGGATGCGGGTCAAACGTCAAAATTACAGAATTGCCATTTATTTCCCGAGCTAAATTAATAACTCGACGAAGTATTATTCGATGAGCCATATGCACACCATCAAAAGAGCCAATTGTAACAACAGGCTTAGAAATTTTTTCAATAAAGTCGATTCCGTTATATACTTGCACTTAATTTTTTAGCTATGTTTTACAAAATAAGCAACTTTTTCGAGGGATGTAATCATATCATACTCTTCAAGGTAAATGTTTTCGGGAACCGTCAAATTTTCGGATGTATAATTTAATATTCCTTTAATTCCAGATTTTATCATTAATTCTGCGATATTTTCAGCAACTTCGTTAGGCACCGTTAAAATGCCAATAGAAATTTTTTGTTGCTCAATGATTTCTTTAAAATTTGCTTGATGATAACATAAAACCCCTTCAAACTCTCTCCCAATTTTATCCGTATTCACATCAAAACAAGCCACTATTTCTATTTGTGTACGTTTCCCTTTAAAATACGATAATATGGCACTACCTAATTTTCCAACTCCAACCAATGCTACTTTTATTGGTTCTTCCGAATCAATAATTTTACCAATACGGTCTACAAGTTCCTTTACATTATAACCTTTTCGTAATGTGCCAACATATCCAATTAACATAATGTCTCTACGAACCTGAACCGAAGTATTGTTGAGCAATAATCCCAATTCATGTGAATAAATATACGTTTTATCCTGTTCCAAACAGGAAATCAGCACCCTACGGTATTGACTTAATCGTTCCACTGTTTTTGGAGGCAGATTTGGTATCATAATTCAATTTTTCAAATATAAACATTACAAAAGTAAACAATGTTTTATATAAAGTAAACTATTTAAAAAATTAATGTGAATTTGTTCACAAAAAGAAAATACTGATTTTATTTCAGTATATGGCTTCTAAAAATTAGATTTTTTGAAGCGATTAAGATTTTTCGTAGTCCCGATTTAGATTTTGTAAGTTTTCAACGCTATTTTAGACACTAAGCATAAAGATGAAAGGCGTTGAAATTCAACAAAATATTAATCGGGATGAGGATTTCAAAATTGAAAAGCAACGATGAAAAAGAAATTTTTAGAAGACACCTAATATTATCGAATCACGGTAACGGATCCCGAAAGTGTTTTTACATCCGATTCCTTAAAGCGTTCGGCATAGCGGATTATCCAATAATAAACGCCATCCGAAACTTCCTTGCCATCAATTTTTCCATCCCATCCATTTATGTAATCATTTGTTTCAAATACTGGTGTTCCCCAACGATTAAAAATAATCAATGTGAAATTAGCAATGCTTGTTGCATCAGGAACAAAACTATCGTTAAAACCATCTCCATTTGGAGTAAAAACATTTGGAATACTAATTTCGGGACATCCAAAAACTTCGATAGTATCGGTAACAAAGCAATTTACTGTTCCGTATTTAACCCAGTAAGTGTCGGGATTAGTAACGATAATGATATTTGTAGTTGCTCCGTTACTCCATAAATAGGGATAATTTCCGAGGTTATTTCCAGCATTTATTTCAGCCGAAGGCAAGCCGCATAAATTGATGTCATCGCCTAAATAAATGGGTCCGATAGGCGTAACGTGAATGCTTATGGAAGCGGTGGCAGTACATCCGCTTTGATTCGAAACAGTTACCGAATAGGTTCCGGCTGATGTAACGGTGATACTTTGTTCGGTGCTATTATTACTCCAAGTATAGCCAGTAAATTGACCATTTGGTGAAAGAATTATGGAAAATGGTTCGTAACAAAATGTGGTGTCATGTCCAATAGAAATGGATGGTATGTTGCCAAAAGTAATTTGCACACTATCGTTGTTAATGCAGTTGTTTGCGTTTGTAACGGTTAAATAATAAACTCCGGAAGTGCTCACATTTGTTGAAATTAGGGTTGAGCCATTCGACCAATTATATAATGTCATATTTGGAGGACCTAAAATTGTATAATTTGTTGCATCACAAATCAATTTATCTTCCAAATTTATGATTGGATTTGGATTAATCGTAAGCGTATGCGTTGCGGTGTATGAACATCCAACGGTGTCGGTGGCGGTAACCGAATAATCTCCTTGAGTTTGTACCGTAATTTGTTGAGTGTTTATTAAATTTGACCAATGATAGGAAGCAAAGCCCAAGTTTGCAGTAAGCTCAACTGTGGTGCCTTCGCATGCTTGCGATGGTCCATCAATTTGTAAATTTTGAGGACTTTGGATAATAATTCTAACAGAATCGATAACACTCCCACAATTGTTTGAAACTGTAACTTTGTAAATTCCCGATTGGCTTACATTATAAGTTGGATTGGTTGAATTGTCTTGCCATAAATAAGAGGTAGCCATTGGATGAGTTGCATCGAGGATTAAGGTTGAGTTTGGACACATAGTAGTGTCGTTTCCCAGATTTACGCTTGGGAAGGATCCAATTGTAACCGAAACGTCATCGGTATCGGTACAGCCATAATTATCGGTTACAGTTACCGTATAAGTAGTTGCACCGCTTGGCGAAACGGTAACTTGAGGGGTATTAGAAACGGGAGAAGTATTCCACGAATACGAAGTTCCGCCAGTAGCGGTAAGGGTAATGCTTGGGGCACTACAACTCATGGTGTCGTTGCCCGCAAAAGCGTTAGGTTGGCTAATAACAACAACCGTTGTATCCCGACCAGGACAAAGAGGCGAAAAAGAAATATCATCCAGCGCAAAGTCATTGCCTGAAATGGCTGTATTTTGGTTTACAATGCAAATAGTTGCAATGGTATTGTATTGTGAATTCCATATTTCGTAAAACTGATTCCATGAACAGGTAGTTGCTACTGCGTTAAAAACACTTCCTAAAAGTTGTCCGTTAATCGAGAATTGAAGTTTTGCTGGATATTGAGGATGCATGGTTGAAAGCCAAGTTGAAAAAGCGTAATCGGTATTTGGTATTACGTCCACCGTTTGACACCAAACGCTTACACCGGCTGTGTTTGCTCCATTAACAATCAACATATTGCCAGCACCGCCCGTGTGGTCTAATCCGTTGCAAGCCCACCAAGACGAATTTGCGTCGCTTGGGCAATTTGATAAAGCATAATTTCCGTCATTCATGGTTCCTGGTCCGCCCGAATAAGTGGCAAAAAAGCCATATTCACTAAAAAAACCGCTATTTCCGTCTGAAAAGTGTCCGTTTACAATTTCATCGGCAACGGGTGCTTTTGCTGTAACAACATAAGCAGTTGTGGCTGTGGGCAAGGCAATAGGATTTGGGATATTCGATGGTCCTGAAATTCCTGAGCTTGGTTGCCACGCATAATATACTCCTCCCGAAGCTGTTAATTGTGAAGTTTGCCCCAAACATATAGTGTCATTTGGTCCGGCTGAAATAGTGGGCGATGGATATATGCTTTGAATCACAAAATTTTGTGTAATGGACTGTCCGTTTGCATCGGTAGCAATTACATAATAGCTACCTGGGGCTAAATTTGAAATTACAGAATCGTTGTTGATAATAGCTTGATTTGCAGGACTGGTGAACCATTGATAGGAATATGGACGCAATCCACCGCTCGATAAAACTCTTGCTCCTCCCGAATTGGTGCTGCTACATAATTCATTCGTTACCGAAACAACTTGGGAGCGGAAAATATTATTTGTGATAAATCCTTTAATTTTCAAGTTGTCAATGCCAAAACCTGGATTGTTTCGAGTGCTTCCAGATGTAAAACCAAAACGAATGAGTAAAGATGGATTATTTAATAACAAAGGTGCATTAACCGAATTTATGACTATTGAAGTCCAAGAAGATTGGCTGTTATATTGAGTTCGAGGAGCGGTAATGGTCGAAAAAGTTTGTCCGCCATCGTTGCTAATTTGAATGAATCCGTAATTGTTTGAATTTCCAGAACACAACCAATCAAAACTTACGGTAACTGAGTCAAATCCAATAGTATTAACTGCCGTTGTATAATTTGCATAAATTGTTTCGCCTATAGAAGTTGGATTATAACAATTACAAGTTCCTCCATAAGTTGGTAAAGACGATTCGCTAAATATATGCAAATAGCCAGCTCCACCATTATTTGGAGTATTTGCTGTGAGGGTGCCTGAACAAGTGTATTGGCTATTTATCGTCCATTTGTTGGTTTTGCTCCCTAAATTCCAACCGCTACTGCTGCTAAAATCTGTTTGAAAAAGATTGTATTGAATAATTTGACACCAAAGCACTCCATTGCTTAGCATCAATACTGCAATAATTAATATTTTCAGTTTTAATTTTACCATGATTGTTTAGACGACAATTTTATAATATAAGTTGTATGCAATTTTAATTACCACAATTGCACGAATGTGAAAACTGAATTTTTGTTTTTGGGAGGAATTCCTTGATATTAAATTGCTGTAAATCGGTCATATATATTACGCGCATGTCGATTTCTTTTAATGTTGGGGCTAATTTTGCTATTTCAGGAGGAAATTCTACAATGAGATTACTCCATAAATCAATAAATTCTAATTTAAATAATTGGCCAATACCTGCGGGAAAAAAAGTGATATCGTTGCGATTTAAAATTAGTTTTCGCAAATTAGTTAAATGACCAATTTCATCGGGCAATGTATATAATTTATTTTGCGATAAATCGAGAATTTGCAGATTTTCCAATTCTTCAATTCGTGCTAGTATTGCCGTTATTTTGTTTTTGCTTAAAACAAGTTCGTTTAAATTTGGAAAAAGGTATATCTCATCGGGGACTTTTGTTAGTTTTTTATTTTTTAAATGTAAACGATAAACTTGCTGTGGGTTTTTAAGAGCCTGTTCTATAGAAGTATATATCTTTTTTGCAAGTAAGCTGTCCATGTCAATAACTTGCGAAAAACAGCTTGAAATAAAAACAAATAGAATGAGGAAAATAGATATTAATTTTGGTTTCATATTAAATAGTTTTATTGGGTAATATTAAAAATATTCATTGCTGAAATTTTGTCTTTTTCTAATTGATTTTTAAGATCTTCAACAGAATTGAATGCAATTTGATTTCTTAAAAACTCCACAAATGTAATCACCATTACTTCATTATAAATATCTTGATTAAAATTTAAAATATGAACTTCATAGCTAAGTTCATTGGAGTTAAATGTTGGCTTATTTCCAACGTTAATCATTCCATAATATTGTTTATTATTAATATTTACAATTACAGCATAAACACCAAAATTTGGTATAAACTCTAAATTATCCACTTTAATATTTGCAGTTGGAAAATTTATTTTTCGACCAATTTTTCGACCATGAATAATAGTTCCAGATATAGTTAAATCTCTTTTATATAATGACTTGAAATTTTCGATAGAAATAAAACTGGAGGTTTGCATGTGTATTTTAAGGAGTTTTAAATGTTAGAATGATTAAAAAAATCAATCAAAAGTAAAAAATAGTTTCAACAATTTTGTTTTTTCAAAATAAAATGATTTACTTTGGCACTTAAATTTGTTTAAATCAACTAAACTATGTCGAAACAAAGTAAAGGAAAAATATCTCAAATCATTGGAGCAGTTGTAGATGTTTCGTTTGAGGAAGGTGAAAGCCTACCTAATATTTACGACGCCTTAGTAATTACTCGTCCTAATGGGGATGAATTAGTGTTAGAATGTCAACAAGACATTGGAGAAAGTACCGTTCGTACAATTGCCATGGATTCAACCGATGGACTTGAAAGAGGAATGGAAGTTATTGCCATGGGAGAAGGTATTTCGATGCCAGTTGGTGATATCAATGGTCGATTATTTAACGTAATCGGAAAAGCTATTGATGGAATGCCACAAGTTGAAACTACTACGCGTTACCCAATACACAGAGATCCTCCAACTTTTGATACACTATCTACATCAAAAGAAGTTTTATTAACTGGTATAAAGGTTATCGACCTTATCGAACCTTACATGAAAGGTGGAAAAATTGGCTTATTTGGTGGAGCAGGTGTTGGCAAAACCGTATTAATCATGGAAATGATTAACAACATTGCTAAAAACTACTCTGGAATGTCGGTTTTTGCAGGTGTTGGTGAGCGTACTCGTGAAGGAAACGATTTGTTGCGCGAAATGATTGAATCGGGAGTTATTCGCTATGGCGATGCTTTTGAAAAAAGTATGGAAGCAGGAAATTGGGATTTGTCCCTTGTGGATCGTGAAGAATTAGCAAAATCACAAGCTACTTTGGTGTTTGGTCAAATGAACGAACCCCCAGGTGCACGTGCACGTGTTGCTTTATCGGGTTTAACCTTAGCCGAATATTATCGCGATGGTGATGAAAAATCAGGCGGTCGTGATATTTTATTCTTTATTGATAATATTTTCCGTTTTACGCAAGCTGGTTCTGAAGTTTCAGCTTTGTTAGGTCGTATGCCTTCGGCTGTTGGTTATCAACCTACTTTAGCCAGCGAAATGGGAATAATGCAAGAACGTATTACCTCTACCAAAAGAGGTTCTATTACCTCCGTTCAAGCTATTTATGTACCTGCGGATGACCTTACCGATCCAGCTCCAGCAACCACTTTTTCGCATTTAGATGCTACTACCGTTTTAAATCGTAAAATTTCTGAATTAGGTATTTATCCAGCGGTTGACCCTCTAGATTCAACTTCCAGAATTTTAAGCCCAGATGTTGTTGGCGAAGAACATTATCGCACAGCTCAAGATGTAAAAGAATTACTTCAACGATATAAAGAGCTTCAAGATATTATTGCAATTTTAGGTATGGATGAGCTTTCTGATGAAGATAAATTAGCAGTTCACCGTGCTCGTCGTGTTCAACGTTTCTTATCGCAACCATTCTTTGTTGCAGAACAATTTACTGGTTTACCAGGTGCTTTTGTTCCAATCGAAGATACAATTAAAGGTTTTAATATGATTATGAATGGCGAAGTGGATGAATATCCAGAAGCTGCTTTTAACCTTGTTGGAACAATTGAAGAAGCCATCGAAAAAGGTAAAAAAATGTTAGCTGACGCAAAATAATTAAGGAGATTCAAATATGCAACTCGAAATTATTTCACCCGAAAAAACCATTTATAATGGCACCGTTAATTTGGTTCAGATGCCAGGAGTGGACGGTTCATTCGAAATTTTAAACAACCACGCACCTATTATTGCTGCCCTTAAAAAAGGCAAAATAAAAGTCAAAGACCAAAACGATAAAGTTGAATTTATCGAAATAAAAGGGGGTGTAGTTGAGGTTTTGAAAAATAAAATAATAATCTTAGCCGATTAATTTCGACTATTTTATTTGTAAAGAGTCTGCTTTGGGGAAGCAGGCTCTTTTTTTAGTGTCTGCCTATAAAGTCCGATAATATCAATACTTATTTCAAATTAATTCAAAGAATAATTTGGTTTTAGTTCTGTTTATTTCGATAGAGTTTCTGTTAAGCCCAAAAGACATTCATCGAATTTTACTTTTACAGCAACCGTATAAGTATAAAAAGATTTAGGTTGTTGATTTTTTACAACTCAAACCAATCCGTTTGCGGTCAATATCCACATTTAAAACCCGAACTAATACCTTTTGATTTAGTTTTACTACATCGCTTGGGTCTTTCACAAATTGGTCGGCTAACTGGCTAATATGAATAAATCCATTTTCGTGAATTCCGATGTCCACAAAAACTCCAAAAGCGGTTATGTTTGTAACTAAGCCTCTTATTGTCATTCCCTCCTTAACGTCGTTAATAGTTTTAATAGTTGGGTCAAATTCAAACATTTTAAAATTAACCCTAGGGTCAAGACCAGGTTTTGCAAGCTCTTTTAAAATATCGCGTAAAGTTGGCATTCCAAATTTTTCAGTAACAAATTTTTCAATTGGTATCGAAACCCTTAAAGTTTCGTCTTTCATTAAATCTTCGATGGAACAATTACACGATTTTGCCATTTTTTCGACAATTGGATAACTTTCGGGGTGAACTGCACTTTTATCAAGGGGATTTACAGATTCTCGAACTCGTAAAAAGCCTGCTGCTTGTTCAAATGCTTTTTCGCCAAATCGTGGTACTTTTAATAAGGATTTTCGATTTGAAAAAGCTCCTTTTTCATTCCTAAAAGTTATTATATTTTGTGCTAATGCCGGACCTATTCCCGAAACATACGACAAAAGCTCTTTGCTTGCTGTATTTAGCTCCACACCAACATTATTAACGCAACTTTCAACGGTTTCGGTTAAACTTTGTTGAAGCATGTTTTGATCTACATCATGTTGATATTGACCAACTCCAATCGATTTCGGGTCAATTTTTACCAATTCGGCTAATGGATCCATCAAACGCCGTCCAATAGAAACGGCTCCTCGAACAGTTACATCAAAATTTGGAAATTCTTCCCGTGCAATGGATGATGCAGAATAAACGGAAGCCCCATTTTCGTTAACAACTACCGCAATGACCTCTCTGTCAAAGGAAATAGTTTTAATAAATTGTTCGGTTTCTCGTCCAGCGGTTCCATTTCCAATGGCTATTGCTTCCACTTTATACGTTGAAACTAAACGGGCAATTTTTGCTTTCGATTGGTTGTATTCGCTTTTTGGTGGATGTGGATAAATGGTTTCATTGTGAAGTAATTTACCTTGGGCACTTAACACAACTACTTTGCAACCTGTTCTAAAACCAGGGTCAAGGGCTAATACGATTTTTTCTCCCAAAGGAGAGGAGAGAAGTAATTGTCGTAAGTTATCACTAAAAACAGCTATGGCTTTTTTATCCGCTTTTTCTTTAAACAATTGTCGTACTTCATTTTCTATGGAAGGTTCAATAAGCCTTTTATATGAATCGATTAGGGCTTTTTCAACTTCATTCGAGGACTCGTTTCGTCCTTTAATAAATTGCCGTTTTAAAATATCGATTGCTTTTTCTTCATCTGGTTCAAGATGAACTCGTAAAAAACCTTCATTTTCGGCTCTAAAAATGGCTAAAATTCGATGCGAAGCACTTTTGCTAATTGGTTCTTTAAAGTCGAAATAGGCGGAATATTTTTCCGCTTCTTCCTTTTTTGTTTTAATTACAGTACTAGATAAAATTCCGTCATTTAAAAATAAATTCCGAACTCTGCTTCGGCTAAAGTCATTTTCCGAAATCCATTCGGCAATTATATCTCTAGCTCCAGATAATGCTGTTTCAATATCTTCAACACCTTTTAACGCATTGATAAATTTTCGTGCAACATCCTTAACAACGATAGCTTGTTGCATAAATATCATTTTTGCCAAAGGCTCTAATCCTTTTTCTTTTGCAACCGAAGCTTTTGTTTTCCGTTTTGGTTTATAAGGTAAGTATAAATCTTCTAATTCAAATAGTGTAGAGGTTTGTTGAAATTTTTCTTCCAGTTCCTTCGTTAAAAAACCTTGCTCGGCAACACTTTTTAAAATTGTTTCTCTACGGTTTTCAAGTTCAAGCAATTGTTTTTGACGGTCGCGTATTTTTGCAATATCTACTTCGTCTAAAAGTCCAGTGGCTTCTTTTCGATATCGAGAGATAAATGGAATGGTCGCCCCAGACGAAAGTAATTCCAGCGTGTTTTTTACTTGCTCAATACGATATCCAAATTCGGAAGAAATAATTTTTATAAATGAATCGGAGGTTAAAATCGACATAATTTTATTTTTTTATAATTGCAAAAATACATTTTTTGAACCAACTCGTTTGTGCTTGAATAAAATAAAAGAGACTGCCTTAAAAGACAGTCCCTTTTATTTTAAAATTCTATTTTTTTATCGAACAATACTTAATTTTTTTATGACAGTTTTATCGTCATAGTTAAAGCGAATTAAATACATTCCAGCAGGAATACTACTAGCATCAATGGTAACTCCACCTATGCCATTTTCGGTATATTCTTGCGAAAGGATAAGTTTGCCAGTCATGTCGGTAATATTTATTTGAGATTTACGACGAGATGATTCATCAAAATTAATAAAGATAACATCTTGTGCAGGATTAGGGTAAACATGAACAGATTTATCCGACTCATTGTCTTCAATTCCTGATGCAGCTCCAATTGAAATATCATCAATAAAGAAGATAAATGCATCATTTGAAATGCAATTTATACCAAAATAAAGGTCCTGATTAACATAGCTAGATAAAGAAAATTCTTTTAATGTCCATGTTACAGGAGCTTCTAAAGCAGAAGAGCCAGTTAAGAAAGTAGTAAAGTTTGCAGGTTGGTTGCCACTGGTTGAAACCCCGATTTTATATTTTTCCAAGCCATATTCAGCAGTATAAGATCTAACCCAAATTCTAAATTTCCAACTAGCATTTAATGGACGAATTTGAGGTGAAATTAACCAATCGTTGTTTGGGGCAGGGTTAGCTGCAAATGAAGCACCTTGACGATAGCCGCCATGGGTATCCGCACCAGTTATTGCAGGAGTTGTTGCAGTTGGATTAAAAGCCATAAATGCCATAGCCGTACCACTGTTGGTAAATGTAACATCTTGAATTCCGTATGTTGGTTGAGCATCTACATCGGCTGTTGTCCATGGACTAAATGTGGTTGCAAAGTTAGAACAAGCTTCAAAATCAAGTGAAAAACTTGAACCAGCTTGAGTTACATTAATATACCCTGTTTTGGTTTCATTGTCGCTTAAACTTAACGAATTTGTAACGGTTAAAGATACGGTGTAATTTCCAGGAACACTATATGTAACACTTGGATTTAAGGATGTAGAAGAAGCAGGATTGCCTCCAGTAAATGTCCATGCACGACTCGTTATTGTTGCTCCAGTTCCAGCAGTAGATTGGTCTGTAAAAGTTACTGCTAGAGGTGCGTTACCAGAAGTTGGAGAAGCCGAAAATTGAGCTGTAGGAGTAGTTGAACTTCCGCCAATACAATTTAATGCAGCTGGCATATCAATAATTCCAACACCGGAAGCTATGGTATTTGAACCAGCCGCTAAAGCTTGAGAAGTTGAGGTTAAACAGTTAAAAATTTGAGTAGGAGTAGCATTTGCATTTTTTGATTTTAATAGAGCACAGCAACCAGCAGCTACTGGACAAGCCATCGAAGTTCCTTGCATGCCATCATAATTGCCAGTAATTGCAGTAACTCCAACAATTCTAAAATATTGAGACGTACAATATGTAGTACTAACCATGTTTATGTAAGAAGTGCTTTCATTATAATAACCACCTGGAGCAACTATTTTAACCCAAGTTCCGTACTGAGAAAAGGAAGATAATTTTTTGTTATTATCTGAAGATGCAACACCTAAAACAGTGGAATATGCAGCAGGATAACCCATGGTATTTGTACCATCGTTACCAGCAGCAGCAACTACGCATATTCCTTGAGTGCTTAATGTACTCATTTGGGTTTGTTCGCTTGACGAACTTGTAGAACCTCCTAATGAAAGACTTATAATTTTTGCACCTTGTTGAGCAGCCCAGTTAATACCGCGTGTAATAGCATCAGAATACATTTCGCCATTATCATTCGCAGCACGAACACCAAGCATTGTTACTCCACCAGCAATGGATGCTATTCCAGTGCCATTATTATTTATCGCTCCTACTAAACCAGCACAATGAGTGCCATGCGACCAATCGTACGATGTACAAGTTCCAGCATTAAATTGAGCCATTGTACAGTCAGGGTTTTGATTTACCGATGCAGGAGGTGACGACTTGCCGGCTCCTGTTTGAACAGTGCTATTCAATGCGTTACATTGGTTTGGTCCTAAAATATTCAAGTCAGGGTGAGCTCCCCAAACAGCATTATCCACAACTGCTACTTTAACACTGGATGAGCCTTTTTGGATATCCCATGCTTGCTCGGCTTTAATTTGGGTTAAATACCATTTATAATTTCCAGTAAAATAAGGATCGTTTGGTGTCCATAAAATATCCCGTTTGTAATTTAATTCGGCATACTCAACAAATTCAAGTTTTGATAATTCAGTCATGAATTCATCTACTTTTTGAATTTCGTTAAACCACACAAAGAAAATCCGCATACATTTTGGGTCGTTAAATGCAGTTATTTCACGTGTAACTTGAGTAACTTGATACTTTGATATTAGTTTACTTAAATTTGTCATGCTGTTTAAATCAACATAATTATTTTCATCAATTGTGTAATTATGTGTAAAGTTATCTTTCAATTTGAAAAACAACATACCATCTTTTGCATTTTGATGAACGGTTTGTGAAAATAAGCTACTCATTGCAATCATACAGATTGTTATTAAAAGAGTGCTTCTTTTAAGGATTCGCAGATAGAAAGATTTTCTCATTTGTTAGTGATTTTTGATGAAACATTATTAAGATTAGTACTAATATATTCAATTGTAAAAAACAAAAATAAAAATAATTTTTATTACTAGATAATTATTATGAAAAAAAACATTTATTGATTTAGCGAAAATCCATTTTTTATTCATTTTAAAACGAAATTAAAAAAAATAAATATGCTTACCTAATTGTTTTTTTTTTAAATTTGAACGAAATAAAAACAATTCACTATGCATATTGCTATCGCTGGAAACATTGGGTCGGGTAAAACTACTCTGACAGAGTTGCTTGGAAAACATTTTTCATGGGAACCTCATTACGAAGACGTTGATACAAATCCTTACTTAGTAAGCTTTTACGAGGATATGCAGCGATGGTCGTTTAACCTTCAAATTTATTTTTTAAATAGTCGATTCCGTCAAATTGTGGACATCCGCCAAAAAAATAAAAACGTTATTCAGGACAGAACAATATACGAAGATGCATATATTTTTGCTCCAAATCTCCATTCTATGGGATTAATGTCTTCTCGTGATTTTGATAATTATAAGTCTTTATTCGAATTAATGAACTCTTTTATTCAACCTCCTGATTTGTTAATTTATTTACGAGCCAATATTCCAACTTTGGTTAGTCAAATACAAAAAAGGGGTAGAGAATACGAAAATTCTATCCGATTAGATTATTTGGGGCATCTTAACGAAAGATACGAATCATGGATTACAAATTATAAAGTTGGCAAGTTGCTAATAATTGATGTAAACGATTGTAATTTTAAAGAAAAACCAGAAGATTTAGGCTCGGTAATCGAACGAGTGAATGCCGAATTGTTTGGATTATTTTAGATAATATGAAAGTTATTGGTGTAATTCCTGCCCGTTTCAACTCTTCCCGATTCCCTGGTAAGCCATTGTGTGTTATTAATGGCATTACAATGATTGAAAGAGTTTACAAACAAGCTATAAAGTGCAAACATTTATCTGCTGTTATTGTAGCTACCGACGATCAGCGAATTTTAAATCATGTAATTGAATTTGGAGGAAATGCCGTTTTAACCTCTTCCGAACATGAAACTGGAACCAATCGTTGCTACGAAGCATTAAATAAATACGAAAAATCGACAAAACAAGAATTTGATATCGTTATCAATATTCAAGGCGATGAACCATTTATCAACCCTTCGGATGTCGATATTTTGGCACAGAGTTTTGTAAAATCAGCCATTCAAATTGTAACGCTACGAAAAAAAATTACAGATTACAACGAATTGATTTCTCCTAATGTAGTTAAAGTTGTGGTCGGAGTTAACAATAAAGCCCTATACTTTAGCAGGCAAACTATTCCATATATAACAGCGACTGAAGAAAAAAAATGGCTCGAAAATGCAACCTTTTTTAAGCATATCGGTATATATGCCTATAGAACCGACGTTTTGAGACAAATTGCGTATCTTAAACCTTCGGTTTTAGAAATAAACGAAAAACTAGAGCAACTTCGGTGGCTCGAAAATGGAATATCTGTTTTTGCACTCGAAACCCAATCGGAATCGCATGCAGTGGACGTTCCAAACGATATTTTAAAAATTGAAAAGTATATAAATAAAGGTATATTATAATGAGAATTTCCGATAGCATTATTAAATTATTAATCGAGGATAATGAAGCTACTGTTGGTGGATTTGGAGTTTTTAAAACAGAGATGATAAATGCTTCCATTCATCCAATTACAAAAGATGTTACTCCTCCAAATAAGAAAATTGTTTTTTTTCACAACGTACAAGCAACTTCATTTCGTTTCGATCAGGTTTTTGCAGCTGAAAATAACTTACAAATAGAGGATGCTGTTAATCATATTAAAGATATTGTAAAGCAGTTTAATGACAATTTAAGCGAATTTCGAAAAGTGGATATTGTTGGGTTTGCTTCTCTAAAAATGAACTTGGATGATTTATTTGATGTAATTACAGAAGAAAATATTATCTTTGATAAAGATTTTTTTGCCCTGCCTTCTTTTCAAATTAATAGTAACCCAAAAGCAGATAATATGGAAGAGAATATTCACAGCTCAGCTTCTCAGGAAGATGTAAAACCTATAATTCCAATAGTGGTTCCCTCTCAAACTCCTCCAATCATTATCGATCCTGTGGATGATAAACCAATCGAAGAGGAAAAACCACCCAAAAAGAAAAATTCATGGATTTGGATTTTAATCCTCCTATTATTAATTGGCGGAATTGGAGTAGCTGGTTTTATATTTAAAGATAAAATAATAGATATATACAACAATCATTTTTCAAAAGTTGAAGTCGAACAAAAGGAAACTGTTGTTGCCGAAACGCCTGAAGTAATAGAAGAATTTGTCGACACCACTTCGCAGGAAGTTATAGACACTATTGCAATAGAGCCTGTTAAACCCGAAGTTGTAATTCCGGTAAAAACAAATAAAGGGAATAGCTCAAATTATGTTAAGCCAGTCGATTTGTCAAAAATTGTATATGCTCCAAAAGGGGCTGCAAAATATTACGTGATAGCCGGCTCTTTCAAAATTATCGATAATGCTGCTACTTTAGTCGCTCAACTTATGAAAAAAGGATACGATCCAGTAGTTATCGAAAAAAATGAACAAGGATTAATTCGTGTTGCGTACAAGCCAGGTTTTGACACCGAACGTTTAGCCCGCAATTTTGCGGATGATTTATACGAAAACAAGAACTTGCTACCTTGGATTGTCCAATTTTAAATAATTATTCTTTTGGGAAAAAATAAACTTGAACGATTTGCGGAAAATATGACTTTCCCTAATCTATACCAACCACTTTGGGAAGATTTGTGTGAAAAGCCTTTTCAGCTAAAAGGAAAATGGAATACCGATTTTTTTAAAAATTCAAACCCAATTATTTTAGAACTTGCTTGTGGAAAAGGCGAATACACTGTTGGCTTGGCAAAGTTGCATCCCGAAAATAACTACATCGGAATCGACAGACAAGGAGCAAGGGTTTGGCGTGGTTGCAAAACTTCAAACGATGAAAATCTGAAAAATGTAGCCTTTATTCGTACTCAAATTCAATACCTTCCCCTGCTTTTTGAGAAAAATGAAGTGGACCAAATTTGGATAACTTTTCCCGATCCACAACCAAATAAGCCAAACATTAAAAAAAGGCTTACTTCGCCTAATATGATTGAACGGTACGAAAAGGTTTTAAAACCAGATGGTGTAATTCATTTAAAAACAGATAGCATCTTTTTTTTCGATTATACGCTTGAGGTTATTGCTCAGGAAGGATTTGAATTAATGCACAGTACCCGCGATTTATATTCCGAATTTCCAAACGATGAGGTAGCTTCCATTCAAACTTTTTATGAACAAATGTGGTTAAATGATGGTTTAAAAATTCATTATCTTAAATTTCGATTGAAAAATAAATCTGCAAAGTAATTATTATGTTTAATAATTCTGACTTTTTTCAGCGTGTTTGGGAAGTTACCTCTTTAATTCCCTATGGAAGAGTAACTTCGTATGGTGCAATCGCTTCTTATTTGGGTTCTCCACAAGCATCCCGAATGGTAGGTTGGGCAATGAATAAAAGTCATGTGGCTGTTATTAATATTCCAGCTCACCGTGTAGTTAATCGAAATGGTATGCTCACTGGCAAAATGCACTTCGGAAACCCCGAATGGATGGAAAAATTGTTAAATGAAGAAGGAATATTAGTATCGGATGACCAAATTGTAAATTTTAATGACTATTTTTGGAACCCCGAAAAGGAACTTACAATAGAAATTTAAACACTAAATTATTGCCTGCATGAAAAATTCGATAAAAACAATTGATTTAAAACAGATTTTTATTTTTGTTTCTTCTGTTTTAATGATTCCTGGCGTGTTTTTGAAATTAATTCAGATTAATGTCAAAATGAGTTTTTTTGGTATGTCAATGGACGAATCGTTTACAACATCCTATTGGCAAAACGGAAATGGGGATGGTAAATATATAATAGCGTTAGCCTTTTTAACGGTGATTATCCTTTTTATTAGAAATTATAAATTAATTTGGATATCCTTTTTTTCTTATTTGGGTATTATAATTTACTCACTGATGAACCTCGTTTCTGATGCTTTAAGCGTTGGTAATAATCCAATTGCTAAACAAGTTTTAAAAAGTGTGAACCCCGATTATTCGATTTATCCTCGCGAAGGAGCAATATTAATTTTATTAGGGCTTGTTTTTATTTTATTGGCAGCTGTAATAAAGAACCGTGATGTTATTATTTTCGATAAAAAACCTAAATCTTTTCCAATTGTGAACGAGGAAGTAATGCAAGAAAAAGAGTCGGAAATAATGGATAAAATAATGGATGAACCTGAATTGTAATGAGAAAAATTTGTGGATTTTTGTTGCGAATTATGGGTTGGAAAATTGATCACAACTTGCCATCAGAGGCAAAACGTTGCGTTTTGGTATTTGCTCCGCACACTTCGGCATGGGATTTTGTTTATGGAAAACTTGCTCTTAAATCAATGGGTTTAAATGCTCGTTTTTTAATTAAAAAAGAAATGTTTTGGTTCCCATTAGGTTTGTTATTAAAGTCATTGGGAGCAATGCCAGTCAATCGTCAACAAGCTAAACGACTCCCAATTCATGCAACAAAACTTTTTGAAACAAATAAAGAATTAACCTTGATGATTGCCCCAGAAGCTACTCGTAAATGTACCGAAAATTGGAAAAAAGGATTTTATTTTATTGCAACGCATGCAAATGTCCCAATTGTAGTTGCATTTATGAATTGGAAAAATCGAAAAGGAGGAATTTCAAAAGTTATTTATCCTTCGGGTAATTACGATGAGGATTTAAAGTCGATTCAAGAAGTTTACTTTGGTATGCAAGGAAAACACAAAGGACGTTTTAATTTAGAAAATACAGATAAAAATGAATGATATTAGCAAAGAAAAAGATGTTGAATTTTTACGTTTAGCTGTTAAATTAGCTCAAGCTGCTGACAACGCAGTTGAAGAACCAGGATCCACTCAACCCCATGGATAACGCGCAGATGACCAGCCAGCTGGCACAGATGAGCACGGTTTC
>JBBQWB010000057.1:0-18706 GCA_038210985.1 Bacteroidales bacterium
CTTTCGACCCCAAGAGCAAATGATGCAATTAAAAAATTATGTGTGTTGCTGAATCAAACACAAACATATTTTCCTTACACTAATATGATGTTAGTTTATGAAACGGTTGCAGATTAATTTGCGATAGTATTGGATGTCTGAGATTACTAAAAATCGATCCAAAATTTAAAATTACAAATGCACGTAGAATTGTGGATACTCGAAATTGGGTAATTCATTCCTACGATAGTGTTGATAGTGTAATTATATGGGGTATTGTTAAAAATCATCTTCCAAAATTATTAACTGAGGTTGACCAATTTTTAGGAGAATGATTTTTTCGAATCAATAAAAGTTCAAAATATTATATTAAATTGTTTGTATTTGCCATTTTTATATTTGTAATCAACGGTTTCAATTATCTTTGCAAAAAATAAAACTTACATGAGCGTAAATATTATCACTTTAGGTTGTTCCAAAAATACGGTGGATTCGGAAGCATTGGCGGCAAATATTAAAAATAATGGGTTTAAGGTTGAGCATGAATATAACGAAGGCGATACCGTAATTATTAATACTTGTGGTTTTATTAACGATGCCAAAGAACAATCCATCGATACTATTTTGGCATACAGTCAACTTAAAAAGAAAAAGAAAATTAAAACACTCATCGTGATGGGTTGTTTGGTCGAACGATTTAAAAATGAATTATCAAAAGAAATTAGCGAAGTAGATGCTTGGTTTGGAGTGAACGATTGGGATGAAATTTTGGAGTTTATTACCAAAGAGAAAAAACAATATTCATTAATCGAGCGCGAATTAAGTACCCCATCACACTATGCGTATTTAAAAATTTCCGAAGGTTGTAATCGCAGATGCTCATTTTGTGCCATCCCGTTTATTCGAGGTAAACATATTTCGCGAAGCATCGAGTCCTTGGTTGATGAAACAAAAGCACTGGCTAAAAAAGGAGTAAAAGAACTTATTCTGATAGCACAAGATATCACTGTTTACGGACTAGATTTATACCAAAAACAAGCTTTGGCTGAGTTAATTGAAAAACTATCGGAAATTAATGGCATCGAATGGATTCGTATTCACTATGCTTATCCTGTGATGTTTCCTATGGAAGTTCTGGAGTTAATGAATACAAATACAAAATTATGTAAGTATATTGACATTCCGTTACAGCATATTAATGACGATTTGCTGAAAAGCATGAACAGAGGACACGGGAAAATAGAAACTCTAGAATTATTGGATAAAATAAAATCAATGGTTCCCGATATTTCATTACGTTCCACTTTTATTGTTGGTTTTCCAGGTGAAACTCCAACTCAGTTTAAAGAGTTGATTCATTTTATTAAAGAATTTAAATTTGATAGGGTAGGAGCTTTTGCTTATTCCGAAGAGGAAGGAACTTCCGCTGCAGAACTTAAAGATTCGGTTTCCTCCATTTTAAAAATCCGCAGATTAGATGAATTGATGGCGGTTCAGCAGGAAATTTCATTAGCACGAAATGAATCCTTTATCGGTAAATCGATGAAGGTGATTATTGATAGCTTTGAAGATGGAATTTATTACGCACGAACCGAATTTGATTCTCCTGAGGTGGACAATCAAGTACTAATTGAAACCGATCAGAAATTGATAATTGGCGATTTTTATAATGTGAAAATTATTGGTGCGGATTATTTTGATTTAGAAGCCGTAATAAATTAAATTTTTCATTTCATTTCAGAGTCTCTCGTAGAGGGCTCTGATGATTGGAAATATCGCTCCTACGGAACTTTTTCTTTTGCAGAGTCCCTTTCAGTAAACTCTGCTGGAGAGTTGATTTTCCGCAGAGTCCCTTCAGAGTCTCTCGCAGAGGGCTCTGATGATTGGAAATATCGCTCCTACGGAACTTTTCTTTCGCAGAGTCCCTTTCAGGAGACTCTGCGAAAGAATTAATCATAACTTAAATCAAATCAAAAATGGATTTTGGATATGTAATATCTTCCAAAAATAATCCTTTTGCTGATACCGATTGTCCAGCTTTTTGGCGTTCTTTTGAAAGAATTATGTGGTGAAAATCTTCATAAGTAATGTGACCTCTTCCTAAATCAACCAATGTTCCTACAATTGCTCTGACCATATTTCGCAAAAAACGGTCGGCAGTAATGGTGAAAACTAAAGTATCGTTTTCATATTTCCATTGAGCAAAGCTGATTTTACACAAATTGGTTTTTGTTTGAGAATGAAGTTTCGAAAAACTGGTAAAATCATCATAATGTTTTAAGGCTTCGGATGCTTTATTCATTAATTGGATATCCAATTTGCCATATACATACCATGCGTATTTTTCGAGAAATGGATTTTTTTGCTCGCTTATGTAATACTTATAAGTTCTACATAGTGCGTCAAAACGAGCATGTGCATCCGTTTTCACCAGGCGAATATTTTGAATATTAATACTTGCTGGAAGAAAGCGATTGAGTTTAAACGTTAATTGAGTTAATTCTTCCATTTCCATGTTATTTTGAGAGTCGAAATGAGCCACAAAATATCTGGCATGAACACCGGTATCGGTTCTGCCAGCTCCGGTAACCGAAATTTCTTCTTGTAAAATAATTTTAAGAGCATTTTCTAATTCAGCCTGAACGGTAGTTCCGTTAGGCTGAATTTGCCACCCTTTAAATTCGGTGCCATCGTATTGTAATTCAATAAAATACCTAAATTTTAGCACCTTATTTTTTGCTTAATCCCGAACGAATCAATAGAGCATCCAAGTCAGGTTCTTGTCCACGGAAACGTAAATATAAATCCATAGGATGTTCGGAGCCACCTTTAGAAAGAATGTTTTCGCGGAAAGAAGTAGCCGTTTTACGATCGAATATTCCGTTTTTTTGGAATACCGAAAATGCATCTGCATCTAAAACTTCAGCCCATTTGTAGCCATAGTATCCAGCTGCATAGCCGCCGGCAAAAATATGTGAGTAAGCGGTACTAACAATCACTCCGTCAACGATTGGTAAAAACTCGGTTTTGGAAATGGCATTGCGTTCAAATTCGGATACCGAAACATTTACGGGTTCGCTAATCGAATGCCAACTCATATCCAACATTCCAAACATCAATTGTCGAATCATTCCATAACCTGATTGGAAATTATTAAAATCTCTAATTTTGTTAATCATCGAAACAGGAAGAGTATCTCCATTTACATAGTGGTATGCAAATAAATTTAAAAACTGTTGTTCGGTTGCATAGTTTTCCATAAATTGTGAAGGTAGTTCCACAAAATCGCGGTAAACGGATGTGCCAGATAAGGAAGGATAAATGTTTTTTGATAACATTCCGTGAAGTGCATGGCCAAATTCGTGTAGGAATGTGGAAACTTCGTCAAATGTCAATAAGGAAGGTTTACCAGCAGTTGGTTTAGTGAAGTTACATACAACTTGAATTTGTGGACGTTGGTCAATGCCGTTTTTAATTAGCTGATCTCTAAATGAAGTCATCCAAGCACCATTGCTTTTCGATTCGCGTGGAAAAAAATCTAGGTATAAAATGGATAATAACGAACCATCTTTATCATGAACTTCATACACTTCTATGTTGGGATTGTAAACTGGAATTAATTTATTGGGTTTAAATGTTAAGCCATAAAGAAGATTACTGAGTTTAAAAATTCCATTTTTTACATTTTCTAATTTAAAGTATGGTTTAAGTTGCTCGTCATCAATATTGTATTTTTCACTTTTTAATTTTTCGGAATAGAACGCCCAATCCCAGCGTTGAAGTTTGTTGTTTAATCCATTTTTGGAAGCGAAATCCGAAAGTTCTTTGTAATCTGCTTCTGCAAATTCGATAGATGCATCAAAAAGTTTATTTAAGAAATCCATTACCGTTTTTGAATTTTTAGCCATACGTTCTTCCAAAACATAATCTGCAGATGTATTATAACCTAACAATTTCGCCATTTCTAGGCGTAGTTCTGTAATTCTCAGAATAATTTTAGAATTATCATTTTCATTGCCTTTAAAACAACGAGAATTATATTCTTTGTACATTTTTTGGCGGAGGTCTCTGTTTTCTGCATATTTCATAAAGGCAATATAGCTAGGCATCGATAAGTCGAAAACCCAACCATCTAAACCTTTTTGTTTAGCGGTCATTGCACTCATTTCAAAAGCCGATTCGGGTAAACCAGCTAAGTCGGCTTTGTTTGTAATATGTAAAGTAAAAGCACTATTTTCTTTTAATAAATTTTGGTTGAATTTTAATCCAAGTTCGGATAATTCAGAGGAAATTTCGCGATATTTTGCTTTTCCTTTTTCGTCCAAATTGGCACCACTGCGAATAAAACCTTTGTAGGTTTTTTCTAATAATCGAAGTTGAACTTTATTGAGATTTGCCTTATCTTTACTATCGTAAACTTCTTTAACTCGGCTAAATAAAACTGGATTCAGCGAAACGTCGTTTCCAAAATCCGTCATTTTAGGCATAATTAAGGTAGCAGCATTTTGCAATTCATCGGTCGATTCACATTCGAGCATATTGTAGAATACTCCGCTAATTTTACCGAGTAAAGTTCCACTATATTCCATTGCTTCAATGGTGTTTTTGAACGTGGGCTTTTCTTTCGACAAATAAATTGCTTTTATCTCTTCACGAGCTTTAACTAGTGCATAATCAAATGCAGGAACGTAATGTTCAACTTTGATTTTATCAAATGGAGCGGTTTGAAATGGTGTTTTCCATTCTTGAATTAATGGATTGTTTGTAATGGAATTATCTTGTGCCATAATGTTGATACTGATTGATAATAGTACAATTGCTAAAATGTTTTTTCTATTCATGGTGTATTGGTTTTATAATTAATAAAAAATGTCAACATCCCTTGTTTAATGAATATTGACATTTAATGTTTTAAGATTTTATTATTTGATAACGACAATAAATTGTCTTCATGTTTAACTATTTAAGTGTACGTTTTACTTCAATTTCGTCATACCCTTCTACAATATCTCCAACTTTAATGTCGTTGAAATTTTCGATATTCAAGCCACATTCCATTCCCACAATAACTTCTTTTACTTCGTCTTTGTATCGTTTTAAGGACCCTAGTTTACCAGTATAAACAACTATGCCATCGCGGATGATACGAATTTTTGTATCTCGTTTAATTTTACCATCTAGTACTAAGCAACCAGCAATTGTTCCAACTTTAGTAATTTTGAAAATTTCACGAACTTCAATATTTGCAACTATTTTTTCTTGAATTTCGGGAGATAACATTCCTTCAAGTGCATCTTTAATCTCATTGATAGCTGTATAGATGATTGAGTATCTGCGGATATCAATTTCTTCAGCTTCGGCTAATTTACGAGCTTGAGGGGTAGGGCGAACTTGGAACGCAACAATAATTGCATTGGATGCAGAAGCAAGTAATACGTCAGATTCGCTTACGGCACCAACCGATTTATGAATTACATTTAATTGTATATGCTCATTTGATAATTTCAATAACGAATCGGACAATGCTTCAACCGAACCGTCCACATCACCTTTAACGATGATGTTAAGCTCTTTAAAGTCGCCAATTGCTATTCTTCGTCCAATCTCATCAAGTGTGATATGTTTTTGAGTTCTAAGCGATTGTTCGCGATAAAGCTGAGTTCTTTTGTTAGAAATTGTTTTTGCTTCATGTTCTTCTTTATAAACTTTAAAGGTATCTCCAGCTTGCGGAGCACCATTTAAACCAAGTAGAAGAACAGGCACTGAAGGACCAGCTACTTTAACTGCAACATTTCGTTCGTTATACATTGCTTTTACTTTCCCCATTGTTGTACCAGCAACTACAATATCGCCAATATTTAAGGTGCCGTTTTGAACTAAAATTTTAGCTACATAACCTTTTCCTTTATCTAATGATGATTCAATAACAGTACCTAATGCTAGGCGAGATGGATTTGCTTTTAGCTCAAGTAGCTCAGCTTCGATAAGTACTTTTTCGAGTAGCAACTCAATATTTATCCCTTTTTTAGCAGATATTTCCTGACTTTGATATTTTCCACCCCATTCTTCAACTAGTAAATTCATTTGTGCTAAACCTTCACGAATTTTTTCTGGTAGGGCATTGGGTTTATCAATTT
Source organism: Bacteroidales bacterium (assembly GCA_038210985.1). Classification (GTDB taxonomy): domain Bacteria; phylum Bacteroidota; class Bacteroidia; order Bacteroidales; family WCHB1-69; genus JAQUGA01. Next base: position 6,117 of record JBBQWB010000057.1, read on the forward strand.
TGTTAATTGCAAAAATCATTGGAACTCCAGCTGCTTGAGCATGATTTATGGCTTCAATGGTTTGTGGCATAATGGAATCATCCGCAGCTACCACAATAATAGCAATGTCGGTAACTTTTGCACCGCGAGCACGCATTGCAGTAAATGCTTCGTGACCTGGAGTGTCTAAAAATGTGATGCTTTTACCATTGTCAAGTTGTACTTCGTATGCTCCAACGTGTTGGGTTATTCCTCCAGCTTCACCAGCAATTACATTGGTTTTACGAATATAATCGAGCAATGAAGTTTTGCCATGGTCAACGTGTCCCATAACAGTAACAATAGGAGAGCGGTCTTTTAAATTTTCTGGTGCATCTTTTTCTTCATCTGCAGAAATTTCTTCTTCATCGGCAGCACTAATAAATTTAATTTCGTATCCAAATTCGGATGCTAAAAGAGTAATTGTTTCCGCATCTAATCGCTGATTTATAGATACGAATACTCCAATGCTCATGCAGGTTGAAATGATTTCATTAACCGAAACGTTCATCAATGAAGCTAGTTCATTTGCAGTTAAAAATTCGGCAACTTTTATTATTTTATTCTCTTGTTCTATTTGTTCAAGATTTTCAATATTTTTCTGACTGTATTGTTGACGTTTATCCCTACGATGCTTTGAAGCTTTTGATTTTCCGCTTGGTCCTAAACGAGATAGAGTTTCTTTAATTTGTTTTTCTATTTCTACGTTAGAGATTTCAGTCTTTTTTACATCTTTATTAAACTTAGTTGGCTTAAAGTTTTTGTTTCCACCTTTATTATCCTGAGATTGTGTTGAAGTTTGAGTATTTGTAGTTGTTCCAGTATTTGGTTTTATTCTCTTGCGTTTTTTCTTTCTACGTGCTTCTTCGCTTTGAGCGTTGGTAGTATTTGGTGTATTTGTAGTGCCTTCTTTTCCTGCCTGTAAATCAATTTTCCCTTTTATTTTTGGACCATCAATTTTAGTATATTCTGTTTTAAAAATTTTTGTTTCTTCAGGTTTTTTACCCTTCTCTGGTTCTGAAGGTGTAGTATTTTGGGCTTGTTTAGATTGTTTTTTGCGTTCGTTGATTATGTTTTGCTCAACTTTTTTGCGTTCTTTTTTCTCTTCTTCAAGCTCTGATTTTGACTTGCGTTTAGGCTTTGTTTTAGTATTTAGCGAGCTTAAATCGATGGTTCCTAAAATGGTAGGTTGATTTAGTTTTGGAGTTTCTGTTGGGATATGATAAATCTCGGTTTTTTGTTCGGTGATTTTTTCAATAACAACAGGTTTAATAATTTCTTCTTTGGGAATTTCAACAACAGGAACTTCAACTTTTACTTCTTCCTGTTTTTCAATTGGTTTAACTTCTTCTGATATTTTTTCAGATTTAACTTTTACGACAGTTGTTTTAGGTTTTATAGATGTTGGTTTTTTTGGAGAACTAAGATCTATTTTGCCTAAAATTTTTGGACCTTCTAATTTTGGTTTTTGAATTTCCTCAGGTTTAATAATATTGGTTTTAATTCGGATATTATCATCTTCAGGTTCATCGATTTCTTCTTCTTGCACGGCTTGTTTTTCAACAATTGGTGCTACATTCTCTTTAGGAAAATCAATAACTTTTGGTATTGCTTGAGCTTTAACCTCTTGATCTGCTCCGAATTTTTTCTGGATAATATCCATCATATCGGAATCAAGTTTCGTATTAGGCTCGTTAACTATCTTAAGTCCTTGAGATTTAAGATAATCCACGATTCTTTCCGAAGAAACGTTAAAATCTCTAGCCGCTTTACCTAATCTACTTGGTTTGTTTGGTTCTGTCATAAATTATTTTTGTACTTATTGTCGCTATTTCTGAAAACCTTTGCAAAAATAGTATTTTTATTCAAATTCAGCCTTTAATATTCGTGTGATTTCTTGAATTGTCTCTTCTTCAAGGTCGCTACGTTGAGATAATTCGGCAACGGATAGTTCTAAAACGCTTTTTGCGGTATCGCAACCAATGCTTTTTAAAACATCAATAATCCATTGATCAATCTCGTCAGTAAATTCTTGTAAATCAACATCTTCATCATCCATGTAAGCATCTCGATAAACCTCTATTTCATAACCTGTAAGTTTTCCCGCAAGTTTTATGTTATAGCCACCTTTGCCAATTGCCAACGAAACTTGGTCGGGTTTCATGGTTACTTCGGCACGTTTATTTTCTTCATCTAAATTAATATTTATGATTTTTGCTGGATTTAAAGCCCTAGAAATATATAATTTAGTATTTGTTGTATAGTTTACAATGTCGATGTTTTCGTTTCTTAATTCGCGAACTATACCATGAATTCTACTTCCTTTCATTCCCACACAAGCTCCAACTGGGTCAATCCTATCATCGTATGATTCAACTGCTACTTTTGCTCTTTCGCCAGGAATCCGAACTATGTTTTTTATGGTGATTAAACCATCATAAATTTCTGGTATTTCTTGTTCAAATAATCTTTCAAGAAAAATCGGCGAAGTACGAGAGAGAACTATAGATGGTAAGCCATTTTGTAACTCAACTCTAGCCACAATTGCTCTGATATTATCTCCTTTTTTGTAAAAATCGGAAGGAATTTGTTCCGATTTTGGAAGGATTAATTCAATGTCGTCTTCATCATGAACCAATATTTCGCGTTTCCATGCTTGATACACTTCTCCACTAATTAATTCTCCAATTCTGTCGTGATATTTTTCGTAAACCTGAAGTTTTTCAAATTCAAGTACTTTTGTAATTAGGTTTTGTCGTAAGGCTAATATTTCACGACGTCCAAAATCCTTTAACCCAATTTTTTCGGTAAATTCTTCGCCAACTTCAAAATCAGGTTCAATTTTGATTGCTTTGGAAAGTGGAATTTGTGTGTTTTCATCTGTAAAAGTATCGTCCTCAACTATTTCTAAGTATTTATAAACCTCTAAGTCGCCTTTGTCTATATTTACAATAACTTCAAAATGAGCATCGGGTCCAAAACGTTTTGACAACATGTGGGTAAACGTGTCGTGTAAAATGTTCATCAGTGAGTCGCGATCTACATTTTTAAATTCTTTGAATTCTGCAAATGATTCAATTAGATTAATATTATCTTCCATTTTGTTAAGATTGAATTTGCTGTATATATTAAAAAGTAATAATCAATTTAGCTTTATTTATTTCCGAAATTAAAATAGTTTTTTCTTCCGAAATGTCTTTTTTCTTTTTAGGAACTGTTTTTACAAATATTTTGTCAGAGTCAACAGATACAATTTCAGCATTAAAATCATCGTTGTTGTTTAAAACAAATCGAACAAATCTTTTTATGTGTTTTTTAAACTGTCGAGGCATAAAAATAGTTTGATCCAGCCCGTAGGATGAAACGTTCAATTCAAAATCCTCAATATCTCTATCTAGTTTTGATTCAATGTATTTGCTAACTTTAATGCAATCAGAAATATCTATTGAACTATCGCTGTCGATAAAAACCTGAATAACATTTCCTGCTTGAACACGAACGTCCGCAATAAAAAGTTCTTCCTTGTTTTCGAGAGTTTCAAAACATTCTGTTACAAGTTTTTGTATATGTTCAGTATGTATCATTTTAAATAAATTAAGGGCTTAAAGCCCTTTAAAAATTAAACAAAAAAGGCAATTCTATAACAAAAAACCCCCACAATTGTGAGAGTTTTTTGTTGACCAACTAGGACTCGAACCTAGACTAACAGTACCAAAAACTGTAGTGCTGCCATTACACCATTGGTCAATTGAGGATGCAAAGATAATGTTTTTTTTTAATCGCCAAAATAAAATTTACAAAAAAAACGACTTTTTTTTTGTAAATTACATAAAATAGCAGTAAATCAAAAGGTTACGATTAAATATTTGTTGTACTTATTAGCTTTTATTTTGTGAAATGATTTTTTGGAATATCCGAAAATTTCCTGATGCCTCTAAAATAGAATGATACCACCAAGTTTTTTTTATACATCATGCTAACCTTACAGTGAGGAATCCGTTCGCGTTTTTTAATATTGTATGGTAACGACTTGTAAAAGTTAAGATGTGCCCTAAAAACAGCCCAAAAGTCCGAAAATCCGCTATCGAAAAGAAATCTTATAGCTGCAATTGTATCCAGTATAAATCGAACAAAGAAAACAGGTATTAGCCTTCGTTTGGGCAAATTTTTATACAATAATATGATATTGTTTCTGAAATTTAAAAATGTTTTTTTGGAAGATTTTTTTGGCAAGGTGCCTCCGCCAATATGAAAAACAACAGAATTAGGGCAATACATTATTTTATATCCAGCATTTTTCATTCTCCAGCAAAAATCAATTTCTTCCATATGAGCGAAAAAATCTTCGTCTAACCCATCATGGTTGTTGTATAAATCGGCTCTAACAAACATGCATGCACCTGTTGCCCAAAATATTTCCTGAACATCATCGTATTGACCAGTGTCGATTTCCATTTCTGTAAATAATCTGCCACGACAAAAAGGATACCCATATTTGTCGATAAAACCTCCGGCAGCACCGGCGTATTCAAATTTTTCGGGTTCGTAATACGATCTGAGTTTGGGCTGACAAACTGCAATTTGTTTATCTGTCTCCATTAATTGAATTACTGGTTCTATCCAATTTGGTGTAACTTCAATATCCGAATTGAGCAAACAGTAGTATTCGGCGTCTATTTGCTTTAATGCGTCGTTATAACCTTTCGAAAACCCTCCATTTGTGTCATTTATAATAACTCGAACATTCGGAAATTCTGATTTTAAAAATTCGACCGAATCATCGCTCGAAGCATTGTCGGCAACAATTACTTCGGCGTATGGTGTGCTGTATTCAATAACTTTTGGTAAAAATTCAGCAAGGAATTTTTTTCCGTTCCAGTTTAGTATAACAACAGCTACTTTCATTATGCAAAGTAAATAAAAAAAATGAAACAAAAGTCTTATTAAGTTCAATCGATTCCTCGAAAAATAATCTTTAAACCATTAATTATTCGGGTTGATGTTTCCATCTTTTATGAGTCCAAAGCCAATTTTCGGGTTGCTCGTGTAAAAACTGCTCTAAAAATGAGGGTTTGATGTGCTTCAATATGAAAACATTAATTGAGAAAATACAGATTGATTTATTTTTTAATTATTTGTGTTTTTATTTTTTTTCAACTTAAAATTCAATTTTTAATTGTATTTTTGTATTTCATATATTTTGTATTTGTCATGAAATTGATATTAGATATTCCAGATAATAAAGTTGATTTTTCATGGAGTTAATTAGTGATTTTAAGTTTATTAAAACAAAAATTATTTCCTCTGATAAAGAACAAATCATGGATGAAGTTAGTGAAGCAGTTGCTAATTATAATCTTATAAAGATTGGGAAATTGAAGCCACGACCTGCAAAAGAGCTACTTGATGAGTTATAGAATATTTACTATACCTCCTTTTGATAAACAACTAAAACGGCTTGCCAAAAAATATCCGTCTATTAAGAATGATTATGCTAAGTTGCTGATTAGTTTGGAGATAAATCCGACACAAGGTGCATTGTTAGTAAATAACTGTTACAAAATTAGACTTGCAATTTTTTAAAACAAAAAGGTAAAAGAAGTGGTGCAAGGGTAATTACTAATTTTGCTGTTTCAGATAATTCAGTATTTCTTCTTTCAAGTCTTTTAAAACATTTGAATATGTAGTTTTTATTTGGGTTGATGTTTCCACCTTTTATGTGTCCAAAGCCAGTTTTCGGGTTGCTCGTGTAGCGATTGCTCAAGTAATTCAGAGTATTTTTTTGTAATATAATGTTCCGATTCTTTGGAGGCATCGGCTGTAATTAATTTAATTTCCGAAATATATCTTCCTCTACCTATGCGTTTGTTTTCGATGTACACTACTCCAAATCCAAGTTTTGCAGCCATTTTTTCATGTCCTCCAAAAAATCCAGTTTTCTGGTTCATAAAATCTGCCCAATAACCAATTTCACCCTTAGTTGGAGTTTGGTCGGCAATTAAGATATAGGATCTTAATTCGGCTCTATTTCTCAATATAAAATGAAAAATGGTTCGGTAATCAACCAATCGTCCTTTAAAAAAATGTTGACGAGACATTTGCATGAATTTATCAAATCGTTTATTAGTGAGTGGTTTAAATGCAATATACTGCTGATGTTGGCTAAGCATTTGCAAGCGGGCAGGCATCCATTCCCACGTGCCACTATGAGCCACAAGGGTAATTACGCTTTTTCCGTCCTCATAAATTTTTTTTAAAATATCTATCCCTTTTATTTCCATTCGCTCCTCTAGTTGGGCTTTGGTCATGCGTTCGGTTTTCATAATTTCGACAAACATGTCCGAAATATGACGGTAACTTTCTTTAAGTATTTTCGAAAGTTCTTTTTGAGTTTTTTCGGGAAAGGAGCGAGCTAGATTGGTTAGAGCAACTTTTTTCCGATACCGTATGGTTGATAAAACAAAAGTGAAAAAGTCGGAAATGATATAAACACACCTCCATGGTAAAGCTGCAACAACTTTTGAAAAAAGTCGAAAAAAAATATAGGATATCATAATTAACCTCCTGCTTTTTTAGCTTTATACCCAGCTTTTGCCAGAATATCTATTACTTTATCTCTAAAATCTCCTTGAATAATTATTTCGCCATCCTTTGCTGACCCTCCGGTACTACATTTTGTTTTCAACATTTTAGCCAAGTCTTCTAAATCGATTAATTGTCCAATAAAACCTTTTATTAAAGTTGCAGTTTTGCCTCCACGATGTTTTCTGTCGAGCCATATTCTTAAGTCCTGTTGACTTGGAATAAGTGTTTCCTGCTCTATTTCTTCGTTATATTGTATCTGAAAATTTGGATTTGTCGAATAAACAATACCATTAGTTGTTTCTTTTTTCTGTTTACTCATATTATTTTTATCGTTTAGGAATAATAATATTTAATGACTGAGGATCTATAACAACTTCAACAAGTTTTTTTCGTTTTTTCTTTTCTCCGTCGATATGAAGGTGCATTTTTTTGTTCAATTTTCGCCAAATAGTTACTTTTTCGCATTGAATAATTTCCATTTTCGAGGATTGGTCGATTTTTCCAAAAAAAAGTTTTGGTGCCAATGATATCGCTTCCAAAAAATGTGGCTTTTTAAAAATACAAACATCAATTTTACCATCTTGAAGGGATGCATGAGGTGCAATTTGAGTATTATATCCCCATTGCGATGAATTTGCAAAACTAACAAACAAAGCCTTGTGCTTATATGGCTTATCATCAATCTTTAAGATGTATCTTTTGGGTTTATAGCTGAAAAAATTCCTTAATGCTAAACGGAAATAGGGCCAAAACCCACGTTTTGTTGATTTGTCATAATGCCATGCTACGAATGCATCAAATCCTACTCCTGCAATACTTACAACTCGTTTATTATTTAATAAAATAGTGTCTATTTTTTCGGAATAATCGTCATTAATAACATCTATCGCTTTTTTAATTTTAAAAGGGATATCCAAATGGTGGGCTAATCCGTTTCCCGAACCTGCCGGAATAATTCCTAAACATGTGTTTGTATGTGCTAAAACACTCGAAATTTCGTTTAAAGTGCCATCGCCACCCACCGATACTACTATGTCAATATTGTTTTTTATGGCTTCTTGTGCAATTATTTTAGCATGACCTTTATATTCGGTTTCAATAATTTGATATTCAAATTTAGTTGTGTCGATTTTTTGAGAAATCAACTCCGTGGCTGTTTTAAATTTCCCAGTACCAGATTTTGGATTAATTATAAATATAATTTTTTTCATTCCTTAATTTCTGTGGTAAATGTTGTTTGATTTAATATAAGTCTGTTATTGTATTGCTGAACAAATGCTTTTATAAAAAGTTCTTCTTTTTTAACGATTTCTGTGTTTTTGTCTTTCAGATTGTTCAATAAAAGCGAGTCATTCAAAATATTATAAAGTGCCGTAGTCGATTCGCTGTTCCAATTAAGTAAATAACCATCCTTAATAAGTTGATAATTTGGTTGAATATATTGTATCGCAAATGCGTTTGAGCAGGTGTCGAATCTATTATTGCCAAAACCAAAAATTGAATCTGGATATTTCAAGTATGCTAAAATGCTTGGTAAAAGGTCTATTTGCTGGAATGTTGATTGATTGGAATATTTAGATAAATCATTTGTTGGGTCGAAAAAAATCATTGGTATTTGAAATCCTCCATAATTATTTTTTGCATTTTCAAAATATGGCTCCGAAGTGTGGTCGGCAGTAATGATAAAGAGCGTGTTTTTATACCATGGTTCCTGGCTGGCTTTATTAAAAAATTGGCGTAGTGCGTAATCTACATAAGCTATCGTTTTATGAATTGGAGTTTTCCCATTAGGAAATTTATTCTTGTATTTATCGGGAATAGAGTATGGGTGATGCGATGATAATGTGAAAATTACGGACAAAAAAGTTTTGTTTTGGTGTTTATTCATCTCTTTAATACAAAACTGAAGAAAGGGTTCATCCCAAATTCCCCAATGTCCATCGTAATCCGACTCGTTATTATATTCTGTTCTCCCAATATAGTAATCAAAACCTGCGTTTTTTGCATACGAATTAAAAGCCATTGTGCCATTTGTTCCACCATGAAAAAACAAGCTGGTATAATTCATCTTTTTTAAGCCAGATGCTAAACTTAAATGTTGATTGTTTGAATAAGGCGAACTAACAAATGCAGTTGTCATTAATGTTGGAATTCCTGAAATTAGAGCAGGGATTCCTTCAATTGATTTTTTCCCATTTGCAAATCCATTGAAACATAAGCTTTTTAAACACAACGAATCGATGAATGGGCTTAAGTTTCCAGCATTTTTAATAGCCGGATTGTAATACGAAATATGCTCTTGCGATAAACTTTCGACTATTATTAAAACAATGTTTTTCTTTGGTTTTATGGTGTCGGGTAACAAGTTGTTATTTAGCGTAGTATGAATTGGGTTGAAAATTGATTTTAATTCATTTTCCGAAAAATAATGAACGATTTTTAAATCTTGCTTTCCAATGGTTTGTATAATTGTAAATGGGGTGTTTAATACTACCGGACTAAGTTTTGAATCTACATTTAAACTTGCAGTAATAATATTTATTGGTCGTAATTGCAATCCGCCACGCATGCCTATAATACAAATACCAATGGATACTATGAAAATAGCAAGTCCTTTTAAATAATATTTAAGAGGTTTTAAACTTGTTGAATTGGATGGAATTGGTTTTTTATATAAATAAAAGGTAAGCACAATAATTCCCATCCAAATTAAGGCGATATACCAAAAATCGTGTAAAAACCGAGGAAGTAACTTGTTAAAATCGCCACCTACGCCAAAGTAAGAAAATATATCGGCAGTTGTTCTTTTAAAGGTATATCTATAATAAATAATGTCAGCAAAGTTTGCTATTAGCCCAATTGAGTTAGTTATTATAAAAATTGAAAAGATAATTTTTTGATATATTTTATGGCTTCGGAAATTAAACGGGAGTAGTACCAGAAAAATATAAATAGAATTCAGATAGATAATGGCTGAAATATCAAATCGAATTCCAAAAAAGTATGCTCCTAAAATATCCGAAGATTGACTTTGGAAAAGCGAGGAGTTAAATGCAAAAAACAAGATACGACTTAAACTCATCCATCCTAAAACTATTAATAGATTGAATATTAGTTTACTAATGTGTGAATCGATAAATTGTTTTAAAATTGACTTTTGCATATCTGCAAAAGTAGAAAATATATGGCAAAAAAAGAGGTCAAATTTTAATTTGACCTCTTAAGTATGTTTAAAACTTGATTAATTGTGCAAAAATGTCCAGTTTTCACGAACTGTGCTTTCGTTTGGAATAGTTAGATTGTTTATTGGACGTTTATCAAGTGTATAACTTATCGAATCAATGCTAAAATTATTGTTTGTTTTTTTTGAATAATATCCGATGCCATTTTTTATTTGATATTGAAATTGTGAATCACTGAAAAGTTTGTAATCAAAACTTATGTTGTTAACCGATGTAGTTGCATAAAAAAGCACTGTATTTGGAAAATTGTTGAATTTCCGAACAACAAGCCGGTTAAATGTGGATGAGGATTGAACAGTAACTTCAAAGTCGCCATTTGGTCCAATCGATTGATATGTGCCAGATAGTTTATTTGCCTTAACACGAACCAAACGAATAACCGTAGTTTTGTTGCCTGCTTTGTCAGTTACCGTATATGTGATGGGATATTCGTCGGATTTGTTTGTATTTACCGTGCCCGAAATTGTAATATCGGATGTTAAATCATCATCTTTGTTGTCGGTAGCTGATGCTCCTAGTTCGGTGTATGTGCCACCCAAATCAATTATGGTGGGATTGTCGCCTTTTAAAATTAATTCAGGTTTTGTTTCGTCTTTCTTACACGAAATTAGACTAACGAATAGAAATGCAAGTAGTGAAGCTAAAAATAGTTTTGAGATTTTCATTTAGTGAATTTTAATTTCCAATATTTTGCAAATATAGTTTTTTATTTTTTTTACCCAAATAAATTTTATAATTTTGTATTTACAATCATAGAATAGATTTTATTAAATGAAATTTATTGAAGAGAATTATTTTTAAAATGCTTATTACTATTATTTGTTTAAAATATTAACTTGTCTAATTTTACTGTTTTTTTTTAATGTAATTTTATTTGTGATTTTATGAAAATGAAAAAAAATTCTCTTTTATTTCCTATAATCGGATTACTTACTGTAATACTAATTCTATCATGCTCGCCAATTAGCGACAGTAAATCAAATGACGAAAGTCGAACAAAAGTTAAGGTTTACAGGACTTATACTCTAGATTCATTAAATCCAAAAGCCACTTGGAATAGAATTTTAGACCAAAAACCAACCAAACAAAAAGTGGAAATGTTTGGTCAAATGGTTGATGTTGATTTAGGTGAAGTAAAAATGGAAACTTCTGGAACTGCCGAAATAAAAAGTGGTGATTTAAAAACTACCGATGATAGTATTACTTCTGCAATCATTATCTTTGATATGGCATCATTTAAATTATCGAAAGAAAAAGGTAAAGGTTTGTTTGATGTGAAAAAATATCCCGATTCAAAACTAGAAATGAATACTTTTAAAAAGGATGATGCCTTATACAAAGCTAAAGGAAAGTTGACTATTCAAAATATTACTAATCCTGTTGATATAAAACTAGAAGTAATTAAAACAGATAAAACGTACCAACTAAAAGGGTCATTTGTTTTTCAGACGATGGATTTTCCTCTTCGCGAAAATGTTGCGAAAAAGGATATAAATAAGGATGAAATAAAAATATCATTTGACGTGAAATATTCCTTTGCCACTAAAAAGTGAATTTAGAAATTTGGATTTGATTCGGCGTCTCGATTACGCTTGACGACATTGAATTTGAAGATAAAAAAAAAGCTGCCCCGAAGGACAGCTTTTTTTTTATCTTCAATAAATTATTGAACAGTATAAGCTTGAGTTACAGTTAAAACTGTACCACCATTAATTGATTGTTTGTAAGTTGCTGTTGCAATATTATAATTGATGCCAGATTTTGTAAAAGTTCCAGAAACGTTTGTAATAGCAGTTGCTTCAGTACCTGAACCAAAATTGAAATTAGCTGCAGTAAAAGTAGTGCCTGATACAGTAACAACTGGGTTTGCATTTTGATAGTCGCCAAAACCGTTAAATGTTAAAGCATTATAAGAAGATGCTGTTCCAACTACTTGAATGTATGTGTATGCAGCACCACCGTCAGAATAAGTTTCAGTTACAGAATAACTTTTTGCTAATTTGTTTGCTTGAACTTTAACTGTACGAGTAGCTGAACTTTCGTTACCAGCTTTGTCAGTAACTTTGTAAGTAATTGTGTATTCACCAACTTGATCAACATTAACTGTTCCTGTTACAACGATGTCTGAAGTGATGTTTCCATCTTGTTCATCGTTTGCAGTTGAACCTGGATCAGCCCATGTTGCACCTAGGTCTATAGTGTAAGTTCCATCACCAACGATGCTTACTGTTGGTGCACCAGTGTCGTCTTTTTTACAGGCAGAAAAAATAACAGCTACAGCTGTGAAAACAAGAGCTAAAGATAAAATTTGTTTTTTCATAATAATTAATTTGGTTTAGGTTTCAATATAAAATTTAATACTGCAAAATTATATAAAAAATCATTACAATATTATCAATCATAAATCAATTGTTTTATTTAATGTTCAAATTTTAATTAAATATAATTTTGTGATGGATTTAAAATGACTGGTTTTAATCACTAAGTATATTAAAAATAGATAATTACATTATATTTAGGTAAAAATTATCTTAATATTGTAAGAATACTTTTTTTTGGTGATAATAGTATTATCAATTTTATCTATCAGTTTAAACAAATTTTCCTTACTACATGACAAAAAATCACACACGTCTGATAATCAACGATATGTGTTAATAACTTGGTGATAACTTTTCGCCAAAAAAGATTATAATAAACTGATATTCAGTATCTTAGATGAAAAATCACTACATCTAACACCAA
>JBBQWB010000058.1:0-18469 GCA_038210985.1 Bacteroidales bacterium
CGGATTCCAGCTGGAAATTACAGTCATGCAAATCAATCAATGGTAAGTTTTTCTTCTCTTTTTTCAATTTCTCTAAAAACAAAAAAGCAATTTTCAAATATTTTGTTGCTAATTTTGGTTGTCGTGCATCTTTGTTCTTTCCCCCAGATCATGCTCAAAATTAGTCATTTCAAATTATATATCAAAGAAAAAAAGGTAAAGATTCAAGAAAGATATTAACCGTTAATTGTTGATAGTCAAGGATTTATGCTGATATTTGCAGACACTAATTAAAAAAGTTATTTTGTAATGGCATAGTTGACAGCTATCAAAAACAAGATAAAATCTGACTTACAATTTAGTAAAAAGAAAAATCGCTCAAAAGTTGTATCTTTGCCACAAATTAAACTTTTGAACTGTGAATTTTGAAGATTTCAACTTAAAAAAACCACTACTTTCGGCACTTAGCGAACTAGAATTTGAGGAAGCAACTCCCATCCAAATACAAACATATCCACTAATATTATCTGGTAAGGATGTGGTTGGAGTTGCTCAAACCGGAACTGGAAAAACAATTGCATACTTACTGCCTATATTGCAACAGCTGGCTTATTCTGATCAACGGCAACCTCGAGTTGTAGTAGTTGTTCCCACTCGCGAACTTGTAATGCAAGTGGTAAACGAAGTTAAAAAACTAACTCCTTATTTAAGCATTCGCGCCGTTGGCATTTATGGTGGCACGAACATAAAAACTCAAAAACAAAATGTGTACGACGGTTGCGACATTCTAGTTGCAACAGCTGGCAGATTATATGATTTAATTATGAGTGGCGTTTTGCGAATGAAAGAAGTTCAAAAATTTATCATTGATGAAGTAGATGAAATGTTTAATTTAGGATTTCGTCCGCAACTTACAGCGATAATGGAAACTTTGCCACCAAAACGACAAAACTTAATGTTTTCGGCAACGCTTTTACCCGAAATTGAAGAAGTTATCAAACATTTCTTTTGGCAACCCGAAATAATTACTATTGCCCCACATGGTACACCTTTGGAACAAATAATACAAATTGGCTATCCAGTTGCAAATTTCAATACTAAACTTAATTTATTGGCTCATCTTTTGAAAAATTCGGAAGTAATGAATAAAGTTTTAGTTTTTGTTTCCACAAAAAAGATGGCGGACCAAATTTTCAATCATATTGACAAATTATTTCCTACCGAAATATCCATAATCCACTCAAACAAATCTCAAAATCAACGTTTTAATGCAGTAAAATTGTTTCAAGATGGAACATTTAGAATATTAATTGCCACCGATGTTGTTGCACGAGGAATTGATATTCAGAATATTACCCACGTAATTAATTTTGATACACCTGCCGAACCTAGCGATTACATACATCGAATAGGACGCACAGGAAGAGCCGATAAACCAGGAACTTCCATCACATTTATTACCGAAAATGAAGGTATTTATCTTGACCAAATTGAAGAGTTGATGAAAAAGCTGATTGACCTACTCGATTTTCCAGAGGAAGTTCCAGTTTCGAGCATTGTAACATTAGAAGAGAGAATAACTCCACTTTTCGACAAACCTTACTTGAACGAAAAGCCTGTTAAAGCTAAAAAAGCAGCACCTTCAAAAGCAAAAGTTAATGCAGGAAAAAAGAACATGCGACCAAAAGAGAAAAAATTTATCGCCAAAGGTTGGAAAAAATAAATTTTAAAGCTTCATTAATCGGCTAAATGAGCTAAAAATTTCTCCGCATCAATGGCAGCCATACAGCCACTTCCTGCAGCTGTAATTGCTTGACGATATTTTGAATCCTGAACATCGCCAGCAGCAAAAACTCCTGGAATATTTGTAATTGTTGAACCTAGTATTGTTTTAATATATCCTTGTTCGTCTAATTCAATTTGTCCTTTAAAAACACTCGTATTTGGCGAATGTCCAATAGCAATAAAAACTCCATCTACTGGAATTGTTTTTAAATTTTTGGATTGTTTATCTTCCACCATAATTCCAGTAACCGCTTTACTAAAACCCTTTTGTTCTCCAACAATTTCCATTGGAACACTATTTAATATTAATTCGATATTTGGAGTGTTGAAAACTCTGTTTTGCATTGCTTTGGATGCTCTAAATTCGTCGCGACGATGAATTAAATATACTTTTTTACATAGTTTGGAAAGATAATGTGCTTCTTCTAAAGCCGTATCTCCTCCTCCAATTACGGCAACTACTTTTCCGCGATAGAAAAAGCCATCGCATGTTGCACATGCCGAAACGCCATAACCATTATAAACTTTTTCTGATTCTAAACCCAACCATCGGGCAATAGCTCCAGTAGAAATTATTACAACTTCCGCTTCCATTTCTTTACCTTCATCGGTTGTACATATAAAAGGGCGTTTGGAAAAATCCACTTTGTCAATTACTCCAAAACGAATATCAGTTCCAAAACGCAATGCTTGATTCTTAAAATCTTCCATTATTTCCGGACCTTGTTTTCCTTCGGGATAACCAGGAAAATTTTCAACTTCAGTTGTTATAGTTAACTGTCCACCAGGCTGCATTCCCTCGTACATAACAGGTTTTAAATCAGCACGAGCAGCGTAAATTGCAGCAGTATATCCAGCAGGACCAGAACCAATAATCAATGTTTTTATCTTCTCCATAAAAATTTTATTTTTCTACAAAGTTAAACTAATAAACAATTTCAAAACAAATACTCAAACGATAATTTGGTGCAAAATGCAAAAATACTCTTTTCATCTTACCTCCCTAATTCGTTTTCGACATTTCGACTTCGCTCAATGCATCGCAGGCTCAACATATTATTTAATCAACTATGGTTTCGACAGGCTCAACCTCCAAATTCCCTTTTCCCTTTGGTTTCCTCCGAACTTCTTCAAATCAACTAATCAACCAATCCAGCTATCATAAATACTCACTAACCAATACTAACGGTCGGTATCTGAAAAGTAGGCGATTTCGAAGCACTAAACTTGCGTTTAAACACAAAGTTTGATAGGAGCCACAAGCCTTGAATTTATTATTGTCTCGCCTATTTTTTATCACTATTGTCCGATAAAATAAATAAATTTTGCTTTGGGTGTAAATTACTTCAATCAATTTTTGCCTCAATCCTAAAGGATGAATTGATTTTCAGCAATTTACATTCGCCAGCTGGCTAACAAGCGGGCAATAAATTGCGGAAAATCCATATTTTTAAAATACACAAAAACAAACCCTACCTTCCTTCATTTTACCTATTAGCTTGTTATACAGCATCATACAACAGATGTCAAAATTTATATCGGACAACAGTGAATTTTTATATACATTGTTACCTTGCGTTTTTCTTGTTTACAATTTTTGCTTTTTCACGTCAGATTAAATTCCGGCTTAAATATTTCTTTCAAATCATTGAGTTTAAGTTCTGATTTTATAATTCTTTTGATACTAAATAAGTAGTATAAAACAAATAAAAACTAACTAATATTAACGCTTCCCATCTATCAAGCTTTTTCTTTTTACCAGTAAAAATTGCTATTATTAGGAAAACGGTTCCTCCAATCAATATGGCAAAATCTTGATTGAAAATCTGATTATATTCTATAGGATTTATTAAAGAGCTAATTGATAAAATAAGAAGAATGTTAAACATATTTGAACCAATAACATTACCAATTGCAATGTTACTATTCTTTTTTAAGGCAGCGACTATTGAAGTAATTAATTCAGGTAGTGAAGTTCCAGCAGCAATTATGGTCAACCCGATTATTTTTTGACTAATTCCTAAATCGGTGGCTATATCTATACTATTATCAACAACTAATTTACCTCCTATTATTAGTCCGCTAAAACCTATTAGAATTAAACTCCAAATCTTGATATTTGACTTTTGAACATAAGGAACAATCTCAATTGTTTCCGTTTTCATTTGCTTAAATATATAATACAGAAAACACACAAAGGACACGAGTAAAATAACTCCGTCAAGTCTTGATATTTCAGAGTTTGGATTGATGAAAAAGTCGTTTGCAAGACCGAATAAAACTATGGTAATTATTAACGATATTGGAATTTCTCTCCAAGCAGTTGAGGATTGAATAGTAATTGGATAAACTAAACCAGCTATTCCCAATATTATAAATAAGTTAAAATTATTGCTACCGATAATATTTGCTAAAACTATATCTGAAAGTCCATCAATTGATGCTACAGAGTTAACAACTAATTCAGGTGCTGAAGTACCAAAAGCGACAATTGTTAATCCAATTACCAAATCGGGAATATTGTACTTTTTTGCCAATCCTGATGCTCCATCAACAAGCCAATTAGCTCCAAAGATTAAACCTAAAAACCCAACAACCATTAAAAGTAATGAAACAACCATATTATTATATATTTTTTAAAAGTATCAAGATAGCAACTTGCTTTTTTGGCGTATGCTATTATTTTAAAGAAACCAATTTAAGGTAACCCAAGATGTAAAACGTGTTTGGTTATCAATAAATGAAACAAAACGATTGTCCAGACCCAATTCAATTTTGTGCTGTTCATTGATTACATGGCCTATGTTTGGGACTACTCTTAATTCTAAATCATATTCATTATCTTGAATACTATTGAGTACCTCTGCATTAAATTTGAAATAAAACTCTTTAACATCAACTTTTAGACCTGATAGAGGTATTTCGGCACTTAATCTATATCTCAATCTAAATTCAGTAGATTCATTTGAAGAAAAAGTTTGGTCAGTTGCTATTCTGTGTGCTATTCGAAAGTTTTCTATTTTGGATTGAAATATAAATTGTTGAATTGTCCTATAGGACACTGCATCAGGTTCTATTCGTGTTAAAATCCCTAAAACAACTTTTGAATTTAAACCTACTTTTCTTCCTACCAAGGCGGAAACATCACTTAAGGAATATGTATATTCAAAATCGCTACTTTGTGAAGTAGTGTTGTCAAACACAAAATGCCTTGATTCCAACTTAAAATTTACTTCCCAAACTTTATCTATTTTATGGTTGTAATTTATAGAAGGCAAAAATCCAGCTCTGGTCTGTGTTTGTGCACAAATATTTTTTGAGTTTATAAGTACTATAAACACCAACAGAAGTTTAATGCTAATATTCAAGGTGGTCGGCTTTATCTTGAATAATCTGTAAAACACCCTGTATTTCTCCTTGTTCACTAAAGGTAATTTCGTAAAGTTGAGTGATTCCTAAAGATTTACCTTTTAAGACTATCTCGTAATAAACTTTTATCGAATCACTTAGTTCTTTTTTGTTTATTGAAGTTATGATATCTCTGCGGTTACCTCTGTAATGTATTTGTATCTTTCGAAATTTCCACTTTTGGTAAAGAGAATCAAGTTTATGCTCTATTTGTTTATAAACGACAGGGATTATTTCTCTTTTTTTAATTACAAATTCTACGTCTTGTATGATTCCCAATGTATCAAATTCAACACTAAACTTCCTCTTGTTGTGTTTAAATTTGGCTTCGATGGTTACATCATTAAGGCTTATTTCTTTATACCATTTTATTTTAGAATCTGAACCGATTGAATCGATAAATTCTTTGGCGGACTGTGGAATAATTTCAGACTTTATCCTATATTCTCGTTCATATTTTTGCTGTGCTTTTGATACAATTGGAAAAAATATTAGAAAGCCGATGGATAGAATTATATTTCTTGTTTTCATAAATTTATCTTGGTAGCTTTCTGTAAAAATATGTTGTTTGGAATCATAACTTTTTCATTTTTTTCTGTTTTCAAAATTACATAGAACAAGCCAATGTCCGACACTTGTCCATTAATATCAAATTCCTTGTCAATAATAGCAATAGATTCTCCTAATTTAACGGGATGACTTATAAATATGATTATGGCTGATGAAATGTTTGAAAGTATTGACCATTGTGCAACCAATGCAACTCCTACAACGGCAAGAACGGAAGTAATAAAAGTCAAAATATTTGTCTGTTGAACACCCCAAATTGCTATAACTACAATGACGAGAGTTACAAAAATGAATAAATTTATAGATTTTTGTATTGGTCGTATTCTGTATTTTGAATAGTCGTATTTTCGTTGAATTTTAGCGAGTGATTTGATAGACACAAATCTTAAAATAAAAAAAGAAGCAATTGCAATTATTGTTTCTAAAACTCTAATATCCATATGGTATTTTTTTAATTTTCATTTTTCTATTCGCTGGATTTTGAATTTTAGCACGATGTTTCTTAAATGCAAGGTAACTACTCACTACTCACTACCCCACAACTTTCCAACTTACTGAACAATAAAAGTATCTATCTTCGACCCATATCCACCCCAAACCCCCATAGCACCATCAATATTAGAACGAATTGGAGCAGGAGAAGTAAAAGGATTTCCACCCGAACTCATTTCCCATTCAGCAGTGTACCAAAAATTATAATGTGGATAATCCATAGATGCGTATTTATAAATAACCGTATCGCCCGAACCAAAATAATAATTCAAATATCGGAGCTCATTATCATTATTATCACCTGGCACAACGTTAGACGAGCGCCCCTGATACAATTCAAAAAAGGTTTCCTTCCCATCGAATAATCTATCATCGAATACCGAACCTAATGCCGGTACAAAGTTTTTTTGTTTTCCGAGTTTCATCGAAAAAAATCGATAATAATTATTCACTCCAGCTTGATCTTTAAACTTCATCCTTAAAATACCTTTTTTATATTCAGCATCTTGTTCCACATAATATACTGTATCCATAGTGAAAGGCTGAGGAATAGTTGTAATTGCCGAAATTGTTTTATTATTTGTAACGATTTTTAATTGATATACGCCACCATATTCGCCTTTAATTTTATTTCCTTTATATCTCAGCGGAAAAGCTAAGGTTGTATCAATTCCTATTGTTAGCGTGTCCACAAGTCCATTTAAATCAGCAACAGTAACCATAGCATCGGTTATAACCATATCTCGAACAGTTTCTTCGGTATAGTGTGCAAAATAAGAAGAGCTTTTTGTTAAAAACAGCGTAGCAAAATCGTTGTATTCAATCCAACCTTCAACCACAATTTTATCTTGATATTCGGGTAAATCTACCGTAATTTCTTTTTCGCAAGAAAATGTAAGTATTGAAATTACAATAATTAAAAAACCATATTTAAAGGTTGAAAAAAGACTTTTTATTTTCATAACTCTAATTTATTTAAAATTTAAAATTCCAACTTATCGAAGGCAAAATTGGGAACAACGACATTTGTTTAGCCTTCGTTTGAATATCGAAATTTTGCAAATTTCCAGTAGTTTCAAGATAAATAAAGAATGGATTCATTCGATTATATACATTGTAAACCGAAAAATTTAATTCCGACTCGAAGCGACTATTTTTGTTTAGCAAATAGGTAACACTAATATCCATTCGGTGATAAGGCGGCAAACGATACTCATTTTTATCGCTATATTCGGTTACTATATTTCCCGAAATAAAATATCTGCCAATTGGTATTGTCATTGTGTTTCCGGTTGCATAAACCCATACTGCCGAAGCAGTTAAACGCTTATTAATAGCGTAAGTGGCAACAATTGAAACATCGTGTCGGCGGTCGTATTTTGCATAATATTTTTTTCCGCCATTAATTTCCGGAAATTGACGTTCGGTCCATGATAAAGTGTAACCAATCCAGCCAGTTAACTTTCCTTTTGATTTTTTAATAAACAATTCGCCACCATACGACCAGCCTTTTCCAAAGGTATAATTATTATCGGGATTATTATTTACGTCGTCAACTGGCGAAACTCCTTCTTTGTATTCCAACAAATTTTCCATTTCTTTATAATACAGTTCCACAGATGTTTCTATTGCATTATCTTTAAAGTTTTTAAAATATCCTGTTGAATACTGAACCGCATATTGTGGTTTAACAATGCTTGTACTTGGAAACCACAAGTCGGTAGGCAACGAAATGGAGCTTAACGAAACTTGATGGATATATTGATAATTTTGCGTAAACGAAGCTTTTATAGAGGAGCTATTCGACAATTTAAAACGAGTGGATAATCGAGGTTCGGGATGATGATATGTTGCAATTGGTTCAAAATTATCATACGTTATTGTGTTTGATACACGATTATACTGGTCTATAATATATCTATCGAATGGACCAATGTGCTGATAAAAAGTATATCGCAAACCCGCATTTACTTTTAACCAATCGGCAATATCAAATTCATCGTTAAAATAAAGTGACATTTCGTGCGAATGAATTTTTTTAGGAGTTTGAATATCGTAGTTTAAATCTTCGGCAACCACATCCACTGTGGATGGTGTAAATATATGATAGGTGTAATTTAAGCCAAACTTCATAACCTGAGTTGGAGAAATCAAATATGTAAAATCGGTTTTCAAGTTTGCATCTCTCACTCCCGAAAATAGCGAAAAATCGTATATATCCTGAGTCATTCCAAATTTAAAATAGTAATCACTAAAAACTGCCGATGTGTTCATAAACAACTTACTATTTATAATTCTATTCCACCTAATTGAAGCAGTTGCATTACCCCACCAAAATTTATTTTTAAAATCCCCACTAGGACTCTTAAATCCATATACATCTCTGCCAAAATAGCCACTAGCAAATATTCTGTCTTTGGGTGAAATTATATAGTTCACTTTAGCATTCAAATCGTAAAAATAAAAATCCGATTTTTTAAGTGGTGAAGTTTCCTTTAAAAAAGGCTGTGCAAGTATGTCTATGTATGTTCTTCGACCCGAAATAATGAAAGAGCTAACATCTTTTTTTATGGGTCCTTGAACTGTTAATCTCGAAAAAATTAAGCCTACGCCTCCTTCTACTTCATACTTTTTCATATTTCCCTCTTTCATGTAAATATCCAAAACCGATGCCAATCGACCACCGTAATAAGCTGGCATACCAGCTTTTGTGAGCTCAACCGATTTTACAGCGTCTGCATTAAACACCGAAAAGAAACCAAATAAATGCCCAGCATTATAAACGGTTGCTTCATCCAGTAAAATCAAATTTTGATCGGGGCCACCGCCTCTTACATAAAACCCAGTATTTCCTTCACCCGCATTTTGTACGCCTGGCAAAAGCTGTATCGACTTAATTAAATCAACTACACCAAAAAAAGCTGGCAATGTTTTAATTGCTTCAATGGGAATATCAATTTTCCCCATATCGGTACTTTGAATATTTTTATCCTCCATTTTTCCGGTAATTACAACTTCATTTGTTGTTATCACAGAAGGATTTAAATCTACGTTAATGGTAGTATTTTTATCCAATTGAATTGCTTTTACAAAATCATTGTATCCAATAAAAGAAACTACAAATGTGTATTTCCCAGGATCGAGCGATAAGGAATAAAAACCATAATGATTGGTGGTTACACCTTTCATTGTTTCTTTAACGTACACACTAGTACCAATCAACGACTCGCCGTTTTCAGCATCTTTAATTGTACCACTAATCGTTATTTTTTTTTGAGCTATCGAATATGAACTGACACAAATTGCAAATCCAATAAATAAAAACCATTTAATCCATTTCATGTAAAAATCTATAATTTAAATCACAAACATCACAAACTTATTTTTGTTTCGCAAATGTATGAGTAAGTATTCAATATTTAATAATTATTGGGATTAATGCCGATAATTTCATGGTAAATTAAAGTTTATTAGGAAAAAAATCAAAATCTATTGACTTTCACTTTTCAAACACGTATATTTGTAAAATATTAAAAACAATTGGGTATTAAAAAATTAGTAATTATTCTTTTTCTATTTGTATTTTCTTCTCAAATTAATGCTCAAACGTGGGAAGAAATCAGCACTAATCCTTCCATAGGTGGCTTAAACGATTTTTGCTATTCGCCTAACCACGGGTTATTTATTTGTGCGATACATGGTATTTGGGTTTACCATAATAATATTGCCGACACCATACTATATTATAGTTTCCCTAAACCTGTTAGAACAATCGCAATTTCTAACGACACCTTGTTTTTTAAAACAAATTATTTATATCAAATGAAACTTGGAGAGATACCATATCAATACCAAATACCCGGAATTATTGACACCAATATTGCATTTACTGTTACAAAAATTATTATCAAAAACAACATCCATTATTATATTACTCCAAGTGGTTTAATTAAAACGGATGGATCAAATACACAAATATTTGAAAACACTTCTAATTTAAATGTTAAAAAATTTGATGTGGATAGTAATGGCGTAATTTATTACTATAAAAACGATTCGTTATGTAAAATTGCAAATGAATGTTTCAACATTTCAAAATGGAATTTATATAGTTCGGGCAATTGGGAAAAATAAAATCTCGTTCAGTAAAAAGCTAGTAATTAACTAGATAATAAATTTGATATTTCAATATTCATCTTTAACCTCTTTTTTCGATAATATAATCTAAAAGCGTTATTTTGAAATTGTTTTAATCCTATTTTAGTTTTTTTTCACTATTGTCCGATAATTTTTCAATATTTCTTGCCATTTATTCCTCCGCTAGCTGGCAGAAAAATATTGAAATTAAAATTACAACTCCTTGATTTTCAAGATTCCATTTAGTGATTCATTGCAAAGTGTTGAAAATTAGCTGGAAATATAGCTCCCTTAAAAAACTAAACTGAGTCTAAAAAACACAATCTTAAAATATTGAACACATGAATCTTGCATTATTATTATTAGTCTTTATCGGATAATAATGTTTTAATTTGCAAAAAATCATTTCAACTTTTGGTTTCTAAAGTTTTTTTATACTTTTGCATTATTATAATAGAAAACAAACTTATGTATATCTACAAATTTAGGATAACAACAGATGAAGTTGAAGACTTTATCAGGGATATTGAAATACTGTCGAATCAAACTTTTGAGCAGTTACATTATTTTATTTTTGAAACACTTGAATTTAAACAAAGCGAATTAGCTTCATTCTTCGTTTGCGATCAAAAATGGCGTAGAAAACACGAAGTTACACTCATTGATATGGGCGATGACGACAGTTTTACAAATGATGAAGATGACGACACTTTAGTTCAACATAAAATTCCACGAACTATCATGCAAAACTCGGTTCTTAATCAATTTATAGATGATCCTCATCAAAAAATTTCATACGAATTTGATTATACCAATCCATTAATTTTCGATATCGAACTAATTAAAACTACGCAAGCAATGCAAGGCATTAACTATCCAAGATGCACAAATGTTATAGGCAAACTTCCTGAAACTAAAAATATTGTATTTCCAATTATAGGTGAAATTGATGGTGACTTAGATTTAATTCAAGATTTTGACGATGACTCTTTAGAAGATTTTGACGATGATTTAAACACTCCTGAAATATACGAAAATGATTTTGATGTCGATGAAGAAATACCAAACAATGCTGAACCCGATGCTCTAAATGACGATATCATCCTCTAATTTTGCTGATAAAAAAACCTTAATCATACTTACAGGTCCAACTGGAGTTGGCAAAACAGAATATGCTATTGAATTAGCAAAAAGATTAAAAACCGAAATAATATCTTGCGATTCTCGCCAATTTTACAAAGAAATGTCCATTGGCACGGCTGCTCCTTCGCAAAAACAGCTAAGTCAAGTTAAACATCATTTCATCCAACATAAATCAATTGTGGATTATTACAATATTTCAATGTTTGAAAAAGATGTATTTGAATTGCTTAATACATTATTTGCAAAACACTCAAAAGTAATAATGACAGGAGGCTCGGGTTTATACATTGATATTATATGCAATGGAATAGCACAATTACCAGATGCCGATTTAGAGCTTCGCACGAAACTTAAAAATGAATATTCGAATAATGGATTGGCTTACATCCAAAATTTATTGCAAAAATTAGATTTCGAATACTTTGAAACAGTCGACTTATCTAACCCAAATCGAATTCTTCGAGCATTGGAAGTGTGCATGCAAACTGGAACAAAATATTCTGAAATTAGAAAATTTGAAGCTCTCAAAAGACCATTTGCGATTGAAAAAATTTGTCTAACTCGTGAAAAATCAATTATTGACCAGCGAATAAACGCCCGAACAGATAATATGATTAAGGATGGGTTAATAGACGAAGCAAAATCCCTTTATTCATTCAAAGGTTTGCAGGCACTAAATACGGTTGGATATAAGGAATTATTTTCATACTTTGATGAAAATTGCTCGCTGAATGAAGCAATTGAAAAAATAAAAACAAACACTCGAAGGTATGCTAAACGCCAATTAACATGGTTTAGAAAAGATGAAAAATATGTATGGGTGGATATCGAGAATTTATCGTCTGAAGAATTTTTACATAAATTAATTAACCGCATAAAATAAATAAATTATTAACTTTGATTTTTTTTATATTAAACAACAATTTTACAAAGCATTTAGTCAAACAACTGTTAATGTAATTATTAGCATTTTGGAAATGTTTTTTTTTAGTTATTTAAAAAAAAAACCTTGCTTTCGCCTCAAAAATGTTATAAATTAGCCGAAAATTAGGCATATGAAATACACGGTAATTATCAAACTGAATATCTTCATTATATTTTTCTCAATTCAAACATTGTTTGCTCAAGATAAGAATGATTCCATTTTTAAAGACATGGGCGTATCCATAAGTCCATCTTCCATTCATTTAAACATTAAACCTGGATCCTCCGTAACTAAAGAAATACGTGTTAAAAATGACACTAAAGATTCTAAAGAATTTGTCGTAGGATTTCAAGACTTTGAAATGAATACCTCTGGCAAACCTTCGATGAATTTCGATAATAAAAAATCAGCCGATACTTCTGTTGTTATTACGGGTTCAAAATACGGATTATCTAAAGACATTGTTGTTACTCCGACCTCTTTTGTTTTAAAACCTGGAGAGGAAATAAAACTTAAAATGATTGTCGAAATTCCAGACGAGCCAGAATCTTATATTGCTAAATGGACTATTATTACGGTGGAAGAAATATACGAGAGACCTCCATTAGACCCTACCGACCAACCAAATCGTATATCCATGGGAGTTATTCCAACTGTTGGCTTTGGTGTTTATGTTTATCAAAATCCGCCAAATGTAAAACTCAACCAATTAGAAATCCAATCCTTACAGTTTTTAAAAACCGAAAAAGGCAATAATATTACAATGTCTGTTAAAAACACTGGGGATGGCATTAGTTATTGTTTATCATATTTGGAACTTACTAATTTAAAAACAGGGGTTCAACAGAAACTACAAAATAAGAGCTTTACAATTTTACCTCAATATCATCGAATTTTTAAATATGACTTACCATCCGAATTAGCTCCAGGTAAATATTCTGCCATAGGAGTTGTCGATTATGGTCATAAAGAAGAAATTATTGCTGCTGAAATTGAGTTTGAATTATAAAAATAAAACACTGTTTCGGGGAGTGTTTAAAAATCCCGGAGTAAAAAAAATACATTATTAACCAAACCTTTTAATTATGAAAAAAATGTTATTGAGTTTTGCCTTTTTAGGCATGATCGGTATGTCGTTCGGCCAGTTAATTGACGAAAAGAACGTAACTGTTACTATGGATCTTCAACCAGTATTGCAGCTCCACATGACTACTCCTGACCAAGTTGAATTCGTATTTGACGACATCAGAGAATATTACGCAGGTATTATTAAATATGCTGCAACTATTTTAAAAGTTTCTTCTTCTGTTACCTGGGATCTTTATGCAGTAGGTGTTTCTCAAATTGGTGGTGGTATCTGGGATCAACAAATTAGCTATAGTGGCGGTGGTGGTGCTAACGCACTTAACACTATTCCTCTAAGTGCATTGGAAATGTATCAATATGAAGCTAACAGATATGCAATAAATGCTACTGCACCTATCGTGGATTATTCTACACCATTCGCTCCTGCTAATGCAGTTGTTCCTGGTCAAAATAGTATTTTTTATAGTGCTACTCCTTACACTGCTCCTCTTGCTGGTGACAAATACATCCAAGGTCACTTTGGAACAGTTGCTGGTGCTGACGGTGCTCCTGGTGGCAGCTATTTAATTGCTACTCCAGCTGTTGGTCAAGATTTCACTGATTATTATTTCACTATTGATTATCGTATTCTTCCTGGTTTACCAGCTGTTTTTCCAGCTGCAGGTTTAAACGATGCTACATCAGAAGCTTTACTTCCTGGTTTTTATGCTAATCCTGGCGTTTATACCATGAACGTAAAATATATCTTATTAGAAGACCAATAGGATATTTTAAACATAAAACTGTCCTGAATTATCAGGACAGTTTTATTATATTTATAATGCTTTCGAATAAGTTTAATTGCAACTTAATTTTATAATTTTAGTATAAGACAATTAATAAATAACATCATCAAATATAGCTTTATGCAAAGAATTTACTTTTTATTGCTATTTACATTTGGCTTGTTATTTCAAATATTGGCACAACCTCCTTGTACCAATCCTACTTCTTCTAATTGCAAAGATGCAATTTCTGGCTCAAGTAAATTTTTAATGACTACCTCTGGAAATATTGATTTTGTTTTTGACGAAACCAGAAAGTATGTTACTGGCATAACTCAAAGTGGCAAAACAATGTTGCGACTAAAAGTTGATTCAATTGCCACTAATTCCAGCTGTAGATGGAAATTAATGATGTATATTGATAATAGTGGAACTCTCCCATTCAATGAATGGGAAACACTAATAAATTACGGTTCATCTGGAGACATTCCTGAACTAAATATAATTGAAGTTAAAGTTTATAACGGTTGTGGTACGCCACTCCAAAGTGGAGTTTTTCAAATTTTTTCAAACAACACTCAATACGACGTTTTAGATATTATACCTGATTTAGCATTTAAATATCCTGGAGATTGCGATGGGACACCTGTAAATACTACGGGCAGTTATTTAACCAATTACAATGAATTTAATTTTATTATTGACTATAGAATAAAGCCGGGCTATAATTTACGCTCAGGTGCATACCAAATAAAAATACATTTTTGCTTAGTTGAAGTTTAATTTATGGGTAAACCTAAAAAATTTTTACATATTGGATTTCTAATTGCCCTTTTTTTAAGTGCATTTAGCATCCATTCTTTTAGCCAAGTTGTTACCCCAATTAATGTAATCGACACCATCCCTAAAGTAAAGGCTGACGACCCCGAAAAGCCAGAAAACATTGTTATTGAACCCTCCGATTCGATAACTAGACGCAATATTCCAAATTACGCATCAGATACGACAAAAAAAATAAATCCAAACGCTTATAATCCAAATTTCAATAATAATTCGCAAATCATTCCGCAAGATTCAATCAGAAATAGACCTCCTGTCCAAAATGGCTTGGTGATATTTTTTACTCGAGAAGAGGTGATTTTTAAAAAAGGAGAAATAGTTTCAAACGTTTTATGTGTAATTAATGAAACCGATAAAGAAGTGAGCTTTGTTGCAGATATTTCAGCACCTTCAACTTGGCAACCCTTTAATAAAAAAAGTAAAATCTGGGTTTTAGCTCCAAAAGACTCTATTTTTATTCCTGTCCGAATTGTTCCTAAATCGGGATTTACAGGAAGTTCGAGATATATGTTTTCTGCATTTTTATATACCCCTGATGAAGATTTTATTGGATACAATAAATTTACTGCATTTACCGAAAAACAACTTAAATGGGACTTAAATACTTCCGACAATAAAATATACCTTTTAAATAACGATAACCACAAAAATTTCAACGTTTCAATTCTAAATACTGGACCCGAAATCCAAACTATTCAAATGCAAGTAATGGGATTATCCAGCAGTTTTATTATTACGGATTCAACCGGAAAAGATTATATTAGGAAACCTACAACCGTGAACTTGGAAAGCTACAAAGACACTGTTTTTAATTTAATTTTTTACGAAAAAGTGTATGAAAAAAATACAAAACTAATTGACCTTGAAAACTTTAACCCTTATAGAAATTTAATAAGTAAAAAATACTCTGTTTATTTCAGAAGTGTCTCCCCTACTCCTTCTGAAATTGGAAGGTTTCAGGCTTCCAAAAAAATCGAATTTATAAGGCTTAGCAACGAAACGGAGGTTAATCCATTTGGAAGCAATGTATTGCCAGTTATTATGGATATAAATGCATACAGTATCCTTGGCAAACAACCTATTTTAAATGCACATTTTTATGGAAATGCGGATTTTCAAGACAACTCAAGTTTAACGTATTCTTTACAAACCTCATTTGTAAATCCATTTTTAACTACAAATTCGTATTACAATTCCACGTATTATGTAGGCTACTTCCACGAAAAATTCAACATTCAATTTGGCAACATCTACAGTGGATTACCTGGTGGTTCTTCTGTTGTTAGAGGTGGCAAAGGTATTAAAGGCGATTATTATATTAATAAATACAATACAATTGGATTATTTTATGTTCAAGGACCAAGGTTATTTGAATCACCGGATCAAATTACTGCTGGTTTATCATATACTTTCAACAATAAAAAAATATACCTAAATGCACTTGGGGGACAAAGTCGCAGATTTGACAATAACACAATTTCAAATGTTGGCACAATAAACACGCGCTTTAGTTTTATTCGTAATCACTCGTTTGGATTTAGAGTTGGAGCAAGTCAAAACACCACTTCTGATACAGCAATTAGTACTTATGGCTATTTTGGAGGATTTAATTACGGAGGAATATTCTTAAAAAACAGAATCAATACTTCTATCTCTACATTATATTATTCTCCTGACTTTGGAGGAAATGGTACCGAAAGATATATGGGTAATTTCTCTTTAAATTATAATCAAAAAAATAAATGGAGAATAAGTTTAAGAAGTATCTATTTCCAATATAAACAAAGTCGATTCGACTCTATATTCAATTATCGTTTAAACAATACCCTCTCATTTGTAAATAGCACAAATAAAGTTGTTAATTTGTCTCCTGTACTTTTCTATGATATTTCAAGTATCATGAATTTTGTCGTTCATTCTAGGGGAATTGGAATTAATGTTAGCAATTATGATATTACTAAATTCTCAAAATATTATTTCAACCTTAAAGCAGGATATAATAGGGCGATAGATTTGGAAACAAAGGACAGATTCTTTTTGCAAACGGGAGGATTTATACAATATAGAGTTTGGTCATTAACGGTTAGATATAACTTAGGCAACTTATCCCTAAGCAGAAATACATATATACAAAACAGCAATAAAAACCCTCAGAACATAAATGTATCTGTGCGTAATCAATGGGAAATGCCATTTAAAGGTTTTGTAATGCAAAATCAAGTTTCGTACAATTATTCCACTCAATCTGGAAATTCAGCTAACTTTCTACCTGAATTATATTACTATTCCAAAGGTGGATGGCGTTTCCGTATTTATGGAGAGTGGTCTTTATTTAAAAGAGGAAAACCAGATGCATTATATTTTCTGGAAGCGGATCCAGAAACAGATATTGCAAAACCAGTATGGAACGGAAGTTTTAATTTAGGATTTGGCATACGGAAAGAGTTTGGAATCCCAATCCCATTCGTAAAAGACGACTATTGCTCTATTGAATGTGTTGCATTTTACGATATAAACGGAAATGGCAAACAAGATAAAGACGAACAAGTACTCGATAATATCGTTGTTAAAATAAATGGTTTTGAGGCAATTACAAGTCAAAATGGAAAATGTCAGTTTAAAAATATTGCAAAAGGGATATACCAATGGTCATCCTTTAGTTTAGAATATATTAATGGATGGTTCCCTTATCTTGAAGATTCAGTTTCCATTTATAAAAATGGAACGGTTTACGTACCGTTCACTAGAGGTGTAAAAGTTAGCGGTAAAGTTTTTGTTGATCGCGAAAAATGGTCGGCTTTTGCCGATTTAGAACTCGATTTGTCGAAAATTAAAATTACTGCTGTAAACCACAAAGTTTACAATACTTATACCGATAAAAATGCCGATTTTTCATTCTATTTACCAAAAGGTAAATACGTTATCTCAATGGATGAAAAGGTTTTAGGTGGACGATTCCAACTGCTGCAAAACAATTTCGAGTTTGAGGTGGATGAATCATTCGACAACTTGTTTGTGCCTTTCTATATTGTAGAAAAGAAACGTAAAGTAAAAATCAAGAAATTCTAAATATTCTTATTTCAAAAATCATATAGTACAAACTTTATATAATGTTTGTACTATTTTTTTTAGCAATGGCATTAAAGGTAGTGCTTGTAAATTTATTTAATGAATACTCAATCTTTCGCCTAAATTACCAAAATGTGGTAGTACTGAACATTATTGGAAATCAGACAAAGAAAATTTTGAGTGTAAGCGTTGCAAATACCGACAGAGTTTGCGAGGTAATACAGTTATGCACGGTAGCCAGTTGCCTTTTCGTTATTGGTTTATTGCAATT
>JBBQWB010000059.1:0-18348 GCA_038210985.1 Bacteroidales bacterium
TCAGTCATCATACAACCAAACCAAAACTCCAATTGCTCGGATTGCAAATCCGAGCCAACAAAAGGCTAGTTCGGATTACAACAAAATGTATTCATTGATTTTGAACTTTTGTAATGGTCTTATTTTTATAGCAGGTTGACTGCCAAACCGAAATTTCAATTGCTCGGATTGCAATCCGAGCCAACAAAAGGCTAGTTCGGATTTGTAATCCGAACTAGTACATGGGAACCTCCTATACTTAGAAAATTTAATTTTACAATTTTTACGCAATTGTTTTTTGCCAGTTTTGATTAAAATGAGTTAAGAGCATTTTCTATGCTTTCGAGCATTTCGCTTTGTATATCTAAATGGGTAACCATTCGTATAGTTTGTGGACCAAATTGAACAACTTTAATGTTTTTCGTCTCCAAATTGGCAATAAAATCAGTTGCTTTCAGAGAGTGAATAAGTTTAAAAATGATAATATTGGTTTCGGTAGGTAATATTTCATCAATATACGACTGTTTTTTTAACATGTCAACAATATATTGTGCATTTTTATGGTCTTCTTCCAAGCGATGGATGTGATGGTCGAGAGCATAAATGCCAGCAGCAGCCAAATATCCAGCTTGTCTCATCGCTCCACCAAGAACTTTTCGGATGCGTTTTGCTTTTGCAATAAAATCTTCATCACCCATAATTACCGATCCAACAGGTGTTCCCAAGCCTTTGGATAAACAAATAGAAATGGAATCGAATAAAGAGCCGATGTCATTTGTTGAATATCTTTTTTTTACAATTGCATTAAATAATCGTGCTCCATCTAAATGGAGTTTCATATTTTTTTGTTTACAAGTTGTTGCAATTTGTTCAATTTCGGTTAGTTCATAACACGATCCACCACCTTTGTTAGAAGTGTTTTCGAGACAAACCAAGCTTGTATTTGCACTGTGAATGTCATTTTCGTTAATGGATTCAAATACCTGATTGGAATTAATTCGACCATTATTTCCGTTAATAAGTTTCACCGAACAACCTGAATTAAATGCAATTCCACCACCTTCAAAATTATATACGTGAGCTGTTTTGTCGCAAATTACTTCATCGCCAGCTTGGGTATGAACTTTAATAGCAATTTGATTTCCCATCGTTCCGGATGGTACAAATAAAGCAACTTCTTTGTTAAACATTTTGGCAACTTTATTCTGCAATGCATTAACAGTGGGGTCTTCGTTAAATACATCATCTCCAACCTTTGCATTAAACATCGCTTCAAGCATTGCTTTAGTGGGCTTAGTAACGGTGTCGCTTCGTAAATCTATTATCATGATAATTATTTAAAATTTTATTTTTTGAAACTTATAAAATATATTTTCTATTGTATTTGGTTCTCGAAAAATACCTTATCAAACGAACTTATTTTTGAATGCCATTTCTCACTAATGAGTAATAAATTTAAAGAAGATTTCATTTCTTCTTCTGTTTTTATGGAATAAATAATGGAATTCCATTCTCCGTTTGAAATACAATAAAGCAAATAATCGAGCGATGATTCGGGATATCCTCCCAAGCTATATCCTCGAGTGATTAAAAATGGAATCCCATTCACGATTTCGATTGGCTCATTTTGCCAGTCTTTATAGTCTGTATTTCCAAAAAAAGAAGCTCCACCAATATATGGTCTTCGTAATGGTTTTTTTGTGGTTGACTGAAACAACATTCGGGTTAAAATAATCATTTCATCTTCGTATTGCTGTGAAGTTGAAAATTCCTTTAATAATAAAACAGCATCGGTTTTTTCGATTGATTGAACATAAATAGCAAGATTGATGTATGGTTTACATTTGAAATTACCTGAATTTATATCGGAACATTTATTTATTAAATTGTCGAAATTTTTATCGCTATTTTGCCCAATCAATGATATGGTTGTGTAAAATACAAATATTATAGTAAGCAGTGGTTTCATGGAATTTAATTTTCAAGATTTTAATGTGTAAGTTTATTTTCAATTTTCAAATTTAACCAATATTTCCGAAATGATTACTGGAAATAATTATTAAATAAAATCACTACTGACCGACTAAATTTAAAAGTATCTGATTTGTGTAAATTGTTTCAATCAATTTTCATCCTTTAGGATTGAGGCAAATAAATTGGTGAAAATCTGTAAAAAACCACCCCATAGATTTATTATTGTTTCTACTAAAATGATAATCAATGGAATAAATTGTCATTATTTATTTTTGTCGGTCAGTAATTAAATAAAATAATTATTTTGGATTTGCAATCTAAAAAAAATAACCTAAAAAGAATGCAAAACTTTATTTGCTAAATATTTTTGCTAAATATTTTAAATGCCAGAAAATATGAAAAATTGCAATTATAGTCATCGAAATACCTACTTGCACATGCCAATGTAAAATAGTTTTAAACCAATCAAAAGCAAATTGATAGTTTATTTGAATGACTAAGAAAAAACCAAATAAACAGGAAGTTGTAAATGTAAGCAACAATATTACATTCCAAATTCGGCGGTGATATTTGATTTTTATTTTCCCTAGCTTCGCCAATAAATAGGTAAATCCATATAAAACAGAAGTAATAAAGGATATCAAAATTAAATCGTAGGGTTTTGATTTACTTGGAGAAACGATGCTATTTTGGGGGAGTGTATTTAAACTTGTGTTAATTTGACTTGTCGCTGTTTTATTAGAATCTATTATTTTCGTATAAGAATTTACAATAGTTTTGTTTAAAGTTTTAGATTTTTCATCTTTTTCTTTTGTTATTAAATTGCCTTTTTTATCAACTTTATTCTCATTTACAATATCTTGTATTTTAATAGAATCGACATTTTTCACAACTTGAAGCTCGAGGATTGAATAATCGCAATATCCATCTCCATTTTCATCTGTGTGTCGCCCACAGCAATGTGAACAATTAACTCTATTCCATGGACACTGTGCGTGAATTGAAAGGCTTAATAGCAAAAAAAATAATAAACTAAATATATTTTTCAAAATGACTATTTGCTTTTTTTTGGTCGCATCGATTTAACAAGTTCTTCTATCGTAATTAACTTGAAGCCTGGAGATGGCTTAAATATTGACTCGTTAAGTTTTATGTTATCTGCCGAAACGACTTCGCCTTTAATTTCATTTTTGCCAATATACTCTGAAGTTTTTAATGGATATCCTTTTTTCATTAAATTAGTATATTCAACACTCGATTTTATGGAAAGTTTTGCATTATTATTCATCATTTTTCGCATAAATGCACCAAATTTATCAATGTCAAAATCTTTACTAATATTGATTTTTTCGCTTATCCATATGGTCATTTTCTTTTCACCTTTCATGAAAACATCATATCGTTGAGTGTCAAAACCCATTACTTGAGTTCTATCCACAATTTTTTTAGTACTAACCGGAAAATCTTTACTTGTATCTCCATCTGAATTGTCAAATACAGTAAGCATTGCTTCATACTGTTTGCGTGCCGATTCTTGTTTGTCTTTTGGCAAACGAGAGACCATTGCGTCAATTTCTTCTTTAAGACCTTTAATTATGCCTGTTCTGTATTCTTCAGGAGTTCCTGTCCAGTATGTTTTGAAAAAGTTATTTATAACCGTAATTTCGTTTTTATTCAAATCATAAATGTATGTGCCTTCTGCTCCACCCGAACGCATTTTATTGTTTTGAACATAAATAGTATCGTGAGTTATTAAACCTTGAGGAGTAGTTTTCTTTTCAACAATTACCCATCCTGCAAAAAGAGGGGTAAAGCTTAAAAAGAATAGACCAATTAAAATAAGAGCACAAACTTTGTTTTTCATTTTTTTTATTTAGGTTTTACAAAGTTACATTAAAATTTATTCTATGCTTAAATTCACCTTTGAAAACGTCAAATATTAATATAAATTATTATTCTATTCCTTTTTTTAAACTACTTTTGTATATAAATATCGATTCTTAAATGGCGGAACTTAATCAGAAAAATAATCCATTGCATGGACTAACTTTGGAAACCATAGTAAACGCATTAGTTGAACACTATGGTTGGGAAATTTTGGGCGAAAAAGTTAATATTAAGTGTTTTAACGAAAATCCAAGCATTAAATCAAGCCTTACATTCTTGCGTAAAACTCCATGGGCTAGAGCAAAAGTTGAAAGTTTATACTTATATGTGGTTCGAATTAAAAGCAAAACTAAATAGTGCCTATCTATAAAGTTCGATAATAGCGTTATTTTTGAAAATTTTCTTCGTCATTCCGATTTGTATTCAGCAATATGATTTTGTTATGCGCTGCTTAAATAAATGATTAAATTAGTGGTTTTGAGAACAAAGACAACGAAGTGATTGGCGTTTTCTTAAAAGCATTAAATAGTTTAGAGCTTATAATTTAACCACTTTCAAATTATAAATGTCAGTTGAAGTTTGAATTTTTAGGATATATAATCCTGTTAAAAAATTTGAGAAGTCGAGTTCTAAATTGTTTTGATTATTATTTAAACAAGGTATTTGAGTAATTTTTCCATCTAAAGTGCTTATGCTAATTTGCTTTATTGTTTGAAAAGTTTCAAAATTAATACGGCAAATGTTACTTACAGGATTGGTAAATGAAACTAGACTATTCGATCCATATTCGGGAACTTTAATTACATATGTGGAGTTGTCCTTAACATCTAAATCTTTATTGCTTCGAACAACTAAAATATCCCGATTATTCATTCCATTAAGTTCCGTTGTGCCCACTGCTATAAATCCACTATCAGAACATAATGTTAAGGATATTCCTTTGTCGAAACGTGGACTGCCAAATGTGTGCGACCAAATGTACCAGCCACCTGCATTGAATTTATAAAGTAACATATCTTCATTCCCTAATCCAAAACTTTTAGTGTATCCTGTTACCATTAAATTACTTTCATCGTCTTTCACAATATCTAAAAACTCATCGTCGTCTGAAAAGTTGTTATCCGAAATTACCATGTCGAAATGGTATGATAAATCAGCATTTACCAATAATAAAAACCCATCTTTTTTGGTTGTGTTTTTAAATTTTTCGGTTGTTCCACAAATTGTAAGTCCAATGTCTGTTTTGGTTAAACCGTTACCGGTACTTTCTCCTAAATACGAAAAGTAATCATTCGTTGTTATTTCATTTGTGAGTGTGTTCATAAATCCAATGAAACAAGTCGAAACAGTATCAAGAATTGATTTTTTTGAACCAGTAAATGCAATTAAACTATCGTTATAATATATCATTGCATTAATTTTAGAATCGCCTGATAGATAAGGAATAAATGTTGAAATACTATCGCCATTTGTGTTAAATGAAATAATTTTTGTATTCACATTGGAACTTCCTTCGCCCCAAGTGCTATAAGCCACAAATACGGTGTCGCCATACGAAATTATTGCGGTTGCATCATTCCAAAAATCATTTGTTCCAATGTTTTTGTTCCAAACAATATTTAAAGCAGTGTCAATTTTCATCACAAAACCATCGTAATCATTTGAGGTTGTGTTGTCGGTAATTCCGCAAATGTAATAAGCATCATTTAATTTAATTGATTTTCTAGCTTTGTATATAAAATTACTAGGGAAAATTGTTTTTTTAATTATTTGTCCAGTATCTCCTAAAATAAAAATTACAGGATTAAGTGTATTATTGAAAACGGACGAATTTGCTAATACAAAATATTTTCCTGCTTCCATTTCAATTACATTGCAACCCTCATTTAAGTAATAATCTCCATAAGTTTTAGTGAAAAATGGCGATTGAGCCTTCGTGGATAGCTGAAGACTGAAAAATATCACAAGAATAAAAGTAGAAAATTTCAACATATTATAAAATTGCTTTTTTAATCTGGATTAGTTTTGAAATTAATTTTTCGACATTCGCTAAGGGAATCATGTTTGCGCCATCGGATAATGCTTTTGAAGGATTGGGGTGGGTTTCGATAAAAACACCATCAAATCCTACGGCAATGCCAGCGGATGCAGTTATGTCTATTAAATCAGGTCGTCCACCTGTAACACCTGCGGCTTGATTTGGAATTTGTAGCGAGTGAGTTACATCTAATATGGTAGGACAATTGTTTTCTTTTAAGGCTTTTATGCCTCGATAATCCACTATTAAATCTTGGTATCCGAACATAGTTCCACGCTCGGTTATCATCACGTTTGGATTTCCTGCCGAACGAACTTTTTCTACCGCAAATTTCATCGATTCGGGCGATAAAAATTGTCCCTTTTTAATGTTTACAATCTTCCCAGTTTTAGCCGCAGCTATCAATAAATCGGTTTGTCGGCAAAGAAATGCTGGAATTTGGAGAATATCCACATATTCTGAAGCTATTTCTGCCTCTTCGGGTGAATGAATATCGGTAATTGTTGGAATATCGAATTGTTTACCAACTTGTTTAATTATTTCAAGGGCTTTTTTGTCGCCAATTCCAGTAAATGAATTGATGCTCGAACGATTTGCTTTGCGGTACGATGCTTTGAAAACCAAGTAACAGCCGTATTTTTCGGCTATTGTTTTTAAAGTTTGAGCTATTTCAAATGGCATCTTTTCGTTTTCAACAACGCAAGGACCAGCAATTAATAATATATTGTTTTTTACCTTTTCGTTAATTTGACTATAAATACTTGTTGTTTGCATAAATCTATAATTTAAATCCAATAGATGAATATCCTCCGTAAGTCGATTTTTTAAATTCAAAGGAGTATGTGCCAGCCTTAAAATAAAAGTGCTTTAAATTAAAAATTGATAATTCCAGACCTGAAGTCCAATTTCCATATCCCGAATTATAAATGAATGGAGAAATTCGCAAAAAGCTTTTAAAAGGATAATAATGAATCATTCCCATGCATTCTAATGTGCGAATCGAATTTGTGTAAATTCGGATAAATGATTCTACTCCAATTTGTTCGATAATTTTATATTGCATGCTAATAGCTGCACTTGCTGGCAATATTGTATTATAGGATTGAACAGTGTTTGGATATACAATGGAGTTACGCAAACTATCCGCTAAATTATTTACGTTGCCTGTCGATTCATCAATTTTGGTGATGCTACTAAATTCGATTCCTGAAAAAGTATGCTGAATAACCTTATCCGACTTTAATCCATTTTTCCACCTAATAAATCCGATATCTTCGATGCTAATTTTACATGAAAATGTTTCTTCAAGATCAAAGCCATAAAATAAATTCAAATATCCACCTTGTCCCGAAAATGCACTATTGTTTATAGTGTCGCTCCGCTCAAGTTTATAGTTCGATTCGAGTGTCATTTGATATGTTTCGGGTGCTGTATAAAAGCTCCCAGATTCGGTGTTTACATTAAAATGAGAAAAGGATTTAATATATCCTAAACTAAATCCGAAGGTTATGCCCTTTTTTAAATTTTCATCTATTTTTTTACGCACAAAACCAATCTTAAAATCGCTGTATGAATAAGATTGGAATAGTTGGTTTTTAATATCTAATTCTTTACCAACAAATTGCGTGTTGCCCGAAAATATCAATTTAAAAAAATCTCCACTAAATTTAGTCTCATTATAGTTACGATAACCTAGTCCCATAAAAATTGCAGTATTTTTGCCCAAAAGTTCATCCGTTCGGTGAATAGTAGTGATATTGGATTGCAAATGAACGCCTGCAACGTTCGAGTTTTTTAGCCCTTTATAATTGTCGAGTTTTATTTCTTCGGAAATATTTCCTCCAAAAATTATTGGATTAAACATGGAGGATTGAACAGAAGATGAAGATGCTAAACCCAATCCATTGGCTATAATAAAGTGACGACCTTCCGTTTTTTCGTTCTCCAGAAAGTTGTTTTCATCCATGCTTTTAATTAATTCGAGTGTTCCTTGTCCAAAAATAGAACTTGAAATAATTAACGGCAAAAATAAAAGGAGATGTTTTAGATTCATTTATAATTCAAGATTAATATTAAAATCGCCACTAATATTTATTTCGAGTTTTTGATGTTGATACAATCGTACCAAGTTGTTGTTTGGAGAATGAGAAATGGAAGTAAACGACATTTTGGAAGAAGATAATAATCTGTTTATTGTTTCTTTTTGCAAGCTAACATTTAATACGGAAGAAGAAGGAATACTGCCATTAAAAGTTGGAGTGGCAGCTGGTATAAGCTGATTTGTATTGATTAATACATCCGTTTCTTGATTCAAACTGTCTAAAATTCCAATTTTAAGTCGAAACTCAAGGGGATAATGATTCTTGATGTAAATGTGAATAGTTGCATTTTCGATATTTTTATTTTCGCTGTTTATCGAATAGGAAAGAACATCGTAAAAGGTTAAATTGTCGGGACTTATTTTTAAAGGAATTCTTATATTTAGAATAGCTTCGAGTTTTGAACTGTTATAAATAAAGTCGTTTCCACCCGAAATATTTCCCCATGGATTGGTCTCAATTTCGTAAGTATATGCCAATTGATCGGGTAAATTTTCGATAAGATCTTTTATGTTTGTTTGCGAAAAGTCGATGCGTTTTATGGTTGGAGTAAACGGATTTTGGTATTCTCCAGTTTTACGAGCCCGTGTAATATTTTGAGTTTGAAAAACATTTCCTCCAGTTAGCTCTTTTGAGTGATTTGTTCTGTTGTTTATGGATAATAATTTATTCAACTTAAAGCGAACATCGGCACCAATTCCATTATAAATTTCAACCCAAACTTCCGCAGTTTCAAAACTTATTCCACCACTAATCAATTTGTTGAAAACTTCTAATTTACTTGTGTCTGGACCATTCACAGAAGATGTACTTCCAAGATATCCTTTCGCATATTCTAAAGTTAACTGATCGAATGAAGTGTAAAAAGAAAATTGTTGTCCGGCAGTTACATTCGTAGAATTTCCATTTTCATCCAATTTTATTGTGTAGGTAGCTTGCAATCGGTTGAATTGGTTTAGATTAACGCCTCTTAAGTCGAGTTGATAGCCAGAAATGTCGATAAATGTTGTGTGAATGTATGGAGTAACGCCATTGGAGGCTGGTATGATTTCCGTAAACTCAAACGATTGACCCTGACGTGTTGCCATGGGAATTGAATATATGAGTTTTAGTTTTTCGGTGAGTGGATTAACGGCATGCAGACAAATTCGACCGTTTCGAACATGAAAAATACTTATTTGAGCATCTGCTAAATCGAAAAAAGTAGTCTCGTCGTGCGTAATAATTGTTTGACCAGGATTAAGTGTTCCGTTTCCAAATGCAGTAAAAGTATATTTTGAGATTGTGTCTGGAAAATTCATTAACGAATCCGCAGTAATTCGTAAAAGTGGATATTGATAATAAAATTCAAGACCATTTTCGGAATCTACGGTAATCATCGAATCGGGAATAATGTTTCCAAAGCCTAATGAAGCGTGGGCAATAGGTATTGAAAATTGACTTTGCCAAGTCGTTTTATCTTTTTTGCATGAACTTACAACAAAAATGCTGAAAAATAAAAGAAGAATAATTAAGCTGTAACCATTACGTTTGCTGAAATTCATATTCGATAACGATTTATTTTTTTACAAACCTACATATTTTTTATTAATTAGAGGTTGATTGAAATTTATTTTTTTATTCTGTTTGTTCAGATATGCAATTTGGGCATTTTATTTATCCTATTCATATTTATAATTTGGCAATCTTCTGTTTGATTGAATAATTTTCATGGCAAATTCGTCGGACACGTTTATGGTTGAAAATCGCAAAGAATTTGTTACACAGTTCGCCACGGCGAACTGTGTATTTATGCTTGTCATGCATCCGCCATTAGTCGAAGAAACGTAGTGAAGCGTGGAATCTGTTAAGTTAATAGATTCCTTACAACGTATCGGAATGACAAATTGCCGTAGTAAACGAATTTGCAACTATTTCAAAATAATTGAATTTCGAATTAACAATAACTTGTTTGAAAATTGATTAAATTTGCTCGTGTTAATTATTAAATAACATTCATTGTAATTATTGTTTTTTATGCTTGAAGTGAAAATAAGAAAAGGAGAAGAAAAAGATTATCCATCGGTTATTCTGTTGATTAAGGATCTTGCAACATTCGAAAAAGCACCCGATAAGGTAACAAATAGTCCAGAGCAAATGAAACAGGAATCTAATTTGTTTGATTTTTTTGTTGCAGAAAACTCAAAGGGTGATATTGTTGGTTTTGTCCTCTGTTTTTATGCGTATTATACTTGGGTTGGGAAGTCGATGTATTTAGATGATTTATATGTAATTCCAGAGTATAGACGACAAAAAATTGGAATTAAACTAATGGATGAAGTGTTTAAACTTGCCCGAAAAGAAAATTGCAAACGACTTAGATGGCAAGTGATACATTGGAATGTAGATGCCATTGAAATGTACAAAGTTGTTAGAGCAAACATCGATAATGAATGGCTGAATTGCGATTTTGACGTGGATGGGATTGCGTCTTTTTCAATAAAAGAATAACTAAAATGAAGTAAATGAAAAAATATGTATTGGTAGTTTTAATGTTTCTGGTGCTTCAAATTTCATCCGCTCAATCCATTTTAGATTTATTCAAATGGTTGCCGGATACCATTATCCCTTTTATTGATCAACCTAGTCGCGATTATATGGTTGCTGTTCAAACAAATGCTGAAAGCATCGATTTTGATAATCTAAAAGACATGCCTTATTCGTTTGAAACTGTCGATCCAAAGGCAGGATACTTAAAAGTGGTTGGAGCATTCGAGGGTCATGTCGAAATGTGTTATTGGAATATGTCGGGAAATACAAAAATTGTGGCTTATTATCATCAAGCTTGTGCCCCAATGTGTGATGTGGGTCGTTTCAATTTTTTGAGATTTGACGGTTCGTATTATGAGCCTTTGTTTTTTAGAGATATTATTCCCGAAGACATTGAAAAAGAGTTTTTTAAAGAAGATATGTCATTGGCTTTAAGCGAGATGAAAAGTAAAGGATATCGTGCAACATTGTTATATAAATTGCCTCAAAAAGGAAAAAATATGGTAGTGAAATTTGGCAATGAAGAATCGAACGACATCTACGAAAAGTGGTTAAAAGGTAATCGAATGGAGTTGGTTTGGAAAAGCGGTAAATTTGATAAAGGCAAAATATATTGGGAGTAGGTTTAAGTTAAAATGAATAAGATTATTTTTATGTCTTTTTTTTTAATTTTGAAAGATTGAATTGTTTAATTTTGCACCAATAATTTTAAAATCATAAAATGAAGCAAAGACAAAAAAGTATCTCCAAAATTGAATCTTTTAAGCGATGGAGTAGAAAAAGTTATTCAGTGTATAACAGCATCGGAAAAACGGTAAAAATAGGAGTGTTAACTTTATGTTGTTGCATCGTTGCAATTCCTGCTAAAACAAAAGCTCAGCATCAAGATACATCCACCGTAGAAAAAACTTTAGAAATCGAAGAGATAACTATAACAGCCGACCGAACGCCAATTGATTTATCGAGAACAACAAAAACAATTACCATAATTACATCCGACGATTTAAAGCGACAGCCTATCCTAGGGCTTGAACAAGCTCTAAGGATGGTTGCTTCGGTAGATGCCAGACAACGAGGAGGATTGGGAGTGCAAACGGATATTAGTATCCGCGGAGGACACTACGAACAAACGATGGTTTTGTTAAATGGAGTTTGTTTTAACGATCCACAAACGGGTCATTTTAATTTTAATTTGCCAATTGACTTTGAAAGTGTGGACAAAATTGAAGTTATTCAAGGTTCGGCTACTCGATTATATGGAATAAATTCGATGAGTGGGGCTGTAAATATAATTGTGGATCCCGAAAAATCGAATTATTTAAAATTTTCATTGCTGGGAGGCGATTTTGGATTATATAAATTGGGTATAAAAGCAAATTTTTACAAACATAATTTTACCCATTACTTTTCGCTAAACCGTTTTTCATCATCTGGTTATGTTAAAAATACCGATTTTATACAAAACAATGGATATTACTTTGGCAAATTTGAAAATAAAGTAATTAATGTAGATTATCAAGCTGGATATAACCAACGACAATTTGGAGCAAATGGGTTTTATAGCCCGAAATTTCCAAATCAATTTGAAGCAAATAATACTATTTTAGCAAGTATTAAACTCGAAACAAAAACTCGCTTTGTGGTATCTCCCAAAATTTATTGGCGAATGAATAATGACCGTTTTGAGCTTTTTCGAGGGATGACAGATGCACCTTCTTGGTATAAAAACCATAATTTTCACCAAACCCAAACCTATGGCGCATCGCTTAATTCGTGGGTGCAAACTAAGTTTGGAAAATCGACAATTGGTGCCGATTATCGCTCAGAATCAATTCATAGCAATGTTTTAGGAGAACTATTATCCGATACATTGCCTATTAAAGGGCAAGATTTTGGATACACTCGAGGACATAAACGAGAATATACCTCTTTTTTTATCGACCATGCATATTATCATAAATATTTCAATTTAAGTGCTGGGCTAATGACGAATTATAATTCGGATTTAAACAAGTGGCTTTTCTTTCCTGGAATGGATGCAAATGTGCTTTTTTGGAAGCATTTTAGCGTTTTTGCATCCATCAATACATCCCTGCGAATGCCAACTTTTACTGATTTATATTATAAATCAGCAACATTAATTGGAAATGAAAACTTAAATGCCGAAGAAGCACTAACGTACGAAGCTGGTGGAAAATATATAACTAAAAACTTGCAAGTTCAGGTTTCGGTTTTTGAACGTCAAGGTAAAAATTTAATCGATTGGATTAAGTATCCAAGCGATACATTATGGAGAAGTGAAAATTTAACCAACTTAACCTTTAAAGGTGTTGAGATTTCAACTTCAATTTTACCTTTCACATTTTTGCAAGCATTAAATATTTTCAAAAAAATCACATTTTCATATACTTACATTCAAATAGATAAGCCAAATCAGGGTTTTCAATCGACTTATGTACTAGATAATTTAAAACATAAATTTGTAATGTCGTCAACTTTTGGTTTGACAAAAAATTTATTGCTGACATACAAATACTCTTACCAACAAAGGAACGGGCAGTTTTTGA
The DNA here is from genome assembly GCA_038210985.1 of Bacteroidales bacterium. Lineage (GTDB taxonomy): Bacteria > Bacteroidota > Bacteroidia > Bacteroidales > WCHB1-69 > JAQUGA01. The sequence continues at coordinate 13,074 of JBBQWB010000059.1, forward strand.
AATATGAAAATGGAATTGCAATGGGCTTGGAGTCAAATAAACCTTTTTCATTGTCGGATGTACGATTGATGTGGGAAGCTAAAAAATGGAATGCTTTTATCGAAGTTGCCAATGTTTTTAATACAGATTATTTCGATTTTGGCAATATTTTTCAGCCAGGCAGATGGACAACTATTGGGTTTAATTACCGAATTGATTTATAAAAAAACATTTATATTGGTTTGATGCAGCTCATTCGGAATTGAAACCTAGTTCATTCGGGTTTGTATTTTTAGTTCATTCGGATTTGTAATCCGAATGCTTCTCTTACTCCGTTAGTTCGGATTGCAAATCAGAACAAGCCCTTTGTTAGCTTGGATTTGTAATCCGAGCATTATTTGTAATTCATTTAAACGTTATTAATTCTGGAGTTTCAATAATAATATCTAAATAAGAATCCATTTCTGCATAATTTCTTGCTGAACTATACCTGTAATCTTCAGGGTTTTCGGCTAACTGAGCTTTTACTGGATTGTTATGTATGTAATTAAGTTTTTGGTAAAAAAATCATTTGTATAAATAATTTCAGCATGATTATCGTTCTGCCATAATTTATATTTCTGATTTCGTTTTAAATGAGAACATGCATCTTTGAATTGAACCAGCATCCATTCTTGACTTTTTTTTGGCTCTTCTATTATACTTTTAACAATAGCTTTTGATGTGTATTTTTTAAAATCTCTTAAGAACTCTGACATTTCTAAATTACCTGTTACCCTGCAAATCATTTGCAAATGATTTGGCATTAAACACCATCCATATATTTCTAATCCTTTGTTCTCTTGACAATATTTTAAGGAATCTATTATAAGTAATTTTTGTTTTTCAATGGTAAAAACATTTATCCATTCTACTATTGTCATAGTGATAAAACAGGCACTGTTGTTATCTTGAGTTTTGTAACTAACACCCATGTAATTTCTTTTTTATGACAAATATAAATTTATTTCTTATTTTTTGCTCTTAGATTGTAAATTTCCGTTTGTTCGGATTGCAAATCCGAACAAGCACACTAGACGTTCGGATTGCAAATCCGAACAAGCATCTGGTTCATTCGGATTTGTAATCCGAATGTTTGTATTTACTCCGTTTGCTCGGATTGCAGATCAGAGCATTATATGAAATTCATTATAATTGTTATTAATTTTGCTTAAATTCCATAAAAACAGGTCGAATTTTATAGCCTTTTGCTTTTAAATAAGCTAAAACACCTTTTTCGCCACCTAAATGAGCCGCACCAACAGCCACAAAAATTGGTTGTTTCCGAATTTGTTTGTGAATTGAATTTGCCATACGGATATTGCGTTGCCAAATAAATGCCTCCTCAAAGTTGCTAGGCATTGTGGTGTCTTTGGTAAGTTCAACCATTTTTTCGATATCCATATTTATATAGCTATTAATTAAATCATCGGTTTTATCGTCGCTAACAGCGGTGTCTTTTAAATTGTCTAAAAGCATTTTGGCTTGCTCTTTTAAAGGGATTTTATCCACTGCATCAATTTGATCTTGGAACGTTTCGATTCCTATACATTTTTTATTTAATGCTCGAGCTTTTTTTAGCAAATAGGGGTCTAATGCGTCTGACATATCTTTGCTTGAGTTACTCAACATTAATTGTGAAGATGTGAAAAACGGTTTCATTTTATTAAACATAATAACATTAAGACCGTATTTTCTTTTTATTTCTTTTTTCAAAAAATCATATTCTTCGGCAGTCATTAATTGATCCAAAGTGGTATTCATGGTCATCGATTTCATAATGCTTTTTGTATCAATTTCATCCAATAAAATTTCGAGGGCAAAAGCATCGCATGAGTTTATGGCAATTTCAACAGAATCGCTGTATTGAAAAACTCGTTTGTCCTGAAGATGTATGGTGCCATAAATGTAAGAAGGTCGCTTCGACTTTGGACTAGTAATTTCCCATAAAAGAGATTGAGAAAGTAGAAGAAATGGAAACGAAAAAAGAAAAGTTGAAAATATAATTTGTTTAGCTTTCATTCTGATTTTTTTAAAATTTATACTGTTTTGCAAATTCATAACACACAATAGACGCAACTACCGATGCATTAAGAGATTCTGCATTGTTATTCCCGAATTTGCTGTTTTGTTTTGGAATAGAAATGCGTTTGGATATATATTGTTGAGTTTCTTTACTAATTCCTTTTCCTTCGTTGCCGATAACAATTACCGATGGATTTTTAAAGGTAAACTCGTAAATAGAATTTCCTTCCATAAAAGTTCCAACAATTTCGTATGTACTGTTTAGGTGCTTGAAAAAATCCTCCATATCCAAATAAACTATGTTTACGCGGGCAATGGATCCCATGGTTGCTTGTATTACTTTTGGATTAAAACAATCCACCGAGTTTTTTGTACACACAATGTGTTTTATTCCAAACCAGTCGGCAGTTCGGATAAGAGTGCCCATGTTGCCAGGGTCTTGAAGCTCATCGAGGAAAAGAATAGGAGGGAACCCCAATTGGAAAAAATCGTTTAATAATGGACGTTTTTGTTTAAAAACTGCCAAAATTTCGGGTGGTGTTTTTAGATTGCTGATTTTAGCCATCTCCGATTCGGAAACCTCAAACGAGTTTTGTTCAATATTTACGGAATTGTTTTGGGAGCTGTTTTGTAAATTACAGACGAGATATGGCGTTAAGCCCGATTCTATTAAATCCTGAACGACTTTTATTCCTTCGGCAACAAAAAAACCGAGCTCATCTCTGTCTTTTTTGTTCGATAACGAGCGAATAAATTGTTGATTTGTTTTAGTTAGCCGCATCTTATCTTCCATTTGTTAAATGTATTATATCCACCATGTCGTTTTTCTTTACTAAAGGAGTGTTGTAATTATTTTTTGCAACTACTTTATTGTTTACCCTCACTTCCAGTATCTTAAATGTGTAATTTTTGAATTTCAAAATATCGACGATGGAAATTATTCCAAATTCGCTATCAATTATTTCAAGATTGTTGTTTAAAAGTACTTGCATGCATTTTCATTTTTACAAACTTATATTTTTTTTTAATCGAATGAGTGTAATTTCCTTTTTTTAAGAAAACTTACAAATTATTAAAACTTTAGTTACTTTTGTTTTCTAAATTGGATGTAAACTTATTCGACAATATTTATTATCAATACTAAATAATATGAAAAAATCTTTTTTAATACTTTTTGCGAGTCTTTTTATTGGAGGTTTTGCCGTTTTAGAAGCACAAAGCACCAGCCCTTTTACTTTTTATGGATTTGTGAGATCGGATGCTTATTACGACAGTAGGCAGATATTGGAGCTTCGAGAAGGATTATTGCTTTTATACCCTTTAAACGAAAAATTGGATAACAATGGTTTGGATATTAATAAAACTCCATCCTATAACTTTAGCCCAATTGGAACACGTTTAGGAGTAAAAGTTAAAGGACCAAAAACTTGTGGTGCCGAAACCATGGGCGTTATTGAAGCCGAATTTTTTGGCAATACAAATGCAACCATCAATACATTACGTCTACGACATTCGTATTTAAAAATGAATTGGACAAATACCGAGTTGTTAATTGGACAAACTTGGCATCCGTTTTTTACCGAAGAAAGTATTCCAGGGACAGTTTCGTTTAATACTGGTGCTCCATTTCAGCCTTTTAATCGTTCTCCTCAGGTTCGATTTACACAAAAATTTGGAAAATTGTCGTTTCAACTTGCTGCATTAAGCGAACGTGATTTTGCCAGTACTGGTCCTGTGGGAGTATCGAATACCTATATGATAAGTGCAACAATTCCCGAATTTTCTGCAGGTTTATACCTTAGAACTAATTTACGAGATTCTTCCTTAGCTCTATCCATGGGGATTTTAGGCGAATATAAATTCCTTCGACCACGTATTGTTACCGATAGCAACACAATTACCAATAAAACTGTTGCATCAAGTGCTTTTACTGCTTTTATAAAGTTGAAATCTTCCAAATTTGAAGCTAAAATTAAAGGAGTTTACGGGCAAAATATGTATAATCAGCTTATGTTAGGCGGTTATGCTGTGCAATATTATGATATGGATGTTCCCAATCTTGGCGATTGGGATTATACTACCCTTGATGTAGCTTCGGCATGGATTGACTTAAGTTACAGAATGTCGGATAAATTGGCATTTGGAGTTTTTGGCGGATATGAAAAAAGTCTTGGTTCGGAAAAAAATATTCAAAATTGGAATTCAAACACTACGTATTATTCAAGAAATCCTGACATTGCTTATATTTATAGGGCTTCACCTCGAATTCAATTTTTTTATGGCAAAACTCAATTTTCGGTGGAAGCAGAATATACTGTTGCAGCATACGGAAATAAAAGAAATAGCTTAGGCATTGTCCAAAATGCTTCCGATTTTTATCCAGCTGCTACAATTAAGGAAATTAAAAATCTTAGAATTATCGGTGCTTTAACTTATTCCTTTTAATAAAGCCATGCATTTTTTGAAAGATAAAACAAAATGTTTTTTTGATTGTTAGAGTATTAAAATAAAAAAGAAAAACAATGGAATCGAAAGAAAAAGTATTAAATGCAATGACCGAAATGGGCGGACCTGTTCGTCTGGGTGAAGTTGCCGAAAAAACCGGCATTGATAAAAAAGAGCTCGACAAAATTATTAAAACCCTAGTTGTCGAAAATAAAATTTACTCTCCAAAAAGATGCTTCTACGAAGTTAAAAAGTAGAAGTGTTACAAAAAAAATAAAACGCTTTAAATTGTAGAAATACTGTTTAAAGCGTTTTTTGCGAAGTGTATTATACAACCAAAGATTTATGTGTTTAGCCCATAATAATTTTTAGATACATCTATGTTTTTCAGATGTTATTGGAAATGTTGAAAAACCTATTATTTTTGAAATTTATTAAAAACAAAAAATATATGCAAGAAAATGTCAACATGAAAATTCTAGACAATACCTCTAATCCAGCACCTTTGGGTTTATTAGGATTTGGAATGAGGTGTTATTAAATTTAGCTAATGCAGGAATTACCAACAAAACCAGTGTGATTTTAGGAATGGGTATTTTTGTTGGTGGTTTAGCTCAAGTAATTGCTGGAATTATGGAATGGAAGAAAAATAATACATTCGGTACGCTTGCTTTTACTGCCTATGTTTTTTTTTGGATAACATTGGTAAGTATTTGGGTTTTACCTGCAATGTTTCCTACAGTAGCTCAGTCTGTTGCTCCTGCTCCTCATGAAATGGGTTGGTTTT
>JBBQWB010000060.1:0-18317 GCA_038210985.1 Bacteroidales bacterium
AAGCTGGCTTAGACACATGGTTGGTTGATGGACGGCAAACCAAGCAAGTTCCTGGCAGGAAAACGGATGTAAAAGATTGCCAATGGATTCAACAAATACACAGTTATGGACTTTTAAATAGGTGCTACGTTGCTGAGGGGAATATTCAGGAACTTCAAAGCTACATGAGGCTTAGAGAAGATCACATTCGTTCATCCACAATGCATGTAAATCAAATGCAAAAGGCATTAACGCTTATGAATATTCGACTTAAAGAAGTTATAAGTCAAATACATGATTTCGCTTTGGCGAACTGTTGGCTTTAGCGAACTGTGTAAAAATTTCTTTGCGTTTTTTAAAAATATAAGGCATATAAGATTTATTCCTGCATTAAAAAAGACAAAAAAACCACACAAAAATATTCGATAAATGATAAAACATCCAATCTTCCGACTAATTTAGGTCAAGTGCCATGTAAATATTCAACTTTGTGTAAAAACGCGAATCACTAAAACAATGCCCCAATGCTGATAAATGTTTTTAAAATCAAATTTAACAAACTCTTCTATATGAGAAAAAACTTGTAGGTTTGCAAATTCTTAAATTTAACAGATTATATCTACAAACAAACACAATCAATGGCAATCACTATTTCTGAAGTTAAAACTAGCCACGATTTAAAACAATTTATAGCGTTGCCTGCAAAAATCCATCGACATCACAAAGAGTGGATTCCATCTTTGCTCAACGACGACAAAGCTTCATTCACTCCCGAACGCAACGAAGCATATCAATATTGTAGCACCATCCAATTGTTAGCTCATCGCAATAAGGAGGTAGTAGGACGCATTATGGGCATCGTGCATCATCACTACAACGAGTCGCAAAACGAACAAAACGCACGCTTTGCTTTTATGGAAACCTATGAAGACAAAGAGGTCTTTGAAGCATTGATAAAAGCCATCGAAGCATGGGCTGTGGAAAAAGGCTGCAATAAAATCATTGGTCCTTTGGGATTTTCGGACAAGGATCCACAAGGTTTTTTAACCAAAGGATTCGACCAACAAACAATGATAGTAACCAATTGCAGTTTTCCATATATGGATCGATTTATCAATGAGATGGGCTATGTACCTCACACAGGACTAGTGGAATACAAACTTCCGCTGACCGATCAAATGATGGGACGCATTACTCCATTTGCCGAACGGGCATCACGAAACCCAAATTTTAAACTGCACACCTTCACCTCTACTCGTGAGATAAAACCATACATCCGTCCTGTTTTCGAACTTATCAACCGTACCTACAAAAACATATACGGTTTTTCACCTCTTAGCACCCGCGAAGCCGACGATTTTGCAAACCGTTATCTGCAATTTATTAAACCTGGATTAATAAAAGTGGTAACAAATCAGCAACAAACAGTTATTGCTTTTATAGTTGCTATGGCTGATTTTAGCAAAGGCATCAAAAAAGCCAAAGGACGCGTGTTTCCTTGGGGATGGATTCCGATATTGCACAGCATGAAAACCAGCGATACCATCATGCTTTTACTGGGTGCCATCGACGAGGAATGCCGCAACAAAGGATTGGATGCATTAATGGGAGAAAGTTTGCTCAACGAATCCAGACGACTGGGTTTCAAATACATGGACAGTCATGTAATTATGGAAACAAACACGAAAATGCGACAGGAAATTGAACGATTAGATGGAGCGGAGTTGTATAAACGGTATTGCATTTATCAAAAGGAACTTTAAATAGTGTCTGCAAGAAAACGCCAACTTCTTTCCGCCAAAGGTCGGACAAGCTGTTATATTTGCAACGAATTCTGGTCATTCCGACCAAGATTTTGTTGGTTTTCAATTCTTTTTTTGCCACAGCCCTCAAGGGTGAAAGCAAATGAAAACGTACAAAATCTAATTCGGAATGACCTAAATTCGTTGCTGCGAAAGTATTTCAACAGTTCGACTAAGCTCACTGCATCGCTTCGCTCAATATACCACCTCGAATTTTACGTTTTCTTATCAAACACTGAGTTTTCTTGCAAGGACTAAATAGTGCTTTTAAGTAAACGCCAAACACTTGATTTTCCTTCAAGGACTATGTACCAAAAGGATAATTTTCAGATTACTTTTTTCTGTGAAACACTGTGCAATAAATTACTTGGTGTTCCTATACAGCGAAATTTTTATCGTTTACCCCAGCGATTTGTCATTCCGATACGTAGTGAGGAATCTATAAACGTAATAGATGCTGACGCTTCACTACGTTTCTCCGACTAATGGCGGATGCATGACAAATCTAAAAGCTTTGTGATGAAAAAAGAAATAATTACACGAAGTTACACAAAGAAAATACGAAGTTTCACAAAAAAAAAAGTAACACTGTGAAACACTGTGATTTCGCTTTAGCGAACTGTGTAACAATATATTTGCATTTTTTAATCATATAAGGTTTCAAATAAGTTTTTATTTTCTTCGTATCTCCCTTGGCAATAAAAATCTCAATTCAAAACACAGTAAAATATATTTCAATCAAACAATTATTGCAAAACCACTTTCACCAACTTACTCCTAATTGCATCCGCTACTTTTAGTAAATAAATTCCTTTATCGAGCGAAGCGATATTTAAAACATAATGTTCGGAGTTTGATTTTTCGTTTAGTACAATTCGTCCATCCATGCTAAAAAGTGTTAGATTGTAAGAAGATGATTTTTCAAAACGTATATTTAGCGATGTTTTGGCAGGATTTGGATTAACTTCAATATTAAAAGTATAATTCTCTGAATGTTTTATCAAAACAGGAGACCTTTTTTTGGGCAAGTACCATGGATCGCAGTCGAACATATCGGTTGTGTCAGGTGAATTTGCATCACCATATATCACTACAAAAGAGATATCTCCCCATTGAGTCAAGGTAGGTTCGCCAATTCCGAAAACCGTCCCATATCCTCCGGTGATTTCACCTGGCTCGATTACTATTTCTTTCGCACTCCAGCTATCCCAATTATTGTGAATCAATTGCTTCGACTTATAAATGCTTCTTCGTCCTTGTGGATTATCGGCACAAAAATAAACCCACCAATCTGTTCCATCCGACCACAAATGAGGCTGAACATCGTATGGTGCCTGATCATTTAAAACTTGAGTTATTAATATTGGATCTAGCCATGAAGTTCCGTCATCGGTACTTAAACTGTAATACATATATCTATCTCGGTCGAACAAAATCACCAATGTGGTGTCGTTTAAGCGTTCAATATGAGGATTATCCTCCGCTCCATCGGTTACAAAAATTGGAGTTGCACTATTTTGTGAAGGATTTATAGGAACATTTTTCAAAAACATAATATCTACGCCTTGATTTCCTGTACCATCGCGAGTAAATACAAAGACATCAAACGTGTCCACGTTTTTCATAACTCCTTGTGCTCCTCCATCAAACGAAAATGACTTTTGTAAATTTGAGGATTCCCATGGCTCAAAATCATCGTTGATAGAATTACGTGACGAAATTACAATGTCGCTTTGCATAATATTCGGGCACCCCCAAATATTTGTAATGGTGTCAATATTCAATAATGGAGGACGAAAATATGGCGAAAAATTAAAACAAACCGGATTTAACATCAAATCGTATAACCACGAAAATACATCCACTGGCAAATAGGTGCTAAACAAATGCCGACCATCGCGGGTAATATACAATCCATCTTCCCAACCACCAACGTTAATGGGTTGAATAAATGGAGCATCATACGTTGTATCATGAACGATAAAAGTTGCATTACTTTTAATTGCATTCCAATCGGGTTGTGCTTGGATACTCAACACGTTAAGACATATTAAAAGGGCAAAAATAAAAAATGATTTGTATTTCATATAACAGGTTATTTATTATTATTATTAGAGGGGTTCTAGAAATTCTATTTTTTGAGGCAGACAAAAAATTAAAACCTCAGTTTACTTCTGTAAACAAGGATTTTAATTTTGAAGTCTAACACTGAAAAATGAATTTTCAGAAGTCCCAATAAATAATTACACAAATATAGTCATTTATCACAAAACTATTTTACGTAAAAAGCTTAGCCACATTTAGTGTTTACTGAATTACCACTTTAACCAACTTACTTTTGGTCGTATCCGCCACTTTTAGTAAATAAATTCCTTTATCCAGCGAAGCGATATTTAAAACATGATGTTCGGAGTTTGATTTTTCGTTTAGTACAATTCGTCCATCCATGCTAAAAAGTGTTAGATTGTAAGAAGATGATTTTTCAAAACGTATATTTAATGATGTTTTGGCAGGATTTGGATAAACGGATAAGTTAAATTCATTTGGATTTTCGTTTACGGCAGCATCAATACGCACAATATTTAAAGCGGTATTTGTAACTATTGGTTCGTTGTAGTCGAAATAAATATATGCTGTGTTTATGATGCTATCATTAAGTGTAATTGAGTTATTTAATCGCACCGCATACTTTATAAATCCATGACTTTCCGCTTCGTTCATATTACTATCAGGAAGGTTAATATTTGGAAAATTAAATTGCACCACACCATTGCCCGAAAAATTGAAATTACAATCGTGGCTTGACGAAATAACTCTAAATGTACTCCAATCGAGATTGCGATGCAAAGTATCTAAAATGCTCACATTTTCGGCATACCAAGTGCCAGTATTTTGAAAACGGACGGTATAAATCATTTCGGATTTGTTCAAAACCTGCTGAGGCGACAAATACAAAGAGCGATTCACGGTTTTGTCGTTGGGGTCGAATGAGCCAACCACTATATTCGATAGAGAGTCAGTATTATTATCAGGAGTTTCATCACCAAGAATTGGAAAAATTGTAGCAGTCATTTGAACAGGCAATCCTATAATTGATGTTGTAGAGTCAATTCTAAATTTTACATAAAATGAATAACTTTGAAGGGGTTCAAAATTATTAAAATTCCAGACCACAGAACCTTGATTAATTTGGGCAGGGGCTATGGTTGATAGCATATATTGGAAAAATGGATTATGATTAAGAATCAAATTTCCATTTAAAGTAGTTGTTCCCTCGTTTTTGCATGTGATGAATACATGATATAAAAAACCTGGACGAGGAATGTCAATGGAAGTAATATCAACTCTTAAATCATTTTTGCTATGTAATCTGTTAAATGCGAAGTTTTTTAAAGAATCTGTCTGATTCATTACATATTGAATAGGGGTAACATTCGTGTATAAAAAAGTATTCAAAGCTCGAACGGTATCATTTGATGTTGAATGTGAAAGCATCAATTGATAATTGCCAAGAGAGTCGGAAAAAGCGGAGGAGCCCGTAGACACCGAATAAATATGAATATAGGGTATTGGAATATCGAAGATTTGATCAAATGAATTATTCCCGTTGTTATCAAAAAACACTTTACCTGAAACAATTCGAGGAACCACATTCGACACTTTCATAAAATATAAACTATCTCGAACCGTAGCAGCATATAATGTATCATTATTAAAAAAGATGCTAGAGATTTTTTTGTCAGAAATATTACCATTGATTGAAAACCAAGAAAAACCTTTGTTTTTTGATGCGTAAACATCTTCATTTATATGGCAAAAAACTACTGAATCATTTCCACAAAAGTACATTTGTCCTGAATATGGTGGGTAATTAATCCCATACCCGCGATTCCAAGTTATACCCATGTCAAGTGATCGTTCTACAAACATCTCTGGAAAATCAAAATATTGTCGATACATTACCGAACCGATAGGTTCAATGGGTATATGTAATGGTAAAAATTGCCCGACTTGCCCGTTAGCATAAGAGCATTTATACCTTACAAAACCACCTAATATGTCCTTTCCAGCAATGCATATGGTATCTTCCTTGATTTTAAAATAAGAATAGTTGATTCTGCCCAAAACTCCATTTCCAATGTATATATTGTTCCAAGTGTTTCCGGCATCTAAACTCCTTAGGATGTAAAATTCATTTGGAAACTTGTTGATAATCATTAAATTTTCATTATTGTTTTTTAAGACTTGAAAAAACGTTTTGCTGTTTTGAGTAAATCCTGTAATATTATGAGTAGTTTGTGTCCAAGTATCACCTAAGTTTGTCGACCTAAGTAATCCAACATTGTGATTAAATCCAAAAACAAGATTGTCTGAAATACAAATATTTAACTCGTAAACACCTGAACTATTGTTGAAACAAAAATGCGTTGAAATAGGTTCGCCAATATTTTGTTTAGATAAAATTTTGTCATTAGGGTTGTATAAAATAATTGTGTTCTTTACTTTTGATGTATTAAAATCGAATACGTATTTTATTGGATAACTCAATAATGATTTATTCCAATTGTTTGCAGAGCGTTGTTTTTGAAACAGTCCCCATTTGGAATTGATATATTCGTATTCATCAATAATCGTATATGACTGATAATATAAAACATCATTGAACCCATTGACTTTATGAAAAGTAAGTCCCAAATCATACGTTTTTACAATGCTATCATTATATGTTATCCAAATAGTATCTCCATTTGCAAACATATCATTGGCTTTATCAGGCAAAACATTATCTAGCAGCAAGTCTCCATTATTCCATGAAATAAAATGATTTAAAAATATAGAATCTAATCCTAAAATCGTAATATTATCGTCTATTAGTATAATTTTTTTTGCAATGATATTTGGATTAAAAAGCAACTCAATATTATAATTGTTTGATAATTTATATATTGCTTTGTTTACATCGGATGAAAAAAACAATTCATTATTATGAACCGTTGACGTTGATATTTTCATATTGCTCAATATTCCTACGTCGGTTTGCCATGTTTGACCTTTATCATCCGATTTATATAAATTCGAATAGTTTAGTGCATCGTTAAAATACAATATTCCGTTGAAGAAAAAAAAGCGATTGGCATTTTCAGGAATAGAATATACTTGCCAGTCAACTCCATTATTATTTGAACGTACAATAGCATTGTGTTTTCCAATGATTATCGTGTCACCAAAAACAAAGACATCTTTTACTAAAGGATCCGCTTCGACAGGATTAACATAAAAGGTTAAAACACGTTCAAAACTAAGCCCATTATCACTACTTTTGAAAACTCCATTTCCTTCTTCGGAAATAGCGAACACATTTTGAGATGTTTTAAAAACTATTTCAGCCGAACTTCCAGCAATATAATCAATACCCTGCCACTGACCAAAACTCACTTTTACAATCAATAACAACAATACTAAAAACGTTAACTTTTTCATATTTTGGGTTTTTAATTTTCTAGTTTAAATGTTCAAACACATTAACTGATTTACAGATACTTAAATACGATTACAATAGAATATATTTAAGTGCATCAAATGTACAAAATAAAAATCCAAAAGTCAACTATTTATGAATATTTTAACGGAATGATTGCTAAATTATTCTTAATTTAAATAATAATGATTCTTCCCTTTTCAAATTATTTATTTTTAAGTAAAAAAAACTACATTTGTGATTCAAAAAATGTAAAACTTATGACAAATTCAGACGAAAAAATGGATCAAGGATTACCCGAAAATGCATATCGGGTATTGAAAGAGGGCGAAGAATACAAACCTTTAATGAAGCCCGAACGAAACTACCCCGAAGTAACAGTTTGGTCGGTTGGTATGGGATTATTAATGGCAGTAATTTTTTCGGCAGCAACCGCTTATGCTGGTTTAAAAATCGGACAAGTATTTGAAGCAGCTATTCCAATATCAATTATTGCAGTTGGAGCTTCGGCTGCTACTCGCCGAAAAAATGCATTGGGACAAAATGTTATCATTCAGTCAATTGGAGCGAGCTCGGGGGTTGTTGTTGCAGGAACAATTTTTACCATTCCTGCTTTATATATTTTACAAAATACATATCCCGAAATTCAGGTTGACTTTTTACAAATATTTTTATCCTCCCTACTTGGTGGTGTTTTAGGAATTTTGTTTTTAATACCTTTTCGTAAATATTTTGTAAAAGAACAGCACGGAAAATTTCCTTTTCCCGAAGCAAAAGCTACTACCGAAATATTAGTAACTGGCGAAAAAGGCGGAAAAGCCGCTGGTTTAGTTATCGTTAGCGGACTCATTGGTGGCATTTTCGATTTTATGTTTTCGTCGTTGCGTTTGTTTCACGACGAAATTTCTACCCGTTTTATTCCTATTGGCGAACGCTTAGCAAGTGAAGCTAAAATGGTTTTTAAAATGAATATCAGTGCATTAGTTTTTAGTTTTGGATATTTAATTGGACTTCGTTATGCACTTATTATTGCTATTGGATCCATGGTTTCGTGGTTGGTTTTAATCCCATTAGTTGGCGAAGTTGGCAGTATGATAGCAGCCACAAGTGGTGGAGTAAATATTTTTGCAGATATGTCGCCCGAGTTAATTTTTAAACAGTTTGTTCGCCCTATTGGAGTTGGTGCAATTGCAATGGCCGGAATCATCGGTATAATAAAATCTTTAGGTGTTATTAAACGCTCATTTGGCTTAGCTTTTTCGGGCTTAGGAGCAAAAAAAGAAAACATTGTAGTACCCGAACGTACACAACGTGATATTAAAATGCCATTTATAATGATGTTTATTTTATTAACCATTATTGCCATTTTTATATTCCTTTTAGCAGGCGTTCAAGTTAATTTAGTTCAAGCATTAGTGGCATTAGCAACCATTGTAATCATCTCCTTTTTATTCACTACGGTTGCCGCAACTGCTATTGCAATTGTTGGCAGTAATCCGGTTTCGGGTATGACATTAATGACCTTAATTTTATCTTCGATTGTTTTGGTTGGAGTAGGCTTACAAGGTTCCACAGGGATGGTTGCAGCCATGATAATTGGAGGAATTGTTTGTACCGCTTTGTCTATGGCTGGTGGTTTTGTTACCGATTTAAAAATTGGTTATTGGTTGGGTACAACCCCAGCTAAACAGCAAACATGGAAATTTTTAGGCACTTTAATTTCGGCAGCAACCGTAGGTATTGTAATATATGTAATGAACGATGCTTACGGATTTGTAAAAATTCCAGGCGTGCACGACAATCCTTTAGTAGCTCCTCAAGCTAACGCAATGGCTTCCATCATTGAACCATTAATGCAACCCGGAGCAAATGTTCCTTGGTTACTTTTTGCCATAGGTGGTTTAATTGCATTGTTTATGAATTGGATAAAAATTCCACCATTGGCTTTTGCACTAGGCATGTTCATTCCTCTTCCATTAAATACACCTTTAATTGTTGGCGGACTTTTGCACAACTACATTAGCACAAGTTCTAAAGATAAAAAACTAGCCGAAGCCCGCGAACAAAGAGGAACTTTAGTTGCCAGTGGATTTATTGCTGGTGCTGCTTTGTTTGGAGTTTTAGGTGCAATTTTACTGTTTTTCAATCTTGACCCAAATCTTCATATTTTCCAAATTTACGATTCGGTTACAAATTCATGGTCGTTCGACGAAGCCAGTATTTGGCCCAAAGTTTTAGCTATTCTAGCCTTTTTATGTATCATTGGATATTTCTTCTGGGAAAGTATGCGAGCTAAAGTGGATAAAAATGACAATCAAACAAAAGAATAAAAAATTATAATCTTCAAATTATGAAACAAGATATATTAAATCGATTTTTAAAATACATTGCAATAGATACTCAATCGGACGAGGCAAGTACCACTTTACCATCCACATCCAAACAAACTGAATTTGCTGTTTTTTTGACAAGAGAATTAACACAAATTGGGCTTCAAGAAGTAGACGTTGATAAAAATGGATATGTTACCGCTACCCTACCAGCAAATATCGACAAAAAAGTTCCTGTAATTGGATTTATTGCCCACATGGATACTAGTCCGGATATGCCCGGCAAAGTTACAAACCCATTAATAATTGAAAACTATCAAGGGGGAGATATTAAACTTAGCAAAGACAATGAGATTGTAATGAAAATTGCAGATTTTCCAGAACTTGAAAAATATATTGGCAACACCATTATTGCAACCGATGGAACAACTTTGCTTGGGGCAGATGACAAAGCAGGCATTGTTGAAATTATAGAAGCCATGAAATATCTTTTAGAGCATCCCGAAATAAAGCACGGAAAAATACGAATTGGATTTACTCCAGATGAAGAAATTGGACGTGGTGTAGATTTCTTTAATGTAGAAAAATTTGGAGCTGATTTCGCTTACACCCTCGATGGTGGCGAAATTGGCGAATTGGAATATGAAAATTTTAATGCAGCTGGAGCTAAATTAAGTATTCACGGTCGTAATGTTCATCCTGGATATGCCAAAAATAAAATGATTAATGCATTAAATATTGCATCTGAATTTAATCAACTTCTACCCTCGTTTATGAAACCCGAATTTACTACTGACTATGAAGGTTTTTATCACCTGGTTGCCATAAATGGAACCGTTGAAAATGCTAGCATGCAATACATTATTCGTGATCACGACAAGGCATTATTTGAGCAAAAAAAATCATGGATTTTAGAAACAGTGCAGTTTATTAATAAAAAATATAAAAGCGAAGTTATTACCATTGAGCTTAAAGACCAGTATTTTAACATGAAAGAAATGGTTGAACAACAAATGCATATTGTGGACACCGCTTTTGAAGCCATGGAATTGTGCAATGTTAAACCAAAGGTTGTTCCCATTCGTGGGGGCACCGATGGCTCACGCCTTTCATATATGGGTTTGCTTTGCCCCAATATTTTTGCTGGTGGTCATAATTTTCACGGCAAATTCGAATTTGTTCCCCTCGAATCCATGGTAAAAGCAACGGAAGTAATTATTAAAATTGCTGAATTGTATGCTGAAAAGTAGAAAAAAGGATGATTAGCTGATTTGAAGATGTGATGATTAGCTGATTAGTTAATTAATCCGGAGGTTGAGCCAGCCTTGCGGTGAGTGTGAGCGAAGTCGAAATGTAGAGACGCTTTAATGTGATGATTAGCTGATGTGATAATATGTTGATTAGCTGGTTAAATCTGCCGTCGAGCGGAGCAATGTATTGAGCGAATATTTCGTTTTCCATTGCTTCCTCAAAATTTCTATCGGTAAAATCAAACAAATAAACTTGGGGTTTGTAACTTCCGTTGAGTTGCTTACGCAGATAAACAGCCGAAGCACTTAACTCTCCTGCTTTTTCAATATGAAATTGAATTTGTGGATATGGAAGTGAAGTTTGTTTGTTGGTGAAAAATAGGCAATCATCATCCATTTTAAAGCCAAGTCTGGCTATAACACATTGAAAATTGGCACCATTGTTTTTTACTTTATCCATTTTTAACATTAAAATACGAAGATAATACTTTGCTTTACTATTGAGCTAAATTTTCATTAATTTAATTTTCCTTAATAAAAAAGCAGAATGCAGGTCGATTTTTGTTATTGAAACAATATTTTCTCTTTCTTTTCTATAAAGGTGTTTCTATCAGAAATTTGACACACTAAAAGCACTATTTAGTCCTTGCAAACACTATTTAGCTATGAATTATTTATCGCTAGGATATGTATCAACGGGTTTATCGTTAAAAAACTTCCCTTTATATATAACTACACCGTTTTTATTAAAACATTTACCGTCGCCGTTCATCATATCGCTGTTCCATTCGCCAGAATACATAACGCAATCGGGACAATTTTTAACATAGCCTGTAACCACAGTATAAACTCCTTTTCCAGATTTTTCGCCATGATAAAAGTTGCCTTCGTACGTTGAACCGGTTACCCAAGAAAAAACTCCTTTTCCATGTCGTAACCCATTTTGCCATTGACCATCATATTTATCGCCATTAGCATATTGATACAGACCAGCTCCAGTACGATTTCCTTTTATCCAATCGCCATCATATTTGTCGCCCTGTGAAGAAGACTTACCACCCCAATAATAATTTCCTTTTCCATTTTTAACATCGTCGAGAAATTCCCCGTGATATTTATCGCCGTTAGACCAAATAAATTTTCCTAAACCATTTCGCTTACCTTTTGCATATTTACCCACATAGCTATTTCCATTTCGATAAGTAGATTCTCCATCGCCTTGAGGTTTATTATCCACAATCCAACCTTCGTAATCGTAAATACCATTAAATCTATCTTTTAATCCAAATAATTTCCCAAAACGAGGAACCGATAATTGATCAATAAAAGCTTGTGCCTGCTCAACATACTTTCCTTCGGTATAATTGTCAATATATTCTTGATATGCGTCAATTGTATGAATTTCTTTAGCTTTTTCCCAAAATTCATCTTCCGTAAAAACTACATTATCTTGTTTAATTTTATGGCTTCCATCGGTTTCAAAAATTTCATCGTCGTTTAAAATATCGAAATACTCTCGTTTGGAATATTTATAAGCAGGTGTTTTTTCTTTATTTAATACAAAGAAATACAATAAAGCATAGGTTATTAGAGCAAAGCCCAAAACGGATAAAACTATTGGAATAACGACACTTTTTTTACGTCTTTTTCTAACTTTAGATTTAACAATTATTTCATCTGGAATTTCGGTAAACTTATACTTTTCCTTATCGTAATCAACCGTTAAATACTCTTTAATTTGTGGAAATGCCTCCGTTAAAGCAAAGCTTAATTCTTCAAGGCTTTGATATCTAGCAGAAGCATCGTCGTTTGTACATTTGCGGATAATATCCACCATTTTGGGTTCCGCAATAGCTGAATAAAGCAACTCACTACTGCTAATAGAATAGGTAACAGGAGGCGTAATTCCAGTTAAACACTTGTAAAGAATTGCACCGATTGAATAAATATCAATACTCGGTTCTCTTTCATCTTCCTCAAGTGCAAAAAGTTCGGGTGCAATATATGATTTTAGAATTGGCAACAAACGCACTCCCATTTGTTTAAAGCGATCGGCATAACGACTCGAAGCATCGTAACAAACTAATGCAGCAACATTTTTTGAGTTAACTTTGATATTGTTTGGATTTAAAGCCAAATGCAACAATCCGTTTGTATGAAACTCGATAAGTGGCTCAATAATTTGGCTAATATAACGCAATGACTCATCTAGCTCAAGCCGTCCTTTATCTTCAATTACGTCGTTCAGATTTTGACCTCTGAAATACTCCGTAACTTCGTACATTGTATTATTTTCTTCAAAAACATCGATGATACTAATAATATTATCATGTTCAATTCCGTAATAATCTTCCGATTCGGTTTGAAGTTTTTGCTTTAGAGTGTGGTATAAAATTGCATCAATAGAAGGTTCAAGCAAAACATCATTAGTTTCTTTTAGTCTGATACAACCATCAATAAAAAAGAGTTCGGTAATGTTAACTAAAATTGCAGATGTATCCAAAGAAATTGTTGGAGTATCCGAAAGGTGAAACAAAGCTTCGTAATGAATGCTGTATGCGTCTTGCGACAATACCTGAAGTATTTCGAATTTTCCATCTTTTAAAAGTGTGCCGTTTTTTAATTGCATGCGATAAAACTAATTCAAATAAGTAAAAATATAAACAAATTAATTCATAATAAAAGGGTAAGAAGTAACATTAAATGTAACGCTTGCATTTGCATCACAATCGCCATTACCATAATCTATAAAAAAATCGGGGTAATCGGTAATCTGAATAATCAACGATCCACTACGAACCCAACGACAACCAACTAAGACATTCAAAGGATTATCAATGGTAATAGTGTATGGTGTTTGATCAGATGTAATGCCATTTGCATTCCCTCTAATTAAATACACATCATCATAGGGATTAAAAATTGTATTTTCACCCTCAACCCATTCGTGATTACGAGTAGTACTCCAAGTGGAGACTTCATTTTGAGGAGAAGTGATTATTGCATTCATTACGTTGACGTTATAATTCAAATTTCCACTTGAATTATGACCATGGTTTACAATGGTTTTAGCTCCTTGAACTTTATAATCGTTCACATAAAAATTGCTTGGAGTAACCGATATAACACAAGCCGAATCGCGATACCAAGAAGAAATTGTAAAATTCAGAATTCCACGACGGTTTCGTCCATCATTTCCCATACAATTTTGAATGCCAAAATCAACCTTTATTTGTTTTGGGAAAACAGCATCCAAGGAGCTAATTGTAGTTGTTGTACAACCATTTATAAAAATACCTTCGCCTGTTTTTTGACCATTGCATGAATCATCTTGTAATTTGGAGGCTTTATCCACCTGTTTAAATATGTCATCAAATAAATTTTGAGCAATAGAATGCTCCTTTGCAACAAGAGAATAATTAACTTTTTTATCTTCTTTTTTACAAGAATAGATAAAAACTGTGATTAAAACCATTAATAAAACTCCAATATCTCTATTGATTTTCATAATTTATTGAAATTTGATTTACAAAAATACAAAAAAATTAACTAACTGGAACTTATTTAACACTTATAATGAACAAAAGTTTTAAACATCAACTAGTGGCTGGCTATAAAGCATCTAAATAAAATGAAATTTATTTAACACAGAAAGATGAAAACTGAATAAATAAAAATCAATTTTGTGATTTATAAACGCAACCTATTCCTTTTTTTGGATCAATTTTCACAACAATAGGTTTACTGAATCTAACATGTTTAATAAATTCATCTTCGAATAAAGTAGTACCTTCATCCATATAATCCCAATTGATAAACCCTTTATTATGATATTGATTGATAGTAAAATAGCCAACGTTAAAGGATGTTAGATTTTGAAAAAAATGAGTTCCCTGACTTGGGTCAATCATATAATTTTCGATTGACGACTCAATTATCAATCTAGCGCTTGAAATTTGAGGCCATTTAACTGGAATTCCAAGCCATGGGTCGCTTGAGCCCCACCTTCCTGGTCCAATTAAAATATAATTTCGATTTTCTTCCAAAAGCTGTTTGTTAAGCTTTTCAATAATATTTACTAACCGTGGATTATTTACTGCATCAAAGGAGCTTTGTTTAACATAAACCACATCGCACATATCTTCAATTATACCGTTTCCAATTGAATTTTCGCAAAAAATGCAAAGATCATTTTTGTCAATTTTGTATAAATCCTCGTTTATCATTTGATGATTATCCGCAATTGGTCGGATTTGCAATAGATTAAACCGATGATTTTTACTACTATCGTTCGAGATTTCGACAGCAAACTCAATTTCAATCGGTTTATTCATTTCAATTGCTCCAACGCTAAGGATGGTTTGTAAAATATCGCTTAACGGAAATTTTGAATATTTCAAAATTCGAGAAAACGTAAGCACTTTTTTACCCTTCACATAGTTGCCATCTACAATTAAATTATTTTGAAAATCATAGGTTGAAGTTACCCAGTTTATGGTATCGTCAGATAAAGCCTCGTCTATTTGTCTTTTTACGATATTAACACTATCGTCGATACTTTCTTTAAAAGCACTAACATCTAAATTAAGCGAATAAAATGTCTTTTGAGTCTCTTTCAATGCCATTTCTGGGGTTGAAAGTTGCAAAATGTTTTCGGGATACTTTGGCGAAAAACGAAGTGTTTGACCGCCATCCACTACAATTTTACCCAATCCAAAAGCTAAATTCACCACCCCATCTTCGGGCTTTTCGTTACCCAAAGGATAAAAATTTAACGAACGACCAACGCCAGAAAGAGTTGGATAATAATAATTTCCGTGCTGATTTCCACAAACTTCTTGCAACACTAATCCCATTTTTTCTTCATCAATTACATTTTTGGTAGCCATCATGTATTGTCGGCTATTTTTATAAAAAACTGATGCATAAACGCTTTTCATAGCCAGTTGTAAATTACAAAGCATTTTTTTCTTATTTTCGGAATAAGGTATCATATAGGTACTATAAACACCTGCAAAGGGCTGATAGTGTGAATCTTCGAGCAAGCTAGACGATCGAATTGCAATTGGTTTTTTTAGCACTTCAACAAATGCTCTTAAATCCTCTAAAATATTTATGGGAAATTTAGATTGAGCAAAACGTTTTAAAATTACACTATCCTCTTCGTTTGAATTAATAAAATCGTACAAAAGATTGGATTTCATAAACTCACTAAACACATCTACTCCCACAACAACCGTAGGAGGAATTGAAACGATGGTGTTTTCCCATTTATCAATCCATTTATTTCGTTTAACCATCGAATCGAGAAACGCTAACCCTCTACCCTTTCCTCCAATAGAGCCATCTCCAATTCGAGCAAAATTAAAATATTCATCAAATCGCTCTTTATAAAATCCAGCAATAATACCTTTTGATTTATTTAAACGATAATATGAAATTGAATCGAAAATAAATTGGCGAACTTCCGACAAATTATTAAAATCTTCGGGTCGGAGCAATTTAAAAATTTCGGCAATCGGGAATATTGCTCGAGCATACAACCATTTTGAAAAATTATTGCCCGAAATATGATACTTCAATGACTCATCGGATATAGTCATTACACATTCCTGCAACTTTTTCAAATTTCCTGCTCGGGCAACTTCTTTTTTCTTTTTTGGATCATAAAACACAAATTCTCCAAACGCAAAATATCTATTTACAAAATCGCTTAATTCGTTTGATAATGATTTTGAATTTTTATCGATAAAACCTGCATTCAAAGCTTCGGCTTTTTCCTTATTTTTTGTTTCGGATGACTGAATTAATACTGGAACATAAGGATTTTCTTTCTTAATTTCTGAACACAATTTCAATCCCGCTTCTTTATCCAAAACTCCATTACGAAGATAGCTAATATCGGTAATTACACCTAAAATATTATTTTTATATTTTTCGTATAATTCAATTGCTGTTTCGTAATTGTTTGCCAGCAATATTTTAGGACGCCCACGCATTCGCATCATTTGCTGATGGATATTTAAACCTTCGGTCATAAACTGTTTCGACTGTTGAAAAATCAGTTTATACAGATTTGGCAAATAAGTAGAATAAAACCGAACAGAATCTTCAACAAGTAAAATGGTTTGCACTCCTATTTCAAGCAAGTCATTGTCGGCGTTCATTTTATCTTCAATCAACTTAACAATTGCTAGAAGTAAATTTTCATCTCCAAGCCAACTAAAAACATAGTCGATTTTGTCAAGATTTGCTTTATCAATAATCAAACTAGCATCACGCGAAAAAGGAGTTAAAAGCACCACTGGCATCAATGGAAACTGGTCTTTAATATCACTCGATATCTTTAATGGATTCATTTCACCCATTTCGTACATCACAATAGTTAAATCAAAATCGTCTTCGTGGAACAGGCGAAATGCTTCCTTTAAGTCGGTCAAAATAACTACTTCGGGTGGTCGCGACAAATTTAGCAAGGTATATTCATCAAACAACTTTTCATCAATTCGTCCATCCTCTTCCAATAAAAAAGCATCGTATGGGCTACATAAAAGCATTATTTTATGAATTCGCTTACGCATTAAATTATGATAAGGAATTTCTTTGTAGCTGTATCTTATGAGTTGTGAAAAGTCATTCATCCTTTATTAAAATTTAGAGAGCAAATTGTTTACAAATAAAAAAATTATTTTTCATCATTTTTGGTGTAATATTCGGCATATTTTTCAATTAACACATTGCTTATACCCATGGATGAAAATCCGCCATCGTGAAAAAGGTTTTGCATGGTAACCATTCGGGTGTAGTCTGAAAATAGTGTTACACAATAATCGGCACATGATTTTGCGTCCGCATTGCCTAGAGGCGACATGTCGTTTGAATAGGAAAAAAACGCATTAAATCCTGAAACACCTGTTCCTGCGGTAGTTTGAGTTGGCGATTGCGAAACTGAATTTATTCTAATCTTATTTGTCCTACCATAGTGATAACCAAACTGTCGCACAATGGATTCGAGCATTGCTTTTGCTTGCGACATATCGCTATAACTTGAAAAAACGCGTTGAGCAGCAATATACGATAAAGTAACAACCGAACCCCAATCGTTGATAACATCCATACGTCTGGCTGCCGAAAGCACTTTATGCAACGAAATTGCTGAAACATCTAGTGTTTTCATAAAATAATCGTAGTTCAATTCTTCGTATGATATTCCTTTGCGAACATTAGGTGACATTCCAACCGAATGCAGGATAAAGTCGATTTTACCATTATAAATACGCATTGTTTCGTTGAATAAATCTTCGATTTCGGAAACCTGGGTAATATCTGCCCCAATTACTTGCGAATTTGTAATTTCAGCCAATTTAAAAATATCTTTTTTCCGAAGTGCAACTGGAGCATTACTTAATATAAACGAGGCTCCCTCTTGGTGAGCTTTTAGGGCAACTTGCCAAGCAATTGACTGCTCGTCAAGAGC